>CAJCJI010000001.1 GCA_903970595.1 Verrucomicrobiota bacterium
AAGGTGCCCGAGGTGCTCACCGACTCCACCATCTTCGCCCTCGACATGGGCGCGCTCATCGCCGGCGCCAAGTTTCGCGGCGAGTTCGAGGAGCGCCTGAAAGCGGTGCTGACCGACCTGTCCAAGACCGCTGGCGCCGTGATCCTGTTCATCGACGAGATCCATACCCTGGTCGGCGCCGGCAAGGCCGAAGGCGCCATGGACGCCGGCAACATGCTCAAGCCGGCGCTGGCGCGCGGCGAGCTGCGCTGCATCGGCGCCACCACTCTGGACGAGTACCGCAAGTACATCGAGAAAGATGCCGCGCTGGAGCGCCGTTTCCAGAAAGTGCTGGTGGGCGAACCGAGCGTGGAAGACACCATCGCCATCCTGCGCGGCCTGAAGGAGCGCTACGAGGTGCACCACGGCGTGGACATCAGCGACGGCGCCATCATCGCCGCGGCCAAGCTGTCGCACCGCTACATCACCGATCGCAACCTGCCGGACAAGGCCATCGACCTGATGGACGAGGCCGCCTCGCGCATCCGCATCGAGATCGATTCCAAGCCGGAAGTGCTGGACCGCCTCGACCGCCGCCTGATCCAGCTGAAGATCGAGCGCGAAGCGCTGAAAAAGGAAAGCGACGAAGGCGCCCGGCGCTCGCTGGCCGCGCTGGAAGAGGAAATCGCCAAACTGGAGCGCGATTGCTCCGACCTGGAAGAACGCTGGAAGGCGGAGAAGAGCACCGTCGCCGGCAGCGCCGGCATCAAGGAAGAACTGGACCGGGCGCGCACCGAGCTGGAAGCGGCGCGGCGCGCCGGCGACCTGGCGCGCATGGCGGAGCTGCAGTACGGCAAGATTCCCGAACTGGAAAAGCGGCATGCCGCCGCCACCACCACCGCGCACCAGAAATTCGAGCTGCTGCGCACCAGCGTCGGCGAAGAGGAAATCGCCGACATCGTATCGCGCTGGACCGGCATTCCCGTCTCCAAGCTGATGGAGGGCGAGCGCGAGAAGTTGTTGCGCATGGAAGCGGTGCTGGGCACCCGCGTGGTCGGGCAGAAGGAAGCCCTGGCCGCGGTGTCCAACGCCATCCGCCGCTCTCGCGCGGGCCTGGCCGATCCCAACCGGCCGATCGGCTCGTTCCTGTTCCTCGGCCCCACCGGCGTCGGCAAGACCGAGTTGTGCAAGGCCCTGGCCTCGTACCTGTTCGACACCGAGGAATCGATGGTACGCATCGACATGAGCGAGTTCATGGAGCGCCACGCGGTGGCGCGCCTGATCGGCGCGCCTCCCGGCTACGTGGGCTACGACGAGGGCGGCTACCTCACCGAGGCGGTGCGGCGCCGGCCGTACTCGGTGATCCTGTTCGACGAAGTCGAAAAGGCCCATCCGGAAGTGTTCAACGTGCTGCTGCAGGTGCTGGACGACGGCCGCCTCACCGACGGCCAGGGCCGCACCGTGGACTTCCGCAACACCGTGGTGGTGATGACCTCCAACCTCGGCTCGCAATTGATCCAGGACTTGATGGGCAAGGACTCCACTGGCCGCAAGGAGGAAGACTACTCGGCGATCAAGGAAGCGGTGATGGAGGTGGTGCGGCAGCACTTCCGCCCGGAATTCATCAACCGCATCGACGAGTCGGTGGTGTTCCATCCGTTGGGCGCGGCGCAGATCCGCGCCATCACCGAGATCCAGACGGTGGGCCTGCGCAAGCGCCTGGCCGAACGCGGCATCGGTCTTGCGATCAGCGAGGCCGCCCTCAGCAGGCTGGCGGAAGCGGGGTACGACCCGGTCTACGGCGCGCGCCCGCTGAAGCGCGCGATCCAGACCCTGGTGGAGAACCCGCTGGCCCGGGACCTGCTGGACGGCAAGTTCGCCGCCGGAGATACGGTGAAGATCGACGTGAAAGGCGGAGTGATTGCGTTCGAGCGCAATGCTCATTCCGACTCGGCGTCGATACGGCAGCAGATGTAGCGCCGCAGGGGGACTAAAATGACGGCGCGGCAGCCGCCGTCATTTCCGCGAGTCCCGCTTCGCGCGTCATCTGTCCAACGTAGCCCAGTTCGCGCCGCGCCTTGGCGTCATTCACCGTGACTTCCTCGCCAGTGAGCACCACCGCCATGCGTGAGACCAGCGGGCGGCCCTTCAGCGGCAGGGTGCGCCATAGGAATTCGCCGATCACGGCGATGGCGTAGATCAGCCAGCGCGGCATGGCGCGCTGGCCGGGGTCCGCGCCCTGGGTTGCCGCCATGGCTGTGATGAAGGCGCGGAATTCGACCGGCGCTCCATCGGTGAAGAAATAGATTTCGCCCGCCCTGCCCCGCTCCGCCGCCAGCAGCATGCCCTCGCAGACATTGCGCACGTGGCAGGTGGAGGTGAGAAAGCGGCCGCCGCCGATCCAGGCGAACTGGCCCTTGCGCATCACCTCGACGATCTTCGGCAGAATCGCCGTATCGCCCTTGCCCCAGACGAAACGCGGCCGCACCACCACCACCTCAAGGCCATCGCGGCTGCCGGCCAGCGCCACTTCTTCGGCCTTGCCCTTGGTCAAAGGATAGAGGCCTATCGGCCGCGTGGCGCGCGGGCGGGTTTCGTCGGCGTCATGGATCGGCGTGCCGTCGGCCAGCACCGCTTCGGTGCTTACATGGACCATCCGCCGCACGGCCGCGGCGCGCGCCGCTTCGATCACTTGGGCCGTGCCCTCTACGTTGACCCGGTGAAACTCCGCCGGATCGCCCCAGTCGTCGACCTTGGCCGCGCAATGGAATACCACGTCGGCGCCCGCCATGCCGGCCGTCATCGCCGCCACGTCGACCAGGTCGCCGGCCAGCGGCTCGGCACCCAGCGCCCGCACCGCTTCCATGGCGCTCAGCGAACGGGCCAGCGCCACCACCCGATCGCCGCGGGCCTGAAGCACCGCAAGCAGATTGCGTCCCACAAAACCTGAACCGCCCGTCACAAATGCCTTCATTGGCTTCCTTGTTCTATTCCAGCCGCTGTCCCCGGCCGGATTTTCCAAAGATTAGCGCGGCGCCATGCGCCGCGGAAGCCCCGCCCGGAAGCCTAGCGCCGGGCCCGGAAGAACGCGCGCAGAACCGCCCCGCACTCCTCTTCCAGCACCCCTCCGCTCCACTCCACCACATGGTTGAGGCGCGGCCGGGCAATCACATCGTAAACCGAGTCCACCGCCCCGGCCTTGGGATCGCGGGCGCCGAACACCAGGCGCGACACCCGTGCATGGACGATGGCGCCGGCGCACATGACGCAGGGCTCCAGGGTGACGTAGAGCGTGGCGCCAGGCAGCCGGTAATTGCCGAGCGCCGCCGCGCCAGCACGCAGGGCGATCATCTCGGCGTGCGCGCTGGGATCGTGCAGGGTGATCGGCCGGTTCCAGCCTTCGCCGAGGATCGCTCCTTCCTTGACCAGCACGGCGCCGACGGGGACTTCGCCCTCGGCGGCTGCGCGTTCGGCAAGCGCAAGGGCATGGCGCATCCACTGAGCATCCTGCAGCGCCAACTCCCCCTCCCCTTGCGGGAGGGGGCTGGGGGGAGGGGTAAGCTGTTGCAGAACGCTCTCAAGCACAGCTTCGGTTTCTCCAAGCACCTGATTATTCCAAAAACGAAGAATCCGGAATCCTTGCGAGCGAAGCCAAGCATCCCGTTCATCGTCGTGTTCTAGTTGTCCCTCCTGGTGCTGGCCGCCATCAACCTCAACGATCAACCGCGCCTCCAGGCACAGGAAATCCACAAAATACGCCCCCAGCGGAACTTGCCTGCGAAATCTCCAGCCCTGCAATTGTCCCCGATTAAGGCGAGACCAAAGCTTCAACTCTGCTTCGGTCATGTTCGCGCGCAATTGGCGCGAGCGGCGTATTTGAACGAGGTGTTCTGCCACGGCCTACCCCTCCCCTGGCCCCTCCCGCAAGGGGAGGGGAACACTTCAACCAAACCGTGCCGCGTAAGCCTCGGGCTTGAAGCCCACCAGCGGCAAGCCGGCGCCGGTTTCCAGCACGGGGCGCTTGATCATCGTTGGCTGGGCCAGCATCAGCTTGATGGCCTTGGCTTCGTTCATTCCTTCACGATCCGCCTCGGGCAGCTTGCGGAAAGTGGTGCCGGCGCGGTTCAGCACGGTCTCCCAGCCGACAGCCTTAATCCATGCTTCCAGGTGTGGGCGGTCGATGCCTTCAGCCTTGTAGTCGTGGAAAACGTAGCTGACGCCATGTCCGTCGAGCCAGGCACGGGCCTTCTTCATCGTGTCGCAGGCCTTGATACCGAAGATGGTGACTTTGCCAGTCATCACATTCACTCCCACTCGATCGTCGCCGGCGGCTTACCCGAAATGTCGTAGACCACGCGCGACAGGCCCGGCACCTCATTGACGATGCGGCGGCTGCACACGTCGAGCAGTTCGTAGGGCAGATGGGCCCAGCGCGCGGTCATGAAGTCGATGGTTTCCACGGCGCGCAGCGCCACCACCGGTTCGTGTCTGCGGCCGTCGCCGGTGACGCCGACGCTCTTCACCGGCAGGAACACGGCGAAGGCCTGGCTGGTCTTGTCGTACCAGCCGGAACGGCGCAATTCCTCGATGAAGATGTGGTCGGCCAGGCGCAGCGTGTCCGCGGCCTGCTTGGTGACTTCGCCCAGGATGCGCACGCCGAGGCCAGGACCGGGGAAGGGGTGGCGCTGCACCATTTCCACCGGCAGGCCCAATTCCAGGCCGATGGCGCGCACCTCGTCCTTGAACAGTTCGCGCAGCGGCTCCACCAGCTTGAGCTTCATGTGCGCCGGCAGGCCGCCGACGTTGTGGTGGCTCTTGATGACGTGGGCCTTGCCGGTTTTGCCGCCGGCGGACTCGATCACGTCCGGGTAGATCGTCCCTTGTGCCAGGAAATCTACGTCCTTGATCCTGCCGGCCTCCTCGTCGAACACCTCGATGAACAAACGGCCGATGATCTTGCGCTTGGCCTCGGGATCGCTCACGCCCTTGAGCGCATCGAGGAAGCGCGCCTCGGCGTTGACCCGGATCACCTTGACACCCAGGTTGCGGGCGAACACCTGCATCACTTGGTCGCCTTCCTGGTGCCGCAGCAGGCCGTGGTCGACGAAGACGCAGGTGAGCTGGTCGCCGATGGCCTTGTGCAGCAGCGCCGCCACCACTGAAGAGTCGACGCCGCCGGACAGGCCGAGCAGCACCTTGCCGCCGCCGACCTGCTCACGCACGCGCTTGCCGGCATCCTCGATGATGTTGTCCGCGGTCCAGGCATTGCCGCAGCCGCAGATGTCGTGGATGAAGCGCGAGTAAATGCGCTTGCCCTGGGTGGTGTGCGTGACCTCGGGATGGAACTGGATGGCGTAATAGCGCCGCGACTCGTCGGCCATGCCGGCGTTGGGCACATCCTTGGTCGAGGCGATCAGCTTGAAGCCGGGCGGAATCTCCGCCACACGGTCGCCATGGCTCATCCATACGTCGAGCAGGCCGTGGCCCTCCGCGTTGACCCGGTCCTCGATATCGCGCAGCAGCGCGCTGTGGCCTCGCGCGCGGATCTCGGCGTAGCCGAATTCCTTCACCAGGCCGGGCTCGACCCGGCCGCCAAGCTGCGCCGCCATGGTCTGCATGCCGTAGCAGATGCCCAGCACCGGCACCCCCAGGGACCAGACGCTGTCCGGCGCGCGCGGCGAGTTGGGCTCGGTCACCGACTCGGGGCTGCCGGACAGGATGATGCCCTTGGGCGCGAAGGCGCGCACCGCCTCGTCGCCGGCATCCCAGGGGTGGATTTCGCTGTAGACCCCAAGCTCGCGCACGCGGCGCGCGATGAGCTGGGTGTATTGGGAGCCGAAGTCGAGAATCAGGATTTTGTCGGCGTGGATATTCTTCAATGTGTTCACCGGTACGGCGCGGCCATCAAGCGATCACTGCTCTCACGCGCCATCTTCAGGACGACTCGATCCGGTAATTCGGCGCTTCCTTAGTGATGGTCACGTCGTGCACATGCGATTCCTTGATGCCGGCCGACGTGATCTTGACGAAGCGGGTGCGGGTGCGCAGTTCCTCGACGTTGTTGCAGCCGGTGTAGCCCATGCAGGCGCGCAGGCCGCCGAGCATCTGGTGCACGATCGCCCCCATCGGGCCCTTGTACGGCACGCGGCCCTCGATGCCTTCGGGCACCAGCTTCTCCACCTCGCTGGTGGTGTCCTGGAAGTAGCGGTCCTTGGAACCCTGGGCCTGCGACATGGCGCCAAGCGAGCCCATGCCGCGATAGGATTTGTAGGAGCGGCCCTGGTACAGTTCTTCCTCGCCGGGGGCTTCCTCGGTGCCGGCGAACAGGCTGCCGGCCATCACCGCGTAGGCGCCGGCCGCCAGCGCCTTGGCGAAGTCGCCGGAGTAGCGCACGCCGCCATCCGCGATCAGCGGCACGCCGCGGCTCTTCAGCGCGGCTGCCACCGCCATCACCGCGCTGATCTGCGGCACGCCCACGCCGGCGACCACGCGCGTGGTGCAGATCGAGCCCGGGCCGATGCCGACCTTGACGGCGTCGGCTCCGGCATCGACCAGCGCCAGGGCGGCGTCGCCGGTGGCGATGTTGCCGCCGATCACCTGCAGCTCGCCATATTGCTTCTTGATGCGCGCGACGCGGTCGATCACGCCCTTGCTGTGGCCGTGCGCGGTATCCACCACCACCACGTCGACGCCGGCCTCGATCAGCGCGGCGAGGCGCTCGTCGGTATCCGCACCGGTGCCCACCGCCGCGCCGACGCGCAGGCGGCCATGCTCGTCCTTGCAGGCCAGCGGGTGCTCGGTGGACTTCTGGATGTCCTTCACCGTGATCATGCCGCGCAGCTGGAAGCGCTCGTTCACCACCAGCACTTTCTCGATGCGGTGCTTGTGCAGCAGCGAAATCACTTCCTCGCGCGGCGCCCCTTCCTGCACCGTCACCAGGCGCGGCTGCGGCGTCATGATCTGCGACACCGGCTGGTCCATGTGCGTTTCGAAGCGCAGGTCGCGGCTGGTGACGATGCCGACCAGCCGTGTGCCGTCCACCACCGGCACGCCGGAGATGCGGTTGGCTCGGGTCAATGCCAGCACCTCGGCGATGGTCATGCCGGGCGGCACCGTGATCGGGTCGGCGATGATGCCGGACTCGTATTTCTTCACGCGCCGCACTTCGGCGGCCTGGCGCTCGGCGCTCATGTTCTTGTGCACGATGCCAATGCCGCCTTCCTGCGCCAGCGCGATGGCCAGGCCCGCCTCGGTGACGGTGTCCATCGCCGCCGACAGCAGCGGGATGTTGAGCATGATGCGGGAAGTCAGCGGCGTGCGCAGATCGACCTGGCGCGGCAGCACCTCGGAGTAGGCGGGCTGCAGCAGGACATCATCGAAGGTGAGGGCTTCGAGATCGATGCGGGAGTCAGCGGGATGAGGCGACATTTACGGCTCCGGCAAAGCGATATTATACAGAAGCCGGAGAGATCGCTCCCACTCCCCGCCGCAAAACCGCCCCCGATCCCGCAAGGCCGCGAGTATGCTCATGAATCCCCCGGACGAAGCCCCGCAGCGCACCGTCTACGCCGTATCCGAGCTGGCGGAGATCCTGCGCGGCCTGCTGGAGGACAGCCTGCCCAGCCTGTGGGTGCAGGGCGAAATTTCAAACCTGGCCAAGCCGGCGTCGGGCCACTGGTATTTCACGCTCAAGGACGAGCGCGCACAGCTGCGCTGCGCCATGTTCCGCCAGGCCAATTTCTACGTGCGGCCGCCGCCCGCCAACGGCGACGCGGTGCTGCTGCGCGGCAAGGTGGGCATCTATCCGGCGCGCGGCGAGCTGCAGATGATCGTCGATCACCTGGAGCCCGCAGGCACCGGCGCCCTGCTGCGCGCGTTCGAGGCGCTGAAGGCGCGGCTGGCGGCGGAAGGCCTGTTCGATGGCGCGCTGAAGCGGCCGATCCCGCCCGCGCCGCGCCGCATCGGCCTGGTCACCTCCGGCAGCGGCGCGGCCCTGCACGATGTGCTGACCGCCCTGGCGCGGCGCTGGCCGCTGGCCGAGGTCTTGCTCTACCCGGTGCCAGTGCAGGGCGCCGAGGCGCCGCCGGCCAT
>CAJCJI010000002.1 GCA_903970595.1 Verrucomicrobiota bacterium
AAGCTGGGAAAGCCGCAGCCCTTCGACTACGCCTGGCTCAAGGGCCAGGCACGCGCGCTCAGCGGACAGCCCTACCAGGGCAGGGCCGGACAGATACCCGACCAGCTCGGCAAGATGAGTTGGGACCAATGGCAGGCGATCCAGTTCCGGACCGACCATTCGCTGTGGCGCGAGCAGGGCCTCAACGCCCAGGTGCGCTTCTTCCACCTGGGCTGGCACATGACCACGCCGGTGCTGATCCACGAGGTGGTGAACGGCCAGGCGCAGGAACTGGCCTACGACCCGGCCATGTTCGACTACGGCAAGAGCGGCATCAAGGGCGA
This sequence comes from Verrucomicrobiota bacterium, assembly GCA_903970595.1. Lineage (GTDB taxonomy): Bacteria > Pseudomonadota > Gammaproteobacteria > Nevskiales > Nevskiaceae > Nevskia. The sequence goes on from CAJCJI010000002.1 coordinate 324, forward strand.
GTCTCTGCCGAAGAACCTGGGCTTCGCCGGCTTCCGCGTGCTGTTCCACAACGACTGGGTGCGCGACGTCGCCGCTTTCCAGGGCGCCAGCTACTTCCGCGCCGTGGACGGCGACCTGCAATACGGCCAGTCGGCGCGCGGCCTGGCGGTGAACTCCGGCCTGGACCCGGAGGAATTCCCCACCTTCACCAGCTGGTGGCTCGAGCGTCCGGCGCCCGGCTCGGACAGCTTCTACGTCTATGCCCTGCTCGACTCGCCCAGCATCACCGGCGCCTACCGCTTCCTGGTGACCCTGGGCGACACGCTGATCATGGACATCGACGCGGCGCTGTACCCGCGCAAGACCATCGAGCGCATCGGCATCGCCCCGCTCACCGCCATGTACCAGACCGGCGAGAACGACAGGCGCCGCGGCGTCGACTGGCGCCCGGAAATCCACGACGCCGACGGCCTGCAGCTGTGGACCGGCAGCGGCGAATGGATCTGGCGCCCGCTGGTCAACCCGGCCGGCATTCATACCAACTCGTACTTCGACGAGAACCCGCGCGGCTTCGGCCTGCTGCAGCGCGACCGCAACTTCGACCACTACCAGGACGACGGCGTGTTCTACGAAAAGCGCCCGAGCCTGTGGGTGGAGCCGCGCACCGGACCCGCCGGCGGCTGGGGCAAGGGCGCCGTGATGCTGGTGGAACTGCCCACCGAGGACGAGACCAACGACAACGTGGTCGCGTTCTGGAACCCGGTGGAGAAACCGCAAGCCGGCCAGGAACTGCTGTTCGGCTACAAGCTGTACTGGTGCCGCACGCCGCCGTCGACACCGAAGCTGGCCACGGTGCAGGCCACCCGCGACGGCGTCGGCGGCATCGTCGGCCAGAAGCACAGCTATTTCTCCTGGCGCTTCGCCATCGACTTCGCCGGCGGCAGCCTGGCCAAGCTCGGCAAGGACGCCAAGGTCGAGCCGGTGATCGAAGCCTCGCGCGGCAAGATCGAAATCACCTCCGCCCGCCCGTTGGCCTCGATCGACGGCTACCGCGCCATGTTCGACATCAAGCCCACCGACGACAGCGTGGAACCGATCAACCTGCGCCTGTACCTGCGCAGCGACGGCCAGCCCCTGAGCGAGACCTGGATCTACCAGTGGACGCCGCCGCCTACAGCCGAGCGTAAGTTCTAAGTGCGGAAAGCAACAGCATCTCGCGCAAAGACGCAAAGACGCCAAGGCACAGCGCTAAGGACATCGTCCATCCAGCTATAAATTTCTTTTTTTGCGGCTTCGCGGCTTTGCGCGAGAACGCTTCTAAGCTTTCAGTTCCCCCGCCAGCTTCGTCGCATTCTTGCAGGCAAACCCATAGATCGAAAGCTGCGGATTGGCGCCGATACTGGTGGGAAAAATCGAGCCGTCGATGATCGACAGGTTATCCGCGTGGCGGAAGCGGCCGTCGCTGTCCACCACCGTCAGCTTCTCGTCCTCGCCCATGGCGCAGCCGCCCATCAGGTGCGCGGTGAACACCGCCACGCGCTGCTTGTGGTAAGGCAGGCCGGCGACCGCGGCCTGGGCCTCCGACCAGCTGTCGTAGGGCCGCGCGTCCAGGTGCAGCGGCATCACCTGCCTGGCCCCGGCGGCGAACTGCAATTCCGCCATGCTCAGGTAGGCGCGGCGGAAACCCTCCCACAGGTAGTCGCTGAAATCGTAATGCAGCACCGGCGCGCCGGCACTGTCGATCTCCACCTCGCCGCCGGCGCTCTGCTCGTCGAAGCCGTCGCGCAGCAGCGCCAGCATCGACTGCATGTTGGGCAGCTGCGCCATGCCGGCTTTCAGCTCCTCGCCGTAGCGGCCGAAGATGACGCTGCCCAGCAGCGGCTGCATCGGCGCCACCTCGATTTTGTAGCCCACCGGGCCGGCGGCGCCGTGCTTCCATTGGAACTCGTCCGAGTAGATCGACTGCGGCGCGCCGTAGTAGCCCTCCACCTTGTCCGGCATGATCGCCAGCGACAGGTTCACCGGGTGGATGCAGGTGCGCTTGCCGATGCGCCCATGCGGATCGGCAGCCCCTGAGCGCAGCAGCAGCGCGGGATTGTTGATCGCGCCGCCGGCCAGCACGTAGTGCCGCGCCTTCACCGCGATCTTCACCCCACTGGGCCTGACGCAGTCCGGCCCGAGGGCCTCGGCTTCCAGACCAGCCACCTTGCCCTGAGCGAAGACCAGCTTGCGCACGGACACATGGTGCACCAGCTGCGCCCCGTTTTTCAGCGCGCCCGGGATGGTGGTGACCAGCATCGACTGCTTGGCATTGGTTGGACAGCCCAGGCCGCAATACCCCAGGTTCCAGCAGCCGCGCACATTGCGCGGGATGACGTGCGCGGCCCAGCCAAGCTTTTCGGCGCCGTGCTTGAGGGCATCGTTGTTGGCGTTCGGCGGCGCCGCCCAGGGCGCGATGCCCAGGCGCTCCTCCATCTGCGCAAACCAGGGCGCCATCTCCGCTTCGCTGCCGCCCTTGAGCGCGAACCGGTCGGCCCAGTACTGCAGCGTCGGCGCCGGCGTGCGGAAACTGGAGGTCCAGTTCACCGTGGTGGTGCCGCCCACCGAGCGGCCCTGCAGGATCGATACCGCGCCATCCGAAGTGGCGCGCCCCGCGCCCTCCTGGTACAGCTCGCCGTAGGCGCGGGCGTCGTTCATGTCCTTGAAGTTGGCCGCGGTCTGCAGCGGCCCCTCCTCCAGGATCAGCACCTTCAGCCCCGCCGCGCTGAGAATTTCCGCGCTGGTGCCGCCGCCGGCACCGCTGCCGATGATGGCGACGTCGGCTTCAAAGGTCTGGTCCTGCGCCAGGGTGGAAGCATCGACCACCTTCCAGCCGCCGGCGATGCCCTTGGTATAGATATCGTCGATGGCCATTAGCTGTTGAACACCTGGTAGGGGCCCGGCGGCGGCCCCGGATAATTGGCGGCCGCCCAGCCCGCCTGGGTCCCGTAGAACGCACCCGAGACCAGCTTGATCAGCACGCGATACCCAGCATTGAGCAAGGCGAAGGAACTCAGGCGCCAGCGTTCCAGGAAGGCTTGCACCTGCGCCGCCGTGGCCTGCTCCCATTCGGCGATGCCGGCGAGGGCCCGGCGCGTCAGGCTCATGTTGAGCAGATCGAACAGCTGCGCCAGGGCCTTGCGCCCGGCATGCCCGAGGCGATAGCCGCTCAGGTCGATGCGGTGCAGCAGATCGTCCAGCAGCCGGTCCCGCTCCGCGCCGGCGCCCGGCAGCAGCGCGCCCAGCACGCCGGGCACCAGGGCGCGCAGCATGACAAGATCGGCGTCGCGCAGGAACTTGTAGTCGGCGGCGGCCGATGCCGTGCGCCCGGTGCAGCCGCTCAGGCTCGCCGAAACACCGGCCGCGCCGAGCAGCAGCGAACCGAGCATACCGGCCTTGAGCAGCGTGCGGCGCCCGCCGTCCACCGCGTCCGCCGCGGGCACGGGCTCGCTCCCTGAAGCCGAATGTTTCCGCATTTGTTTCCCCCGCTTGCGGGATAATCTATGCCGGCACTTGTATGCCGGCACTTACTTGAGCCGATGGCGGATAATAGTCAGACCATTCGCCAAAAGCGATGATCCGGAAAGCCTGCTTACCGGCGCTCCGGCCAAACCGAACCTTTTTCCAGAGACCAGCGATGAACCGCCTGCTCCAGGACCTCGTCAACCTGCTCGACCTCGAAGCGCTGGAAGACAACATGTTCCGCGGCCAGTCGCGCGATCTCGGCGGCAAGAGCGTATTCGGCGGCCAGGTCATCAGCCAGGCGCTGGTGGCGGCGGGCCGCACCGTGGAGGAGTCCACCGCGCATTCCCTGCACGCCTACTTCCTGCGTCCGGGCGACATGGCCCTGCCCATCATCTACGAAGTGGACCGGGTGCGCGACGGCCGCAGCTTCACCGCGCGGCGGGTACAGGCGATCCAGCACGGCCAGCCGATCCTGTCGATGATCGTCTCGTTCCAGCGCCCGGAAGGCGGCGTCGAGCACCAGGTCAGCATGCCGGAAGTGCCCCCGCCCGAATCGCTGCGCTCGATGCAGGACCTGTCCGAGGAATGGGTGAGCAGCCAGCCCGGCCTGCCGCAGCGCGCCCGCGAGGCGATGCTGCGCGCCGTGGCCATCGAATTCCGCCCTGTGGACCCCTGGAACCCCCTGCAGCCGCAGGCGGACAGCACGGGCTTGACCCAGAACCTGTGGTTCCGCGCCTCCGGCACGCTGCCGGACGATCCCAAGCTGCACCGCTGCGTGCTGGCCTACGCCTCGGACTTCAACCTGCTGTCCACCGCGCTGCGCCCGCATGCCATGTCCTTCATCGACCCGCGCAGCGCCATCGCCAGCATCGACCACGCGCTGTGGTTCCACCGCGACGTGCGCACCGACGACTGGCTGCTGTACTCCATGGACTCCCCCTCGGCGCAGGGCGCGCGCGGCCTGTCGCGCGGCCTGATCTTCGAGCGCGGCGGCCGCCTGGTGGCCAGCGTGGTCCAGGAAAACCTGATGCGCCTGCTGCAGCCGGGGAGTTGAGCCTCAGTCCCGCTTGACCCGGGTTGGCCGGGCGCCGGCCGGCCCTGTCCCTCTGGCAAATGCCAATGCCGCCACGGCTTGTGCAGAATCTGCCGCGAATAGAACACGGCGGCGCCAGCGGCGTCCGCCACCAGGCCCGGGGGTCAACTGCTGGAGGGGGCGCTGTTATGCGCAAGCTACTGTTGCTGGCGATGTCGCTGTTGGCCGCCATTGTCCTGGTTTACGCCATTTTCGATTTCTACTATCCGGTACCGTTTACCGCGGCCGCGGTGGCGGTCGAACGCGGGCTCGCCGGGGTGCAGGCCGGGCAGCTCGACATTCCGGGGTTTAAGATCGCCTACCTGGAAGGCGGCCAAGGCCGGCCGCTGCTGCTGTTGCACGGCTTCGGCGCCGACAAGGACAACTGGACCCGCGTCTCGCGCTACCTGGCGCCGCATTACCACGTTTACGCGGTCGACCTGCCGGGCTACGGCGAGAGCACCAAGCCGACCCCCGAGCAAAGCCGCATCGAGGACCAGGTCATCTATCTCGAACAGATCGCCACCGCGCTGGGCCTCACGCATTTCGACCTGGGCGGCAATTCCATGGGCGGCTGGATCGCCGCGGCCTTCGCCGCCGCGCACCCCGAGCAGGTGAACAGCCTGTGGCTGCTCGCACCGGCCGGCGTGGCCGGCGCGCAGCCGAGCGAGCTGATGAAGATTGTCCGCGCCGGCGGCCACATACCGCTGATCGCCAGCACGCCGCAGGAATACCAGGACCTGCTCGATTTCGTCTTCGTGCACCGCCCCTTCGTGCCGCGCGCCCTGGTCACCGTGCTGGCGCGGCGCGCCGCCGCGGATGCCCCGTACGAACAGAAGGTGTTCGACCTGCTGGCCCAGGAGCCGCCGCTGGAGCCGCAGGTGAAGAACCTGTCCACGCCCGCCCTGATCGTCTGGGGCGATCACGACCGCGCCCTGAGCAACTCCGGCGCCGCGGTCCTGCACCAGCTGATGCCGAACTCCAGCGTGATCATCATGCCGGACATGGGGCATCTGCCGATGCTGGAAGCACCGGCGCAAAGCGCCGCGGACTACATCAAATTCCGCGACTCCCTGGTCAAGCGCTAGAAGCCACAGCGTCTCGCGCAAAGGCGCAAAGCCGCAAAAAACAACTGAAAAACTCCCTCTGTTGGGAGTTGTTACGTCTTTCCGACGGCCACATAAATCTTTTCGCTTCTTTTGCGTCTTTGCGTCTTTGCGCGAGCAAGCTTTTTTGTTGCTCCGCACCATAGGCGGCGATGCCGGGCTAAAATGCGCGCATGATCACTCTTAGCCAGGCCACGCTGCGGCGTGGTGCGCGCACCCTGCTGGAAAATGCCAACTTCACCATCCATCCGGGCTGGCGCTGCGGGGTGGTGGGCCGCAACGGCACCGGCAAATCGACGCTGTTCGCTGCCATACTGGGCGAATTGGCAGTCGATAAGGGCAATATCTCGGCCCTGAAAAATGTGGCGGTGGCCACCGTGGCGCAGGAAACTCCCGCCCTGCCCGACGCCGCCATCGAATTCGCCTCGGACGGCGATGTCGAGCTGCGAGACCTGGAACGGCGCCTGCTCATCGCCGAGGAAGCGCACGACGCCGACAAGATCGGCGCCATCCACGAGCGGCTCGGCACCATCGGAGGCTACGCCGCGCGCTCCCGCGCCGCGCGCCTGCTGCACGGCCTGGGCTTTTCGACGGAGGCGCAGGAGCGCCCGGTCGCGAGCTTTTCCGGCGGCTGGCGCATGCGCCTGAACCTGGCGCGGGCCCTGATGTGCCGCTCCGACCTGCTGCTGCTCGACGAGCCGACCAACCACCTGGACCTGGACGCCGTGATCTGGCTGCAGGACTGGCTGGTGGAATACCCCGGCACCCTGCTGGTGATCTCGCACGACCGCGAATTCCTCGACGCCGTCACCACCCATACCCTGCACCTGGAAGGCACCGCCGCCACCCTCTACACCGGCAACTACTCGCAGTTCGAGCGCATCCGCGCCGAGAAAATGGCGCTGCAGACCGCCACCCACGCCAAGCAGCAGCGCCAGGTGGCGCACCTGCAGAAATTCATCAACCGCTTCAAGGCCCAGGCCACCAAGGCCACCCAGGCGCAGAGCCGCATCAAGCAGCTCGAACGCATGGAACTGGTGGCGCCGGCCCACGCCGACTCGGAATTCTCCTTCGAATTCCCCACCCCCGAGCGCCTGCCCTCGCCGCTGATCCGCTTCGACGAGGTCGACGCCGGCTATGCCGGCAAGGCCATCCTGCAAAAGCTGCGCGTGCTCATCGCCCCCGGCGAGCGCATCGGTCTGCTTGGCCCCAACGGCGCGGGCAAGTCCACCCTGGTGCGGACCATGGCCGGCGAGCTCGAAGCGCAGGCCGGCAAGATCATGCGCGACCCTTACCTGCGCATCGGCTACTTCGCCCAGCACCAGCTCGAGCAGCTCGATGCCAAAGCCTCGCCGATCCTGCACCTGCGCCGCCTCGACCCCAAGGCCAGCGAACAGTCCCTGCGCGACTTCCTCGGCGGCTTCAACTTCCGCGGCGACCGCGCCTTTGAAGCCATTGCGCCCTTCTCCGGCGGCGAGAAAGCCCGCCTGGCCCTGGCCCTGGTGGTGTACCAGAAGCCCAACCTGCTGCTGCTCGACGAGCCCACCAACCACCTTGACCTGGACATGCGCCACGCCCTGGAAACCGCGCTGATGGACTATGCCGGCGCCGTGGTACTGGTCTCGCACGACCGCCACCTGCTGTCCAGCACCTGCGACGCCCTGTGGCTGGTGGCCGACGGCCGCTGCCAGGACTTCGACGGCGACCTGGCCGACTACGCGCGCTGGCTCGGTACGCGCGACACCACCAAGGACAGCGCGCCGAAGACCGGCAACCGCACCTCCGCCAAGGACGAGCGCCGCGCCGCCGCCGACCAGCGCACCCAGGTGCGCAGCCACAAGGACGCGATCAAGAAGCTGGACACGCAGATGGCGCGCCTGCAAAAGGATCTCGCCGCGCTCGACGCACGCCTCGCCGATCCCGCCCTGTACGAATCCAGCCGCAGCGGCGAAACGGCCAAGCTGCTCAAGGAGCAGGGCGAGCTGAAGAAGAAGATGGCGCGAATGGAAGAGGAGTGGCTGGCCGCTTCCGAGCAACTCGCCGCTCTCGAAGCATAAGGCTTCTATCCCCTCTCCCCACGCATGTGGGGAGAGGGCTAGGGCTGACGTTTCCCCGCTTTTTCATAGGCGCAATCTCCGACAAAGCGTTTGTGTTGCGATAGGAGTCAGCGGCGGACCGGTTTCCTTGCACAGCAGCAAGGCCAAGGTAATGATCGAAATCTCGCGTGTGGCTCGCGTGGTTAATTTGTAGCGGCGTTGCAAGCCTTCTGCTTCGGCGAGCTGGCCGATATGCCAGAGCATGAAGGCGGCCAAGGTTGCGATCAGCAGCAGCGCGTGAAGACGCCCGGCTGAGCGCGAGCGGCCGATACGAAAGCCCATGCCGAAGGCAGGCGACTTGCTGTCGCGGAAGCTTTCCTCGATCTGCATGCGCCGCGCATAGAAAGAAACGATCTCATCGGGGCGGTAGCCGGTCAGGCGCGGCGAATGCACCAACAGCCAAGGCTCAGTTTCGCGTGTCCGCGCCTCGCGAGCGGCTTTGTGGGAAGTGGGCCGCCCTTGGGCACCCCGTTGCTTACGTCCCCGCCGCCGTCGGTGGTAAAGCACCGCCGCACAGGGCATCGCCCCTGCTTTTGACAGCCAACACGTCTGCATGCGCTGGGCTTGGGCGGTAGCCTGTGCATACCAACTGGCTACGGGTGTCCAGTTACAGCCATCGCCGGACAGCAGCACACCGGGGCGGATTCGGCCCACCCAGGACCAGCCCAACCGCTCCACCTGGGTAAACCACGGCCGGCGAAAGCCCGCATCGGTCACCACGATGACCTGGACATCAGCAGGTATCCACCGCCGCAGCGTGTGGAGCATTGCCCGCTCGGCTTTAGGCTCGCCCAGCTGCTTTACTGGATAGACCCGCTGATAGACCGACAGTGCTCGCCCGGCACCGGGCCAAGTCACGGCGGCGCGTAGTTCCACAAATGCCCCACCCGGCGCGGCAGCCGACCAGTCCACCGCGATGACCAGAGTGGAGGTCATTCGGCTCAGGCAAGCCAGCAGGGCCGCACCGATCAGCTGGGCTTCCTGGGCAATGCGGTCACTGCCGATCAGCCGGTCCACGCGCTTGATGGCGGATTTGACCGAAGTGGACTGTGCCAGGCCCCGACCCAATCGAGTCACCCCGATCCAGTGGCCCCGCATCACCGCCGCCACGACTGCCGCCAGCAAGCGTCGTCGTGAGCCGTGCATCAATCCAACATGACAATCCAGAAACCGCTGTACCATCGATCCTGCGTGCATGATCGGTCTTCGCCTGGGTGGCCGCCCTGGCGAAGAGAAAAAACCGGTCATGCACGCGCTGTTTTCCCGCACCCTACCTGCGCAACCTGCTGATGCGCAAGAGATTCAATCAAGAAAAAGCGGGGAAACGTCAGGGGCTAGGGTGAGGGGCCACTCAGTCCGGCTTCGTTGCCAACTCCAGCCGGTCCAGATAAACCAAAGCCTCCTCCCGCGCCCTGCCGCACATCTCCGTGCGCGCCTTGAGCCCGGAACACACCGCCGGCCGCCGCGGATCGCCAAAAATCATGCAGCGATAGTCGTCCGCCAGCTGCACGCAGCGCACGCCGGCCGGCTTGCCCTCGGGCATGCCCGGAATCGCCGAGGAAATGGACGGCGCGATGCAGCAGGCGCCGCAGCCGGAACGGCAGGGCATCAGCATCCGCCGCGCCCCGGCCCGCCCTGGGCAGCCATCTCGTGCACGGCGGCCGGCGCGGCGCTGCCCTGCTCAGCCTGCCCCTGCTGATGCTTGCTGCATTCGCCGCTGACCTGTTCGCGGATGATCTGCGCCAGCCGCTGCGCGCCGGGGCCGGCATAGTCGCGGTCGGCAAACACCAGGTACAGCTCGCCCCAGCGTTCCCCGCCTTCGCGCAGCGGCAGCGGCTTGAGCAGGCCGTGCTGCAGCTCGTCGCGGACCATCTCCTCCGGAAACCAGGCGAAGCCCAGGCCCAGGCCGGCGGCATGGATCGAGGTGGCCTTGTGACTGACCGTCCAGCTCTGCTCGGCGCCCAGCCAGCTGCCGCTGCGGCGCTGGCTGCCGCTGTCGCGGATCACCAGATGGCGGTGCTTGCGCAGGTCCTGCAGGCTCAGCTCGCGGCCGAGCTGGTGCAAGGGATGGTCCGGATGGGCCGCGGCAATGAAGCGCAGGCGCATCAGCGGATCGCCGGCGAAACCTTGCGGCACACGCGAGCACACCGCCAAGTCGACCTTGCGCTGCAGCAGCGCCTCGTCGGTGCCG
>CAJCJI010000003.1 GCA_903970595.1 Verrucomicrobiota bacterium
ACTACGTCATCAACGGTTCCAAGATCTTCATCACCAACGGCTACCTCAGCGACCTAGTGGTGGTGGTGGCCAAGACCGGCGACAGCGGCGAGGGCGCCAAGGACATGTCGCTGATCGTGGTCGAGGCCGACCGCGCCGGTTTCAGCAAGGGCAAGCCTTTGAAGAAGGTTGGCATGCACGCGCAGGACACCTGCGAACTGTTCTTCAAGGACGTGCGCGTGCCGCAGTCCAACCTGCTTGGCCCGAGGGAGGGCATGGGCTTCGTCATGCTGATGCAGGAGCTGGCCTGGGAACGGCTGATCATCGCCATAACTTCCGTGGCGGGCGCGGAAGCCGCGTTCGAGCACACCCTGGAATATACCCGCAACCGCAAGGTCTTCGGCAAGGCGGTGGCGTCCTACCAGAACTCGCGCTTCAAGCTGGCGGAGATGAAGGCCGAGATCGCCATCGGCCAGGTCTTCGTCGACCGCTGCCTGGAGCTGGTGCTCAAGCGCAAGCTCGGCGTCGACGCTGCCGCAACTGCCAAGTACTGGTGCTCGGACATGATGTCGCGCGTCATCGACGAGTGCATGCAGCTTCACGGCGGCTACGGCTACATGATGGAATACCCCATCGCCCGCGCCTACATCGACAGCCGCGCCCAGCGCATCTACGGCGGCACCAATGAGATCATGAAGGAGTTGATTTCGAGAACGCTCTGATAAAAAGGCTTCTCGCGCAAAGACGCAAAGACGCAGAGAAAAAATACTTGAAGATTCCTGAATTCTTCTATTTGGGCTGTTATTGCTTTTTTGCGGCTTTGCGTCTTTGCGCGAGATCGCTTTTGGCTGACTGGTGAATGTACATGAACTCAACCGCTAACCCGCTCCTTTCCGGCATCCGCATCCTCGACCTGTCCCGCCTGCTGCCCGGGCCGTTCTGCACTTTGTACCTGGCCCAGCTTGGCGCCGAGGTGATCAAGATCGAGGAGCCCCAGGGCGGGGACTATGCGCGCAGCCTGTCGCCGGAGTTGTTCGCCCAGGTCAACCGCGGCAAAAAGTCGGTGACGCTGGATCTGCGCAAAGCCGGGGACGTGCAGCTGTTCCACCGCATGGCCGAGCAGTGCGACGTGGTGCTGGAGTCGTTCCGCCCCGGCGTGATGGACAAGCTCGGCTGCGGCTACGCGGCGCTGAAGGCGCTCAACCCGCGTCTGGTCTATGCGGCGCTCACCGGCTACGGCCAGACGGGCCCCTACCGCGACCGGCCGGGCCACGACATGAACTACTGCGGCTATGCCGGCGTGCTGGATCAGGCCGGCGTGGCCGGCGGACCGCCGGTGCTGACCAACTTCCAGGTCGCGGACCTCGCCGGCGGCGCGCTGACCTGCGCCATCGGCATCCTGGCGGCGGTGATCGGCGCCAGGGCCTCGGGCCAGGGCACCATGGTCGACGTGGGCATGATGGACGGCACGCTGGCCATGCAGGTAGTGATGCTGGCGACGCTGCGCGGCCTCGGCCAGCCGGTGGCGCGCGGCGAGGACATGCTTTCCGGCGGACTGCCCAACTATGCCATTTACGAGTGCGCGGACGGCCGGCATCTGGCCCTGGGTTCGCTCGAGCCCAAGTTCTTCCAGAGCGTCTGCGTGCTGGCGGGTCGCCCGGACCTGCTGAAAATACCCATGGCGCCCGGCAAGGCCGGTGAGGTTCTGCGCGGGGAACTGGCGGCCCTGTTCAAGAGCAAAACGCGCGACGAGTGGGAGGCCTTGCTGGCCCATGAGGACAGCTGCGCTTCCGGCATTCTGGCGCCCGACGAGGTCTTGCGCAATGAACAGGTCCAGGCGCGCGGCCTGGTGGAAATCAGCGGCGGCAAGCCGGCCTTCGCCATGCCGATCCAGTTTTCCACGCCGCGTGTTCAGCTCGATGAAAGTCCCGCCCTGGGTGCCCATACCGGGCAGGTTCTGGCGGAGTTCGGCCTGTCGCGCGGCTGAAGGCGCTCTCGTCTGTGATCGGTATTCCCTCTCCCTCCAGGAGACGGGTAGGGGTGAGAGCCTAGTAAACTCCACGCCAGATCAGATGTTCACCCTGTCCACAAAGCAGGTTCACGCCCGTGCCGAAGCCGACGCGCAAGCACGCATCACCCCTTAGCGCCGGCGGCAGCCCAAAGCCGCCGCGGCATGGCCTAGCCCGCGTGCTGTCCAAGCTCGGCGTCTGCTCCCGCAGCCAGGCCGAGGCGCTGGTGACGGCCGGGCGGGTCAGTGTCGGCGGGCGCATCGAGCGCGATCCGGAGCGCCCCACCCGGGCCGGGCAGGAGCGGATCGAAGTGGATGGGGTTGAAGTTCGCGCCGTGCAGCAGGTGTACATCGCGCTGAACAAGCCGCGCAAGATCGTGGTCAGCGCCGCGGACGAGCGCGGCCGCGATACCGTCTATGGCTTGCTGCAGGATGCCGGGCTGCCCTGGCTGGGGCCGGTGGGACGCCTCGACCAGGCCAGCGAAGGCCTGCTGCTGTTGAGCAACGATACCGCCTGGGCCGCGGGCATTACCGACCCGGCGGCGCGGCTGGACAAGACCTACCATGTGCAGGTGGCCGGCATCCCCGATGCTGCCGCGCTGGCCGCGATGCAGTCCGGGATCAGCGATGCCGGCGAGCACCTCGCGGCGCGCCGCGCCAGCCTGCTGCGCGCCGGCGACAAGAATGCCTGGCTGGAAGTGGTGCTGGACGAGGGCCGCAACCGCCATATCCGCCGGCTGCTCGCCGCGCTCGGCTACGAGGTGCTGCGCCTGGTGCGCGTGGCGATCGGCCCGGTCGCGCTCGGCGATCTGCAAAAGGGCGCCTGGCGCCACTTGCAGGCGCAGGAAGTGGCGCTGCTGGCGCAGGGGGAACCACGCCGATGAGCAGCTTGTTCAATCGCCTGCGGGCGCAAGGCCTGTTGCTCAACCAGCGCGCCCTGGCCATCGCCGACAATGCCTTCGACTGGCTGTTCCTGCGCGAGATCCTGATCAAGTCCGGGCTGACGCCGTTCAACGTCGTCTACAAGGGCGATCCGATGTCGGTGCGCTTCTACGCCCTGCCGGAGCCGCAGATCGAACTGGCGGACGGCGGGGTGATGCGGGTGCAGCGCAAGCTGCATCCGGTGCCGCTGCTGCTGGTGCCGCCGCTGGGCGTCACCACCGATACCTTCGATCTGTTGCCGCGGCGCAGCCTCGTGCGCTACCTGGCCGCGCGCGGCTTCCGCACCTATCTGGTCGACTGGGGCACGCCGGAGCGCCGCCACGCCCACCTGGGCCTGAAGGATTATGCCGACGCCATGATGGGCGAGGCCATCGCCGCGGTGCGCGAGCATTCCGGAGTCAAGGACATTTCCCTGATGGGCTGGTGCATGGGCGGTCTGCTGTGCCTGCTGCACACCGGGCTCGGCGGGGACCGCCACATCCGCAACCTGATCACCGTCGCCAGCCCGATCGACCTGCGCGGCGGCGGCATCGTCGCGCGCGCCGCCACGGCGCTCAATACGCCGGCGCGCCTGGTCCGCAAGTTCACGATCTTCCGCCTGCACAACCTGGCGCCGATCAAGCTGCACGCGCCGGGCTGGTTGACCACGCTGGCTTTCAAGCTGACCGATCCGCTGGCCAGCATCACGACCTACTGGGATCTGATCACGCGCCTGTGGGACCGCGAGTTCGTCGAAAGCTACAGTACCACCGCGGACTATCTCAATAACATGCTGGATTATCCGGGCGGCGTGATCCAGGACCTGGTGGTGAAGATGGCGGTGGACAACAGCCTGGTCGCCGGCCAGCTCGAGCTCGGCGGCAAGCTGGTGCGGCTGGACCGCATCAAGGCCAACCTGCTCGCCTATGCCGGCGCCGGTGACAGCCTGGTACCGCCGGAGATCGCGCGCCGTATCGTGGACATCGTGGCCAGCAAGGACAAGCAATTCCGCATCGCCCCGGGCGGGCACATGGGCGTGATCCTCGGCGCCGCGGCACAGGAGGAAGTCTGGGCCGGCGCCGCCGATTGGCTGGTCCCGCGCAGCAAGTCCCGCTCGCGTGCGGCTGCCAGGCCCAGCCAGGCCGACGCCGACCTGCGCGCAGCGCGCCGGCAGCGTGAGGCCGACGATCCGACGCTGTAAAGCCTTGGCGGGCCACAGGACAGCGGGCTCGGCATTACTGCAGTCCCTTAAAGACGCTGCTCCTTTCATACGCCCCAGCTGCCACATTCACGAGGGCAACTTGCGTTCAGCGGCAATTCAGCCAGGCATCCGCATGATTGGCCACCTACTCAGGAGTTGGACCATGAACAGAAAGCTGATCTTCACCGCCTTGACCGCTGCCGCTCTGACCCTTCCGGCCGCCGCTTTCGCCGGGCCGCTGCTTGGCATCGGCATCAATCTGGGCGGACCGGCTTACTATGCTCCCGCACCGGTGGTCTATGCACCCGCGCCGGTGGTCTACGAGGCGCCTCCGGTGGTGTATCAGGAGCCCACCGTGGTGTATCAGACGCCGGCTCCGGTCTATGCGCCGCCGGTGGTCTACGCCGCTCCGAGCTGCTGGTGGGACAACGGGTATCAGATTTGCCGCTAAGGCTGCGCCGTAAGTCGTAGACAAGACTCGAAGACGCCCAGCCCCCTCCCTCCGGCGGCCCGCAGCCAGCGGGCCATGTCTGCGGGATGGGGCTTCAATGCTGCAAATGCAGATCCATCAGCTTGTCCATCGGCATCATGTTCGCATTGAGGTGGTACATGATCCACAGTGATCCGGCGACCACCATGCCGACGATCAGGATGCCGAAGGCCAGGGCCAGGATGTTGTTGGTGTTGTCCGGGCCGGTATTGATGTGCAGGAAGAACACCAGGTGGACGCCCATCTGCGCCACCGCGAACACCACCAGGGCCACTGGGATGCCGGGCGCCCAGATCAGCTTGGTGCCGATGATGCCGAAGGAAGCGGCGGTCAGCAGCACCGACAGCGCGAATCCGATGAGATAGCCGCGGACGCCGGCGGAGACGCCGCTGTCGCCGCTGTGTTCGTCGCCGGGAGCGACTTCGCCATGCCAGTCCCCATCCAAGTCATGGATCTCGTCATGTTGGCTCATGCGCCGGCTCCGATCAGGTAGACCACGGTGAAGACCGCCACCCAGATGATGTCGAGGGCATGCCAGAACAGGCTGAAGCACATGAAGCGCCGCAGCATGTTCGGGGTGAAGCCCTTGGCGAAGATCTGCGCCATCATCGTGCCCATCCACAGCAGCCCGACGCTGACGTGGAGGCCGTGGCAGCCGACCAGCGTGAAGAACGCGGAGAGGAAGGCGCTGCGCTGGGGGCCGTCGCCCTTGGCGATGAGCTCGGCGAACTCCTTCAGTTCCAGCACCAGGAAGGCCAGGCCCAAAAGGCCGGTGACGACCAGCGACAGCTGCGTCCACAGCTGGTTGCGCACGCCCACCGCCAGGCTGGCCATGCCGCAGGCGAAACTGGACAGCAGCAGGCAGGCGGTTTCAATCGCCACGTTTTGCAGATCGAACAGCTCGCGCCCGGAAGGCCCACCGGCGGTGGCGCCGGAGAGCACGGCGAAGCTGGCGAAGAAGCCCGAGAACATCACGAAGTCGGACAGCAGGAAAATCCAGAAGCCGTAGCCGACGATGATGCGCTTGGGGGAAGGGCCGTGATCGCCCGGATGCGGCCCGGAGCCGTGGTGGCCCAGGCGGTGCGGGTCGCGCTCGGATGCGGCAGTGGTTGCGACCGCGCTCATCCTTGCGTCTCCGGATGGATGATGACCTGGCGTGCCTGCCGGCGCGCGCGGTCCAGCCGCGCCACTTCCTCGGCCGGAATCTCGTACTCCTCGATATCGCGCCAGGCAAAGACGACGAAGGTGGCGAAGGCGCCGAGCAGGCCCAGGAACACCATCCACCAGATGTGCCAGATCAGGGCAAAGCCGGTCACGGTGGCGAAAAACGCGGTGACGAAGCCGGTGGGGCTGTTGCGCGGCATTTCGATCGCCTGGTACACGGGTTCCTGGGCGAAGTGGCCCGCCTTGATCGCCCGCTGCTTGATCAGCCAGTAGGCCTCTTCGCCGCGCACGTCCGGCAGGGTGGCGAAGTTGTAGACGGCCGGCGGCGAGGTGGTGATCCACTCCAGCGTGCGGCCGTCCCAGGGATCGCCGGTCTCGTCGCGCAGCTGCTCGCGCCGCCGGATGCTCACCACCAGTTGCGCCACCTGGCAGGCGATGCCGCATAGCACCAGCAGGGCGCCGCCGCCGGCCACCAGGGTCCAGGGGTGCCAGGCGGCCACCTCGTAATGCTGCATGCGGCGTGTCATGCCCAGGATGCCCAGCACGTAGAGCGGCACGAAGGCCACGTAGAAGCCGAGCAGCCAGAACCAGAATGCCGCCTTGCCCAACCCCTCGTGCAGCTTGAAGCCGAAAGCCTTGGGGAACCAGTAGGTATAGCCGGCAAAGGCGCCGAACACCACGCCGCCGATGATCACGTTATGGAAATGCGCGATCAGGAACAGGCTGTTGTGCAGCACGAAATCCGCCGGCGGCACCGCCAGCAGCACGCCGGTCATGCCGCCGATGACGAAGGTCACCATGAAGCCGATCGACCACAGGATCGGCGTGGTGAAGCGGATGCGGCCGCCGTACATGGTGAACAGCCAGTTGAACACCTTCACCCCGGTCGGCACGGCGATGATCATGGTCATGATGCCGAAGAAGCCGTTGACGTCGGCGCCGGCGCCCATGGTGAAGAAATGGTGCAGCCACACCAGGAAGGACAGCAGGCAGATCGCCATGGTGGCCACGATCATCGAGCGGTAGCCGAACAGAGGCTTGCCCGAGAAGGTCGAGATGACCTCGGAGAACACGCCGAAGGCCGGCAGGATCAGGATGTAGACCTCCGGGTGGCCCCAGATCCAGATCAGGTTGATGTACATCATCGGGTTGCCGCCGGCCTCGTTGGTGAAGAAGTGGAAGCCGAGGTAGCGGTCCAGCAGCAGCATGGCGAAGGTGGCGGTAAGGATCGGGAACGCGGCCACGATCAGCAGGTTCGAGGCCAGGGCGGTCCAGCAGAACACCGGCATGCGCGTATAGCTCATGCCCGGCGCGCGCATCTTGAGAATGGTCGTGACGAAGTTGATGCCGGTCAGCAAGGTGCCGATGCCCGAGAGTTGCAGCGACCAGAGGTAATAGTCGACTCCCACCCCCGGGGAGAATTTCAGCTCGGACAGCGGCGGGTAGGCGAGCCAGCCGGTGCGTGCGAATTCGCCGACCACGAGCGACATGTTGACCAA
>CAJCJI010000004.1 GCA_903970595.1 Verrucomicrobiota bacterium
GACCAGAATCAGGTGCAAGGGCACCTGGCGCATGGCGCCCGCCGTCATGGGCAGGGCCCGGAGTTCACCGCTGTTCAGACAGTCGGCGACGATGTGCTCGGGCAGCCATGCAAAGCCGAGCCCGGCCCGCACCGTCGCCAGCGAAGCCTCCATGCTACTGACCGTGCAGCGGCGGTCGGCACCTAACCAGCCCTCGCTACGCGGGCTCTTCGCGCCGGAATCCCGCACCACGACCTGCACATGGCGCACCAGGTCTTCCATCGACAAGTCACGCTCAAGTTGCAGCAGCGGATGTCCCGGGCTAGCCACGCCGATGAAGGTAATGTTGAGCAGGAATTCGCCCAGCGTGCCCGGCGGCAGGCGGCTGGCAACAACCACATCGGCGGTGCCATCGACAACAGCCTCCTCCGCGCCGGACAGCACTGCGTCCGAAAGTTGCATCTGGGTATTGGGGCATAGCTGCTGCAACTCGGCGACGATAGCGAGCAGGCGCTGCCGCGGAAAGGCCACATCCACCACCAGCCGCAACTGTGCCTCCCAGCCCTGCTTGAGCTTGGCAGCGAGTGCTTCCAGGGTTTCTAGGTCGTGCAGCAGCGGCCGCGCGCGCTTGAGCAGGGTGTGGCCATGCGCGGTCAATACCGCCTTGCGGCCCTCCACTTCCAGTAGTTCCACATCCAGTGCTTCCTGGAGCCGGGCGATGGCGTAGCTCACTGCCGATTGGCTTTTGTGAAGGGCGGCGGCGGCCTGGGCAAAGCTGCCCTGGTCCACTACGGCGGCTAGTACGGCCCATTGCTCCAGTGAGGTTCTCGGCAGGCGCATGATCCGACTCATTCAAATATTTAATTAATTAGATCCGAATATTGCGCTTTTTAATTCGATTATTCGAGTATATCTTCTTCGGCAACACAGGAGATTGCCATGAACGTAATCAGACGCAGCAATGAACGGGGCCACGCCGACCATGGCTGGCTCAAGTCCTTTCACAGCTTTTCCTTCGCCGACTACTTCGATCCGGAACACATTGAGTTCGGGCCTCTGCGCGTAATCAACGAGGATCGCGTGCAGCCGGGCATGGGCTTCGGTACCCATGGCCACCGCGACATGGAGATCATCAGCTACGTGCTGGCCGGCGAACTCGCCCACAAGGACTCGATCGGCAACGGTTCGGTGATCCGCCCCGGCGACGTGCAGCGCATGACCGCGGGAACCGGAATCCGCCACAGCGAGTTCAACCCCTCCACGCGCGAGCCGGTGCACTTCCTCCAGATCTGGATCCAGCCCGATGTGCAGGGGATCCAGCCCAGCTATGAGGAAAAGCATTTCTCGGATGCGGAGAAGCGCGGGCGGCTGCGCCTCATCGCCTCGCCGGACGGCGCGGATGGCTCGGTAATGATCCATCAGGACGCGCGGGTCTTCGCGGGCATGTTCAATGCTGACGAGCAAGCGTCGCTGCAAATTCCGCCTGGCCGCCGAGTCTATGTGCACCTCGCCCGGGGTGTGGCCGAAGTCAACGGCGCGGCGCTGTCCGCCGGCGACGCAATGAAGCTTTCCGCGAGGTCCGAGCTAAGCATCCGTAACGGCCGGGCCGCCGAGCTGCTGGTTTTCGATCTACCCGGGGCCTAGAGGTAGGCATCGGAGACGCTTGAGTCGCAGGGGCTGCGATCCGGCTATCGGTCGCAGCCCGGCTGAATCGGCATGTGTGAAATGAGGACCGACATGACCAGCACCTTGGTTGAAGCGAATGCGTACACGGAGAAGCCACCCGTCGCTCCCGATCACGGGGATCGTTGCGGCCTGAGCCACCGGCAGCTCATGCGGGCACACTTGTACATGGAAGCCAATCTCGGCGAACCCTTGACGCTCGGCGACATCGCCGCTGCAGCCTGTCTCAGCCGCTCTCATTTTGCGCGGGCCTTCCGCGCCAGCACCGACTGCAGCGTCATGGCCTATCTGTATCGTCTTAGGGTCGAGCGAGCCATGGCGCTGCTGCGCGAGGGCCGAATGAGCATCTCTGAGCTTTCGGCGGCGTTGGGCTTCGCCCATCAAAGTCACTTCACCCGCGTATTCCGGCGCCTAGTCGGAATGAATCCCCGGGTCTTCGGGCGCAGGTACGGGGAAGCGTCGGCGGAATTTCTCAAAAAAAAGCACGGACAGTCAAATTAGGGTACGTCCGTGCAAGCGTCGCGGTGAAACGGGTGGGAGGATGGCGCTGCAATTCGCCAGATCGGCTGAAACAACAGCGGTGGCGAAGGCCCAATCACCAATTACAAGGAGATTCCAATGTCCTCAAGACCCGCTCTGGCCAAACGCAGCGAAAAGGGCCTGCTGACGCCGGATAACTGCGTCGTCGCATTTATCGACTTGCAGCCGCAGATGCTGTTCGGTGTGGCTAGCGCCGACCGCCAGTCGATCATCAACAACAATGTGCTGCTCGCCAAGGCAGCGAAGGTTTTTGGCGTGCCGGTGGTGCTGTCAACGGTCGAGAGCAAGTCCTTCAGCGGCAACACTTGGCCGCATCTGCTGGCCGCCCTGCCCGGCGTGACACCGATCGAGCGTTCGTCGATGAATTCCTGGGACGACGTTAACTTCGTCGCCGCCATCAAGAAGACCGGCAAGAAGAAAATCGTGCTGTCGGGCCTGTGGACCGAGACCTGCGTGGCGCTGCCGACGGTCCAGGCCATCAGCGATGGCTACGAGATATACGTGGTGGAGGATTGCTGCGGTGACGTCAGCCTTCTGGCCCACGACAACGCCATGAAGCGGGTGATCCAGGCCGGCGCCAAGCCGGTGACTGCGCTGTCGACGATGCTTGAATGGCAGAGGGACTGGGCCCAGCGCGAGACTTACGACGCCGTCATGGACATCGTCAAGACGCACTGCGGTGCCTACGGCATTGGCGTGGAGTACGCCTACACCATGGTGCACGGAGCGCCGCCGACCAAGCTCCCGGACTACGTCATTCCGGAAGCGCACAATTAATCCGCAGCCCGGTTCGGGCGGACGGCAAGGAGCGCGGTCGTGAAGCCATACATCTTTTCGCTCGGCGCTGGCCTGCTGGTCGGCATCGTCTACAGCCTGGTCGGCGTGCGCTCACCCGCGCCTCCGGTCATCGCCCTGATCGGTCTGCTGGGCATATTGCTGGGTGAGCAGGTGCTGCCGGTCACCAAGCGCTTGCTTGGGCCCCAGCCCGTGACCGCAGCCTGGGTCGAAACCCAGTGCGGCGAGCATGTGTTCGGCGCGTTGCCCTCGGCCAAGCCGGACTGCCCTGCAGCCGAGGTCGCGCGCAAGGACACGCCATGAGTGGCCAAGCCGAACTGGTGGTGCGGAACGCCCGCATCACGACCCTCGATCCGAAGCAGCCGCAAGCGTCCGCCCTGGCCGTCTCCGGCGGAGTGCTGTCGATGGTCGGTGAAGATCTGGACGTGATGCGCTTGGCCGGCGCGGGCACCCGCGTGATTGACGCCGGCGGCCGCCGTCTGATTCCTGGGCTGATCGATTCACACCTGCACGTGATCCGCGGCGGATTGAACTACAACATGGAGTTGCGCTGGGACGGCGTGCCTTCGCTGGCCGACGCCATGCGCATGCTCAAGGAGCAGGCGGCGCGCACGCCGGCCCCGCAGTGGGTGCGGGTAGTAGGCGGCTTCACCGAGCACCAATTCGCCGAGAAGCGCCTGCCGACTCTCGACGAGTTGAACGCGGCCGCGCCCAACACGCCGGTGTTCATCCTGCATCTTTACGATCGCGCCTTGCTCAACGGCGCCGCCTTGCGGGCGGTGGGCTACACCAGCGATACGCCCAATCCGCCGGGAGGTGAAATCGTAAAGGACAGCCGGGGCGAACCCAGCGGCTTGCTGCTGGCGCGGCCCAATGCCGGAATCCTGTATTCCACCTTGGCCAAAGGCCCCAAACTCCCGTACGAGTATCAGCTCAACTCCACCCGCCACTTCATGCGTGAGCTGAACCGCCTGGGTGTGACCTCGGTGATCGATGCCGGCGGCGGTTTCCAGAACTATCCTGACGACTATAAGGTGATCGAGGATCTGCGCGCCACCGGCCAGATGACACTGCGTATCGCTTACAACCTGTTCACCCAGAAGCCCAAGGAAGAGCTGGCCGACTTCGCGCGCTGGACTGCCGGCAACCAGTACCACCAGGGCGACGACTACTACCGCCTCAACGGCGCCGGCGAAATGCTGGTGTTCTCCGCCGCCGACTTCGAGGATTTCCGCGAGCC
>CAJCJI010000005.1 GCA_903970595.1 Verrucomicrobiota bacterium
CAAAGACGCAAAGCCGCAGAGAAAAGCTGGAAAAGCTTTTGAATCCTCTTTTTTTGCGGCTTTGCGTCTTTGCGCGAGATGCTTTGCTTGCGCCTGTTGGGCTTGGAAAGCAGGTGTCAGGAAATTGAATCGGCCGGCGGGATGGTTCCGGGTCCCGTGGTCGAACACTGCAGCGTCGCCGAAGTGAGGCCACTGGCCGGCAGGTCCGGCAGGGTCGGAAACGTCGGGCTGCCGTAACGCAGGGCATCCAGGTCGAGGAAGTCGGTCAGGTCGTTGGCGTTGGCATCGCGCCAGGTCAGCGCCGGCAGGTTCCACTTGCGCTGCAGCAGGGCCAGGATCGAGGTGTGGTCGTAGACCAGATGGCTGACGTAATCGCGCTTGGCGTAAGGGGACACGACAATCGACGGCACCCGGAACCCATAGCGGGTGAAGCCTTCGTAAAACGATTCGCCCGGCTGCGGCAGCGGCGGAATCAGGTCCGGCGCCAGGGCCGGCGGCGGCGGCACGTGGTCGTAATAGCCGCCATGCTCATCGTAGGTAATGATCAGCAGGGTTTTGAGCCAGGCCGGCGAGGCGCCGACGGCCTTGACCACCTCGGCCATGAGCTGCTCGCCGACGACGATGTTCTGCGGATTCTCCTGCGACTGCGTGCTGAAGTCCGGATCGACGATGCAGAAACTCGGCAGCGTGCCCGCGGCAGCGGCGGTATAGAAATCGGCGATGGGCTTCTTGGTGACGAGGTTGATCGCGTCGTCGTAGGGATACAACTCGGCGGTGGCGCCCAGCGGAAAGCTGGCGCAATAGTCGCACCAGCTGATGCCGTGGGCGGTGAGCCGGTCGAAGATGGTGCCGTTGCCCGGCAGGGCCAGGCTGACGTCGGGAATGATGTTGCCGGGGCCGGTGCCGATGTCGTCGACCATGCCGGCGGACGTGCCGGCGATGAGGTAGCGGCGATTCGGATCGGTCTGCCCCAGCACCGAACAAAACCAGCGGTCGCCGATCGGGAACTGTGAAGCCAGGGCGTAGGTGAACGGCAGGCTCTTGCCGGTCCAGTAGCCCATCGACACCGGGCCGCTGGTGGACTGCACGAAGCCGTCGAGGGCGCCGTTGGCAAACTGATCGTGGCTGGCCTGCCATTCCTGGCTCGGCTGCCCCGGCAGCTGGCAGGTGGTCGGCATCTCGAAGGCATGCTGGATGCGCCCGTCCCCATACGGGTTCGAAGCGGTGGGGCGGCCGTTGGCGCCGAGTGTGAAGCCGTCGCCGCGGCCGAGCATGCCGAACAGGTTGTCGAAGGAGTGGTTTTCCAGCATCAGCACCACGATGTGGTCGATTCCCGGCAGGGTGTCGATCCCCGCCAGCAGGCTGGGAAGCGGCCTCGAGAGCGGCGCCCGCAAGGTGGAACGGCCGAGCGCCTTGAGCGCGGCCGCCTGATGGCCGGCATTGGCCAGCAGCGGGATTTCGCCGGCCGCCATGGCGCGGGTGCCGCCGAGTTGGCCCGCCATCGCCCCCGCGGCCAGCGCGCCGGCGCCGGTGGCCAGGAATCGCCGCCGGCTGACGGTCCGCTCCGCCGGAAGCCGGACCCGGTCGAAATGCACGGTGCGTGGCATGCGTTTCATGGCGACACTCCCTGAAGCCAGATACAAAATTATAAGTACGAACTATCGCTGCGAAACGTTAAGCCTGGATGACGTCCGCTCCCCATTCATCGGCCATTCAGCGAAACGGCGCATGATGTGGCACGTAGCCCGTTCCGGCGCAACACGGATCTGCCATGCCAAGAACCATGCGGTACTTCATCGCGCTGATCCTGTTGTGCGGCGGCGGCTGGAGCGCCGCGGACAGCGGCCCTGAACAGCAAGCCCGCTACGTGCTGGACCGCCTGGCCTATGGGCCGCGCCCCGGCGACCTGGACCGGGTGCTGGCGATGGGTGCGGAGCAGTACATCGACGAGCAGCTGGCGCCGGAACGGATCGCCGAGTCGCCGGAGCTGCGGCAAAGGCTGGACGCGCTGGCCACCACGCGGCTCAGCGAAGCCGCGCTGTTTCGCGATTACGGCCCGCCGGCCCGCAGGGCCGCCGGCGCCGACGAGGAGGCCCGCAAAAGGGTCGAACAGGCCGCCCACGGCGTCGCCGAGGAGGCGCAGAAGGCGCGCCTGCTGCGCGCGATCTACAGCCCGGCGCAGCTGCAGGAGGTGATGACCGACTTCTGGTACAACCACTTCAACGTGTTTCGGGAAAAGGGCATCGAGGGGCAGATCTGGGTCGGCGCCTACGAGCGCGACGCCATCCGGCCCTATGCCCTGGGTCATTTCCGCGACCTGCTCGGCGCCACCGCCAAGCACCCGGCGATGCTCTACTACCTGGATAACTGGCAGAGCTCGGTGCCGCGCCAGGACAGGAACGGCGACATCAAGGGCGGCCTAAACGAAAACTACGCGCGCGAGGTGATGGAGCTGCATACGCTCGGCGTGGACGGCGGCTACACGCAGAAGGACGTGACCGAGCTGGCCCGTATCCTCACCGGGTGGACCTACCTGCCGCGCGACCTCGAAGCCGGCACGGCGCAGCCCTTTGTCTTCGATCCCAGGCGCCACGACTTCGGCGACAAGCGCTTCCTGGGCCAGCGCTTCTCCGGCGCGCAGGGCGACGGCGAGGAAGAAGGCGAGCGCGCGCTCGACCTGCTGGCGCGCAGCCCGGCCACGGCCACGCACATCGGCTACCAGCTGGCGCAGTATTTCGTGGCCGACGAGCCGCCACCGGAACTGGTGCAGCGCCTGGCCAGGCGCTTCCGCGAAACCAATGGCGACATCCGCGAAGTCCTGCGCACGCTGTTCCACAGCAGGGAGTTCTGGGATGCCGCGACCGGCGACGGCAAGTTCAAGACGCCTTACCGCTACGTGGTCTCGGCGGTGCGCGCCAGCGGCGTCGACGTGATCAACTTCAAGCCGCTGCTGGGCGCGCTGCACCAGTTCGGCATGCCGCTCTACGGCTGCCAGACCCCCGACGGCTACAAGAACACGCAAAGCGCCTGGCTCAATCCCGACGCCATGGTCTACCGCCTCAACTTCGCCAATGCCCTGGGCAACGGCAACCTGCCGCTGTACCAGGAGCCGCCTACCCCGGCGGCCATGGGCGGCGACATGCTGGTCAGCATGCCCGCGATCATTCCGGCAACGGCCGCCGCAGCCGGTCCCGCGCCGCCGCTGGCGCCGCCGGTCAAGCCGCCGCCGCCGGACCCGATGGTACTGCAGGCCACGCTGGGCAGCCCGTTCTCGCTCAGGACCACCGAGGCGCTGGCCCAGGCGCCGCCGCGCTTGCGCGCCGGCATGATCCTGGGCAGCCCCGAATTCATGCGTTACTAGAAGTCCTTACGGAGTGTCCGCGATGGATCGTCGAACCCTGCTCAAGCAACTTGGCGCCGCTTCCCTGCTGCCTTTCGGCCGCGCCGGCTGGGCC
This sequence comes from Verrucomicrobiota bacterium, assembly GCA_903970595.1. GTDB lineage: Bacteria > Pseudomonadota > Gammaproteobacteria > Nevskiales > Nevskiaceae > Nevskia. The sequence goes on from CAJCJI010000005.1 coordinate 3,456, forward strand.
CTGGCCGCGGACGGCGGCGCCCCGGGCAAGCGCATGATCGTGGTGATGCTGCGCGGCGCAGTGGACGGGCTCAACGTGGTGGTGCCCTATACCGACCGCGACTACTACGCACTGCGCTCCAGCATCGCCATCCCTCGGCCGGGCACGGATGGCGGCGCCCTGGACCTCGACGGGCGCTTTGGCCTGCACCCGGCGCTGGCGCCGATCCTGCCGCTGTGGCAGGCGCGCAAGCTGGCCTTCGTGCACGCCAGCGGCTCGCCCGACCCCACCCGCTCGCACTTCGACGCCCAGGACTACATGGAGTCCGGCACCCCCGGCATCAAGAGCACCCGCGACGGCTGGCTCAACCGCGCCCTCCAGGCCCAAGACTTAGCCCAGGACCTCGTCCGGAACCAGCACCGCACCCGCCTTCACGCCGCCGCCGTCGCCGCCAACCCCGCCA
>CAJCJI010000006.1 GCA_903970595.1 Verrucomicrobiota bacterium
AGATGCGCCCTCCGGCGCCGCCTGCGGGTATGCCGCATCCTCCTGCCCCGGCCGCGCACCCGCCGGCACCGCCGCCCAAAGGCCAGCCCGCGCAACAGCACAAGCCCAACTGACCAGACGCTGCCGCAGCTGGGGGCGGCTGCGCCCCTGCTGCGGCAGCGCAGCACCGATCAGGCCGCTCCGACCATGGCCTCCGCGTACAGCGGCAGGTGGTCCGACAGCCGGCTCCAGGGCTTGGCGCGCAGCACTTCGCAGCGGAGCGGCCGCGCGTTCCTGAAGTAAATCCGATCCAGTTGCAGCATCGGCCAGCGCGCCGGAAACGAGGCCGCGGCCTGGCCGCCGCTTTCGATGAACATCTCCTTCAATCCCGCATCGCGCAGCAAGACCGGGTGGGCGCGTCCGCGCCAGTCGTTGAAATCGCCGGCGACGAACAGAGCGGCATCCGCCGGCACCTCGGCGGAGATGATTTCGCAAAGCTGGCGGAACTGTTTCAGGCGGTGCGAGGCGCGCAGGCTCAGATGCGTGCTGATGAGGTGAATCTCCCCCTCCCCCGGCTGGCGGCCGACCACGCAATGCAGGATGCCGCGGCGTTCCAGCCGGCTCAGGGACACGTCGTGGTTGCGCTGCCGGAGGATGGGGAACCTGGACAAGACCGCGTTGCCGTGATGCCCTTCCTCGTACACGGCATTGCCGCCGTAGGCCGCGCTGCCCCAGATGGAATCGGCCAGGAACTGATGCTGCGGCAGCGCCGGCCAGTCGGAATGGCGCAAGGCATGGCGCCGGTGGCTGCCGATCACTTCCTGCAGGAACACGATGTCCGCCGGCACGCTGCGCAGCGCTTCGCGCAGTTCGTGCAACACGAAGCGCCGGTTGAACACGGTGAAGCCCTTGTGTGTATTCAAGGTCAGCAGCCGCAAGGTCTGCGTCATGCCTTGCTGCCTGAGCGTGTTGCTTGCTGCTGAACGGGCGGGTTATGTGGATTCATCGTGGATAACGTCGTCAATCGAGGAGCCATAGTGCGCCGGCCCGCCGAAGCTGGCTATTCCTGCGATGATCCAACCGCCGTGCTGCTTACCACATCAGACGGAAATCATCGCCGTGAAAAGCTGCCGCAGCTGCTGAGGCCCGACAGATAGCGCCCGTGCATTGCGCACAGGCCATCGTTCCCCCGCACCGCGCCATAGCCCGAGCCCATTGAGGCCAGGCCTGGAAAGGCCCGCTCCAGCTCGGCGGGAGACGCGTTGAAGCTGCTGCAATCGCGGCACCGGCCTTTAACGACACCATCCGCCGCCTTGCTCCCCGGGCGTGGAGCCTGCGCCGGAGCCGGATTCATTGCCCGAAGCTGGTCCAGAAGGAGGCGAAAACCTGCGCCGACAGCAGGTAGCCCAGGACGACATTGACCACCACCCCCGCCGTGAACGCGTAAAACGGCTTGATCCCGGCGCTGGCCAGTTCCCGGAAACGCGTGGTGAGCCCGATGCTCAAGAAACAGAAGGTGAATGCCCAGACGCGCAAGCCCTGCAGCGGAGCCACCAGCAGCGGAATGACGGTCTTTTTGTAGTCGCCGTAATTCAGCCCGCGGGCGAACAGCGAAACCGCGGCCGAAGCCAGCAGGAAACCCAGCACGAATTTCGGGAAGCGATGCCAGATCTCCGAGACGCGGGCCCGTTGCTGGATCCCGGTATCGTCCCAGCGGCTGATGGCGATGAAGGACAGCACAAAGGCCCAGACGCCGATCCAGACGTCGCGGCCGATGACTTTCATCAGCGTGAACGCATTGACCGCTGCATCCGCCGAACCGCCGATGCCAGGCACATGCCCGGCGTAGCCGCCGTAAGCCTGCGCCGCCGCAAAGCCGGCTGCGTCGGCGAATTCCGAGGTGCCGATCCAGGCACCCGCCACGCCGGTCGGCAATCCCAGCGCGCGCGATAGCAGCGGCAGCAGGAAAATCATCACGATGGCCCACAGCACCACCAGGGTGATGGCGATAGGAGCATGCTCCTTGCGCGCGCCGACCGCCCCGGCCACCGCGATCGCACCGGAAACGCCGCAGACGGCACCGCCGGTTCCCAACACCGCCGCCAGGCGCCGGTCCAGTCCCAGACGGATGCCTACGAAGTAAATCACGCCAAAGGTGACCAGCGAGGCAATCGCCGCCTGGACGATGGCGGTCGGCCCCGCCCAGACGATCAGGGTCAGCGGCAGGCCGGCTCCCAGCAGCACGATGCCGGTCTTGATGTAAAACTCCACCCGGAACCCCGCTTCCGCCCAGCGCGGCACACCGATCGTGTTGGAGACCAGCAGGCCCAGCAGCAGGCCGACCAGGGGCGGCTCCAGGCTGTAGCGCGAGGCCTGGTCCCACTGGCCCAGGGCATAGAGCAGGATGGAAACCAGGAAAACACAGGCGAAGGAGGGCAGGAAGTGCTGCAGCGGCAAACCCAACGACCACGCCCCGAGCCCGAATAGAACGCTCCACAGCACGAACAGCGCCGCATAGCGCGGCCACTGCGCGGCAAAATGCGCGGCCAGTTCCGCCGGGGCGTGCCACTTGGCGGGCGCCACCGCCAGCCATTGCAGGCTCGACCCTGACTTGAACAGCAGCACCGCTGCCAGCACCAGCCCCAGGCCGATCCAGATCGCCCACCAGTCTTCCACCTTCCACAAGGCGCTCCAGCCGCGTTGCGCGGCCGGGCTGGAGGGTGAATGCTGCGCTTGCGCTGTCATGACATTTATTCCGTGTTGTGGACCCGGCAGCCCCGGCCAGGGATCGTGTGAACTGCGGCGAGATCTTTTGTTTCCGCGTCACCTGATGAATCTACCGTGCAGCGGCATTTCTACATAGGTAGAACCGGGCCTACCCTTATGCCTATTGGTTCAGTGCCTGGTTGTTTTTATTTTATAAAAATGTTTAAAAACAAATAATTAATAAAATAAATTAAAGTAATTTCTTAGGTATTGAGCCGGCTAGGAACTCAGCACGGCCACCGCTTTTGCCCTGTAACAAGGGCATCGGCGCCCCGGAAACAAACGCCGATCCGCCCAAGTTTAAAGTTACCGAAATGTGTCGCGATTCGCGGAAAAGCCGCGCCGCGCCATGATAAGGTGCTCAGGTCACCTGAGGCCTAACCAAGCCGGAGCCGTATATGGATGCTGCGGTCGATCCCGCGCTCTTCGTCAATTACATCCCGCTCAACGCCCTGAGGCCTGAAAGCCAGCGGAACCTGGCACGCAAGTCCACCCTGATGGAAGCCGCAGCGGGGTCTTACCTGTTCAGGATCGGCGACCCGGCCGAGGCGGCCTTGTTCCTGGTGGCGGGGGAAGTGCAGCTCGAGGATGCCAGCGGCAAGGCCCTGGTGGTGATCCGCGCCGGCGAGGCCAGTTCGTTCCATCGCATTGCTCATCAGTCGCCGCGCAAGGTGGCTGCGCGCTGCCTGCGCGATGCGCGCTACGTCGCGGTGGATGCCAGTCTGCTCGACGTCATGCTGACCTGGGATCAAAGCGGCCGCTTCGAGGTCGGCGAACTCACCGGCGGCGGCGCCGTCGATGATGGCGACTGGATGACCAAGCTGTTGCAGATGCGCGTGTTCCAACTCATTCCGCCCTCCAACCTGCAGGCCATGTTCATGCGCATGCAGGAAATGCGCGCCGACCCCGGCCAGGTGATCGTGCGGCAGGGCGAACCGGGGGATTTCTTCTACGTGATCATGGAAGGCCGCTGCATGGTGACGCGCGAAGCGCCGAACCAGAAGCCGATGCGGCTGGCCGAGCTGGATACAGGGTCCTGCTTCGGCGAGGAATCGCTGATCGCCGACGGCGAACGCAATGCCACCGTCACCATGCTGACGCGCGGCCGCCTGATGCGCCTGTCCAAGCAGGATTTCCGCACGCTGCTGAATGACCCGATCGCCCGCCTCATCGGCTTCGACGAAGCCGGCGCCCTGGTCCAGGCCGGCAAGGCCAAGTGGCTGGATGTGCGGCTGCCCAGCGAATATCAGCGGGCCCACCTGCCGGACAGCCTGAACATTCCGCTGTACATGCTGCGCATGAAGCTGGCGCAACTGGACCCGGCCACGACCTACGTCGTGGTCTGCGACACCGGCCGCCGCAGCTCGGTGGCGGCATTCGTGCTGATCGAGAAAGGCTACGAGGCCTATACGCTGGAAAACGGCCTGCCGGCCAAATCCTGATCGCTTACATCGTATGCGTCGGCCGGTCGGCGACCACGCCGGCCAGGTAGGTGTCGATCTTCTTCTGCGTCTCGCCGCCGTCCTGGCTGCTGAACTGCACGCCGATCCCCTGCTGGCGCTTGCCTTGTGCGCCGCGCGGCGTCAGCCACACGACCTTTCCGGCCACCGGCAGGCGCTCCGCCCCGTCCATCAGGGTCAGCAGCAGGAACACCTCGTCGCCCAGGCGGTATTGCTTGTTGGTCGGGATGAACAAGCCGCCGTTCCTGATGAAAGGCATGTACGACGCATACAAGGCACTCTTGTCCTTGATGTTCAGGGTCAACATGCCCGGAGCGGAGCCGGGGCGGGTCATTGTGCTCATGGGGCCATTCTGGCTAAGTCCGCCGTCCGAGCGCAACCAGCGCGCTCCAGCGGATCAGCATGGCCTCCAGCACCAGCTGCGCCTTGGCGTTGAACTCGAGCCGGCGCAGGTTCTCCTGCACTTCGCTCACATAGCGGTCCAGCGCGCGATGCGGCAGCGTCCGGGCGAGGGTTTCGACCTCGCCGCCGCCACCCGAAACCAGCCCGGCGCGCAGCAGATCCAGCAGCCAGCCATAGAGCCAGCGCAGGAAGGGCTGCGCCTGCGCCTCGCCCACGGCCGCCGCGGCCGCCAGGGGTTCGCTGCGCCCGGCGGCGAGGTCCAGCAAGGCCGCGCGCCAGGTCTGCCGCAGCGCCAGGCTCTGGTCGTTCAAAAACTGCTGGGCCAGGACCGGTGCGCCATGCGCGGCATCCAGTGCCGCGGCCGCTTGCGCCGGATCGGCCGCGCCCGACTCCGCCAGCCAGGCCAGAGCCTCCCCGCGCGCGGGGATGGCAAAGCGCAGTTGCTGGCAGCGGCTGCGCAAGGTGGCCGGCAGGGCCAGGGGCCGCTCCGAGATCAGCACGATATGGCTGCGCGGCGGCGGCTCCTCGATGGTCTTGAGCAAGGCATTGCGGCCATTGTTGTTGAGCGCGTCCGCGGGATCGATGATGGCGAGCTTGGAGCGGCCGTCATGGCTGGTCATGCCCATGCGTTCGCACAGGCCGCGCACCGCTTCGAAGGCGATGTCGCGTTTGTCCTCCTCGACGCGCAAGGCGCTGTACCCGGGGTGCGCTTCCGACAAGACCTGCCGGCAGTCGTCGCACTGGCCGCAGGGCAGGTGCTGCGCCAGCGGCGTTTTGCACCACAGCGCAGCGGCCAGGACGCGGGCGTAGGCACGCTTGCCGGTGCCGCGCAGGCCGCTCAGCAGCAGCGCATGGCCGAGCCGCTCCTGTTCGATGGCCTGGGCGGTGAGCCGCCACAGCGGCCCCTGCCAGGGCAGCAAGCGCAGGGGATCGCTCACAGGCGCGCCTCCAGCTCGGACAGCAAGGCGGCGGCGACCTGCTCCTGCGGCAGCCCGGCGTCGATCACGGCATACCGCGCCGGCTCGGCCCGGGCGCGCCTCAGGTATTCGGCGCGCACCTTGTGCATGAATTCCAGGGTCTCGGCCTCGAAGCGGTTTTCGCCGCCGCGGCGCCGGGCGCGCTGCAGGCCTTGTTGCGGATCGATATCCAGCAGCAGCACCAGGTCCGGCCGCAGCGAGCCCAGGGTGAGGCGTTCCAGGCTGGCGATGGCTTCCGGTCCGAGACCGCGCGCGGCGCCCTGGTAGGCGTAGCTGGCGTCGACGAAGCGGTCGCAGACCACGTCCTTGCCCTGCGCCAGCGCCGGCCGGATCAGGGCATGCAGGTGCGCCGCGCGGGCGGCGAAGATCAGCAGGGCTTCGGTGGCGGCGTCGATGCCTTCCGGCCAGTCGCCCAGCACCAGGCCGCGGATCGCCTCGGCCAAAGGTGAGCCCCCGGGTTCGCGCGTCAGGACCACCTCGCGGCCGCCTTGCTCCAGCCAGGCCTGGATGGCGCGCGCATGGGTGGACTTGCCGGCGCCCTCGCCCCCCTCCAGTACGATGAGTCGGCCGCGCTCAGTCATTGCGCGGCGCGAGCAGCGTGGAGGGGCCCCAGGCGCAGCATGGGGATTCTGGCGTCGCGAGCCGGCGCATCCATGAGACCGGGTGATCTCCCACGTGAGGTGAACGATAGAGTCTCATGGATGTTGATGGGGTTTGATCTGGTAGCGCTGCACTGCGGCATTGTGCTCCTCCAGCGTGCTGGAGAACTGGTGGGTGCCGTCGCCCTTGGCGACGAAATATAGCGCGGTGCCGTCGTCCGGGTGCAGCGCGGCGTGGATGGCGTCGCGTCCGGGCAGGCAGATCGGAGTCGGCGGCAGACCGTCGCGGGTGTAGGTGTTGTAAGGCGTGTCGGTGCGCAGGTCTTCGAGGTGCAGGTTGCCGTCATAGGCATCGCCCAGGCCATAGATCACGGTCGGATCGGTTTGCAGCCGCATGCCCGCTTTCATGCGCCGCAGGAACACTCCGGCGATGATCGGGCGTTCGTTGGCCGCGGCGGACTCCTTTTCGACCAGGGTGGCCATGATCAGCGCTTGCGCCGGGCTGGCATAAGGCAGGTTGGCCGCCCGTCCGGCCCATTCGGCATCGAGGACCTTGTCCATCTCCGAGTAGGCATTGCGCAGAAAGCTGACGTCGCTGGTCCTCTTGGGGAAACGATAGGTGTCCGGAAAAAAGCGCCCTTCGGGACCGATGCCGGATTTGCCGATAGCCTGCATGATCGCCGCGTCGTCGGCATTGGCTAGGGTGTGGGAAATATTGGGATCGGCCTGGATCAGCTTCCAGGCCTGCGAGAAACGCCAGCCGTCGACCAGGCGCAACTCGTGCAGCATGGTCTTGCCCGAGATGAGCACGGCCAGCAAACCCAGCGGCGTAAGCCCCGGCTCGACTGCGTATTCGCCGGCCTTCAACTGCGCCGCTTCGCCGTGCAACCGCCCATAGAGCACCAGGTAAACCCACTGCCGCTCATTGGCGAACAGGCCGCGATCGTCCATCTTCCGCGCCAGCGAAATCAGGCGTTGCCCGGATTCCAGCTCCACTGTCGCAGCCTGATCGATCTGCAGCGGCGCGTTCAGCTGCATCCAGGCGTCGGCGCACAGGCCCAGCACCACCAGGAGCAGCAGTGGCGGCACCAGGCTGCCGCGCTTTTTCTTCGGTCGAGTCATTGGCCAGGCATCGGAATAGTTATGAGAAGCCCAGATAAGGATGCCGCAGCACGGCCGCCAGACGCGTCGTCAGCGGCCCCGGCGCCTGCCATACGCGCTGTTCCAGGCTGCGCAAGGGCCAGATACCGATCAGGCTGTTGGTGACGAACGCCTCCTCGGCTTCCAGCAATACCGACCAGGGACGCGACTCGACACGCAGCTTCAGCCCCAGCGCGGTGCCGCAGGCCAGCACCTTGTCGCGCATCACGCCGGCCACCCCGCAGCCATCCAGGGCCGGCGTGTGCAGCGACCCGTCCCGGACCCAGAACAGGTTGCTGCGGGTGCCGCAGATCGGCGCGCCCCGCTCGTCGCAAAGAATGCCTTCAACGGCTCCCTCCGGCCAGTCCCGCGAGGCCAGCACCTGCTCCAGGCGGTTCAGGTGCTTAATGCCGGCGAGCGCCGGCTGGCGACCCAGCCGCAGGCCGCAGCGGATCGCCGCGATGCCTTCGCGCCAGTGGCGTGCCGGAAAATCCGGCAGCTCATGGCACTGCAGCAAACGGTCGACCTGAGCGCTCTGCGGCTTGTAGCCGCGCCCGCCGGATTGGCGCAGCAGCAGAATTTTCACCACGCCGGTGCGAACTTTAGCGCTGACCGCTGCGGCTTCCTCCATCAGCAACTCGGCCGGCGGCGGCTCCAGCCCCAGGGCTTGCGCGTCATGGCTGACTTTTATGATTTGTAATTTCAAATCAATCAATTGTGAATCATACTTCAACAATGTTCTGAACAGGCCGTCGCCGTAATGCAGCCCGCGGCTGAAGGCCAGGGCATCGCCGACTCGGCTGCCGTTGAGCCAAGTTTCCAATGGCGCGCTCACCCCTGCGCTCCCAGGGCGAGCAGCAGGCCGCGCGCCTTGACGCGCGTCTCCGCCAGCTCGGACTGCGGCCGGGAGTCGGCCACGATGCCGGCACCGGCGCGCAGGCTGATCTGGCCATCCTCGCAGACCAGGCTTCGGATCAGGATATTGGTATCCATGCGGCCGCAGCGCGACAGATACCCCATGGCGCCGGTATAGGGGCCGCGGCCGACGCCTTCCAGCTCCGCGATGACCTGTATCGCTCGCACCTTGGGACAACCGGTGATGGTGCCGCCCGGGAACACCGCCCGCAGCGCCTCCACCGGGCCGATTCCGGCACGCAGCCGGCCCCGCACGTTGGACACGATGTGATGCACATGGGCATAGCTTTCGATGCTCATCAGCTCGCTCACCTCGACGCTGCCCGGCACGCACACCCGTCCAAGGTCGTTGCGCTCCAGGTCGATCAGCATCAGGTGTTCGGCGCGTTCCTTCAGGCTCGCCAACAGTCCGGCGCGCTGCAGCGCATCCGCCGGCTCATCCTGCAGGCGGGCATGGGTGCCGGCGATGGGCCGCGTCTGCACCTGGTCGCCTTCGACATGCACCAGCCGTTCCGGCGAGGAACTGAGCACCGCGCTGCCGCGCCAGCAGGCCAGGCCGGCGAACGGTGCCGGGTTGGCGCGGCGCAGGCGCGCATAGACGTCCAGGTAATCCACGCCGCCGCGCAAGCGTGCGCGCCAGGCGCGCGACAGGTTTGCCTGGAAGATATCGCCCGCGCGCAGATACTCCAGCACCGCCTCGACCCCGCGCAGGAACTGCAGCTCGGGGTCTTCGCCGATGTCCGCCAGCAGCGAACCGGCCGGCGGTTCCGGCGCCGCCGCGAGCATGGCGCAGTCCGCCTGCAACTGCTCCAGCTGCGCCGGCTCGCTCTCGGCCAGCAGCAGGCTGCGCTCCTGCTCGCGGTCGACGATCACCGCCGCGGTGCAGCGCACCGCCAGGGCATCCGGCAACCGGTACGGCGTATCCGGCAGTCGCAGATGCGGCTCCACCCCGCGCGCCGCTTCATACCCAAGCAGCAGGAACCAGCCGCCGCAGAACGGCAGGCCCGGCCTCGACACCACGCGCGCCTGCTCGAACCCGGCGCCGAGCCGCTCGAAAAAGGCGGCATGGCCCAGACCCTCACGCCCTGTCTCTAGGGCAGCCCCCGGAAACGCGAACAGCACGTCATAGCGACCAGCCTGCGGGTGGCCGGCGACACTCTCCAGCAAAAAGGGATAGCGCTCCGGCGACTGCCGATGCAGCGACAGCAGATCGAGCCGGTCGGGAACTTCGGCGCGCAGCATCAGGATTTTTCCACATTCATTGGGCCGCCGCGGCCAGCCGGCCGTCGACACCCCGGACCGCGCCGCTTACTGAAAGCGCTTGAACACCAGCGTGCCGTTGGTGCCGCCGAAACCGAATGAGTTCGACATCACGATATCCAGCCTGGCCTTGCGCGCGGTGTGCGGCACGTAATCGAGGTCGCAGCCTTCGCTGGGATGATCCAGGTTGATGGTCGGCGGGATCACCTGGTCGCGCAATGCCAGTAGGGAGAACACCGCTTCGATCCCGCCCGCGGCGCCTAGCAGGTGGCCGGTCATCGACTTGGTCGAACTCACCGCCACTTTCCTGGCGTAGTCGCCGAAGGCCAGCTTGATTGCCGTGCTTTCGGCCTGGTCGCCGGCCAGCGTCGAGGTGCCGTGCGCGTTGACGTAATCGATCTGTTCCGGATTCAGGCCCGCATCCTTCAGCGCGTTCTGCATGGCGCGGCGTGCGCCATTGCCGTCTTCCGGCGGCAGGGTGATGTGGTAGGCATCGCCCGACATGCCCAGCCCGATCAGCTCGCCGTAAATCCGCGCGCCGCGCGCCTTGGCGAACTCCAGTTCCTCCAGCACCACCACGCCCGCACCGTCGCCCAGCACGAAACCGTCGCGGTCGCGGTCCCACGGCCGGCTGGCCAGCTGCGGCGCGTCATTGCGCGTGGACAGCGCGCGCGCCTGGCAGAAACCCGCCA
>CAJCJI010000007.1 GCA_903970595.1 Verrucomicrobiota bacterium
GCCGGCGCGGGTCAGCCTGCTCAAGGGCCGCGGCAACTATCTGTGCTTGTACCGCCTGCGCAAGGCGCAGCTCGATCCACGCGGCCGGGTGCGGCGCGACCGCCTGCAGGCGGTGGACGAATGGGCGCATCGCACTCTCAGCGGCGAGGTGTCCGAGCTGGGCTCGATCGCGCCGGACGATCCCTTGCTGCCGGCGATCACCTCCACCGCGGACAACTGCCTCGGCGCCAAGTGTCCGGATTTCGCCGAGTGCCATGTAGTCAAGGCGCGCCGCGCGGCGCAGGCGGCGGACCTGGTGGTGGTCAATCACCACCTGCTGTTTTCCGATTTCCGCCTGAAGCAGGAAGGCTTCGGCGTGCTGCCCGGCGCCGAAGCCATCATCGTCGACGAGGCGCACCAGCTGCCGGAACTGGCGGCGCAGTTCTTCGGCGAGCGCGTCTCCACCCGGCAGCTGCTGGACCTGGTGCGCGATACCGGCAGCGAGCTGCAGGAATTCCGCGACATGCCGGACCTCACCGAAGCGGTGGACGCCCTGGCCATCGCGGCGTCCGAACTGGAGCGTCCCTTCCTGGAGCTGGCCGGGCGCCTGGCCTGGCGGCAGTTCGGCGGCCTGCCCGGCGCGGTTTCCGCCCTCGGCGCGGCGCGTAATGCGCTGGACGAGTGCGGCGCCGAGCTGAAACGCTACGCCGAACGCAGCGCCGGCCTGGACGCCTGTGCGCAGCGCGCCGCCGGCCTGATCAAGCGCCTGGAGCTGATTGCGGAGCCGGACGAGTCGCCCGAGGCCGCCGGCCAGCAGGTGCGCTGGGTGGAGGCGCAGGGTCGCGGAGGCGCCTTGCACAGCGCGCCGGTGGAGCCTACCGAGGGCTTCCGCAATTTCATGGCGGCCTACCCGGGCGCCTGGGTCTTCACCTCGGCCACGCTGGCTGCGGGCGAGGACTTTTCCCATTTCCGCGACACCCTGGGCCTGGGCGAGGCGCGCACCCTGCGGCTGGATAGCCCTTTCGATTATTCGCGCCAGGCCCGGCTGTACCTGCCGCCCGCTTTGCCCGACCCCAACACGGCGGAGCACCCCGACGCGGTGGCCGACGCACTGCTGCCGCTGATCGAGGCCGCCAGCGGCGGTGCCTTTGTGCTCTGCACCAGCCACCGCGCCCTGGCGCGCATCGCCGCCCGGCTGCGCAAGGCCGCGTTCCCGCTGTTCGTGCAGGGCGAGGACGCCAAGGCGGTGCTGGTGGACCGCTTCAGCCGCGCCGGCAATGGCGTGCTCGTCGCCACCAGCAGCTTCTGGGAAGGTGTGGACGTGAAAGGCCCGGCGCTGCGCCTGGTGGCGATCGACAAGCTGCCGTTCGGGCAGCAGAACGACCCGGTATTCGAGGCGCGGCTGGAAGCGGTGCGCGCCCGCGGCGGCAATCCGTTCTCGGAGGTGCAGCTGCCGCGCGCCATCACCACGCTGCGCCAGGGCGTCGGCCGGCTGATCCGCGACGACGCCGACTATGGCCTGGTGGTGATCTGCGATCCGCGCCTGCGCTCCAAGTCCTACGGCAAACGCGTCCTGGCCAGCCTGCCGCCGATGCCGCTGCTGGCCGGCGCCGAAGCCGCTGCCGACTGGCTGCGCGGGCTCAAGGCCGCATGAAGCTGCTCGCCATCGATACCGCCACCGAGGCCTGCTCGGTCGCGCTGTGGCTGGACGGCGAAGTCCACGAGCGCTACGAGTTTACTGTACGCGAGCACTCGCGGCTGCTGCCGTCCATGCTGCAGGGCCTGTTGGCCGACTGCGGTATCAGCTTGGCGCAGATCGATGGCATCGCCAGCGGGGTCGGGCCGGGCAGCTTCGCCGGCGTGCGCATCGGCGTCGGCTTCGTCAAGGGTCTGGCCCTGGGACTGGACCGGCCGGTGGTTGCCGTGTCTTCGCTGGCCATGCTGGCGCAGGGCGCAATCCGCCTGCATGGCGCCGGACAGGTGCTGGCCGCCATCGATGCGCGCATGAACGAGGTGTATTTCTGCGGCTACGCCGCGGTCGAGGGCCTGGCCGCGGCGCAGAACGAGGCCGTGGTTGCACCGCCGGCGGACCTGGCGCTGCCCGTCGCAGGCAGCTACGCCGCAGTCGGCAGCGGCTGGAGCACGCACCTGAACGCCCTGCGCGCGCGCACTGGTGCAAATCTGGACCCTCTCGACGGGTCCGCCCTGCCGCGCGCGCGCGATGCACTGCCGCTGGCACTGCCTGAATTCGCCGCCGGCCGCAGCATCGGCGCCGGGGACTTGCTGCCGCTCTATCTGCGCAACCGGGTGGCGCTGACCAAACTGGAGCAGGAAGCAGCGCGGCGCTTGTGAGCCTGGATCGCGGCGCTTTAGTGATTCGACCCGAGCAGACCGAAAAACCGGGCGGCCTTCTCGGCGATGGTCTGGCCTTCAGTGCGCTGCAGGATGGCGTCGATATCGTCGAGCTTGTGCGGGGCTCCAGGCACCAGCAGCAATTCATACGTGGCGCCGGAATTGGCAAAGGTCTGCCGCGAACGCTCTTCGGAATTGTAGACCGCCTTGCCCAGGCTTCTGGCGCCTTGTCCGCCGGCGACCGGAACCGTCTCGTCGTCCGCCCCATGGATGGCGAGTATGCGTTTCCCCTTTGCGGCCGGACAGCCTGAAGTGGCGAGATTGAGTGGTCCGGAAACGGCAACGGCCGCCGCGTAGAGATTCGATTCGCACATCAGGCGCTGCGTCAGCATCGCGCCATTCGAATGCCCCATCCCGTAGATACGATTGCGATCAATCCCGTATTTGCCGGCGAGGTATGCAACGGCGCCCGTGACATAGCCGACATCGTCCACATTGTTGGCGGCCGGTACTCCGCAGCAGCCGCCGCCGGCATTCCAGCCCAGCTTGTCGGCCCCCATGAATCGCGTCACCGGAGTGCCGTTCAGATAGGCCACGACGAAGCCGTTTTTTTCGGCCATCGCATCCATATTCAGCCCGCTTTCGCCGCCTTCCCGGGCCTCGATATGCTGGGCATTGCCCAGCCCGCCGTGCAGAACGACGACCAGCGCCCGTGAGCCTGCCGGGGGCAATTGAGCCGGCACGAACACGAGCATGTCGCGCCCGCCATAACTATCCGAGGCGGCGCCGGCCATCGCCGGGGCCGCAAACGACCACGCGAGCAAGGCGACGGCGCCGGTCAGAGCAGAAAAGAGCTTTTGTCTCGAAGCGGAATTTTTCATATGGAATTCACAGTTGCGCTGAGCTGCCCCGAGGCCAAATTGCAGCACCGAAGGCGGGTGCCAACAATGTACCAGACGGCATGAACGCGAACTGAATTGCATGGGGAAGATGTTGTTCGCGGCAGACCAGGAGACTGGGGTGGGTATGCGATGCCTCGATGCGGCGGCGAAGTCCCGGAAATGCGCACCGGCTTCACGCATTTTGTCTCCACAGCCAAGGCATTCCTCTTCAACATACGCTAGCGTATTGACGGTGGTAATCCGGATACCCCAAAATCCCGCCCTTCGGGCACCACCTGCACCGCTTCCTCAAACCTTTCGCATTGGAGAGTTTCATGGGCCAGTACACGCCGCCGCTGCGCGACATGCAGTTTGTCCTGCACGAATTGCTCGAAGTCGAGCAGGAATTCAAGGCCATGCCCGCGCATGCCGAGATCGACGCCGCCACCGTGGACCAGGTGCTGGAGGAAGCCGGCAAGTTCTGCAGCGGGGTGCTGTTCCCGCTCAACCAGAGCGGCGATGCCGAAGGCTGCACCTACGTCGGCGACGGCGTGGTCACCGCGCCGAAGGGTTTCAAGGAAGCCTATAAACAGTACGTCGAGGCCGGCTGGCCGGCCCTGTCGGCGGACCCCAACTACGGCGGCCAGGGCCTGCCCGAGCTGGTCAACAACGTCTTCATGGAGATGCTCAACTCCGCCAACCAGGCCTGGGGCATGTACCCCGGCCTGTCGCACGGCGCTTACGCGGCGCTGCGCGCCCACGGCACGCCTGCGCTGCAGCAGCTGTACCTGCCCAAACTGGTCTCCGGCGAATGGACCGGCACCATGTGCCTGACCGAGGCGCACTGCGGCACCGACCTGGGGCTGCTGCGCACCCGGGCCGAGCCCCAGGCCGATGGCTCCTATCACATCAGCGGCAGCAAGATCTTCATCTCCGCCGGCGAACACGATCTGTCGGACAACATCATCCATCTGGTGCTGGCGCGCCTGCCGGATGCGCCGGCCGGCACCAAGGGCATCTCCCTGTTCATCGTGCCCAAGTTCCTGCCCACGGCGGACGGCAAGCCGGGCGAACGCAACGGCGTCAAGTGCGGCTCGATCGAGCACAAGATGGGCATTCACGGCAATTCCACCTGCGTCATCAACCTCGACGGCGCCAAGGGCTGGCTGGTGGGCGAGCCCAACCGCGGCCTGCCGGCGATGTTCGTGATGATGAATGGCGCGCGGCTGGGCGTGGGCATGCAGGGCCTGGGCCTGACCGAGATCGCCTACCAGAACTCGCTGGCTTATGCGAAAGACCGCATCCAGATGCGCTCCCTGTCCGGCCCCAAGGCCAAGGACAAGCCGGCCGATCCGATCATCGTCCATCCCGACGTGCGCCGCCTGCTGCTGACGCAGAAAGCCTACGTCGAGGGCGGCCGCGCCTTTGCCTACTGGACCGGCCTGCAGATCGACCGGGAGCTGTCGCATCCGGACGAGAAAGTGCGCAAAGACTCGGCCGACCTGGTGGCCCTCCTCACCCCGATCATCAAGGCCTTCCTCACCGACAATGGCTTTGAATGCACCAACCTGGGCCTGCAGGTGCTGGGCGGCCACGGCTACGTGAAAGAATGGGGCATGGAGCAATACGTCCGTGACGCCCGCATCAACCTGATCTACGAGGGCACCAACGGCGTGCAGGCGCTGGACCTGATCGGCCGCAAGGTGCTCAGCGACATGGGCGCCAAGCTGATGAAGTTCGGCAAGCTGGTGACGCAGTTCGCCAAGTCCCAGGCCGACAAGCCGGAAATGGCCGAGTTCATCGGGCCGCTGGCGGACCTGGGCGACAAGGTGACCAAGCTCACCGCCGAAATCGGCCAGAAGGCGATGAAGAACCCGGAAGAGGTTGGCGCCGCGTCCACGCCCTACCTGCGCATCGTCGGCCACCTGGTATTCGCCTACTTCTGGGCGCGCATGGCGCGCATCGCCCTGGACAAGAAGGACTCCGGGGATACGTTCTACGTCGGCAAGCTTGCCACCGCCCGCTATTACTACGCCAAGCTGCTGCCGGAAACGGAATTCCACCTGCGCGCCGCGCGGGCAGGCGCGGCGACCTTGATGGAGCTGGATGCGGCGTTGTTCTAAGGTAAGAGCTGATAAAAAAAGCGGGTTGAACCTCAGTCGTTCAACCCGCTTTTTTGTCGTTGATCCGCTACAAGGAATGTCCTTGTCGAAGATGGTTTTGCTGTCACATCCGCTGGAATTGGATCGGATAGCTCTGTCGACTGTACTGCGGTCCTTCGCAAGTGCCGAAGTTGATCAGCCTGATTCGCTTGACGAGTTGATCTTCAAATTCGGCATCGTGAAAGCTACTGGAGACGACATTGATCGCAGAAATGCTTCCATCAGGCTCAATGCTGAAGTCGATAGCAGGTTATCTGAATGCGAGCGGCGAACCCGGGCGCTCCCTATCCGGTAAACAGGTCTAAGATGAAGCAGTCGCTGGCGTCTGTGGCCTTTCGACGCTGGCGGCAACATTCATTGGAGAAGCCAGCATGTTCCACATCATGGCCCGCATCAAAGTGATCGATTTCAACGCCTGGAAGCAGGCCTACGACCGTGGCCGCAGCTTGCGGGACAGCGTCGGCATCCGCGAATTCAACCTGTGGCGCAACGTCGACGATCCGCTTGACGTGATGCTGTTGCTGCACGCCACGCACATCGCCAAAGCCAGGGCGTACTTTGAATCAGAGGAATTGGCACAGCGCATGGCCGCCGCGGGCGTGCAGGGTCCGCCGGAAATTGTTTATTTGAGCGATAGCCAGTAAGGCTTCGCCTGAACCGCTGTTTACTGCCGGGTCAGCGCCCGCTGGCTTAATTGCGAACGCTGCAATGCGGCGAATTCCAGCACGCCCAGCACCACCGCGCCCAGGGTCAGCACCGGGTGGGTTTTGAAGCTGCGAACGAATCCACGCATGATCACTCTTCCTGTGGGCTTTCCTCACACCTGGATGACATACCGCGTCCCGGCGACGATGAAGGAAGATATCAAGGATTTGTGACGCAAGCGTTGCAGTTCGATGAAGCCGTGCATTTGTTGCGGGAATGCGTCAAGAACATGACATCTGTCTCCGCTACAGTACACTGAGACCAATGCCCACATCCAGCGCGTGAGCCAGACCGATCCACCCGAATTGACCGAGCTCAGCCGCCTGATCGAGGAGGGCCGTTCGCACTTCGATATCCGCGAATTGTGTCAGGTTCAATGCGCGGGACGCAGCCTGCCGGTTCACTCCTTCACCCTGGGAAACGACTCGCCGGAGGTACCCGCGGTCGGCTTCTTCGGCGGCGTTCACGGCCTGGAGCGCATCGGCGCCGAGGTGGTGCTGGCTTATATGCGCAGCCTGCTGATGCGCCTGCCCTGGGATACGGTGCTGCGCGAACAGCTCAAAGGGGTGCGCCTGGTTTTCATGCCGATGGTCAACCCGGGCGGCCTGTGGCTGGGCACGCGCGCGAATCCCAATGGCGTGGACCTGATGCGCAATTCGCCGGTGGAGGCGGTCGAGCCGGTGCCCTTCATGATCGGCGGGCATCGCCTCAGCCGCGGCCTGCCCTGGTATCGCGGACACAGCCAGGCGCCGATGGAAGCGGAAAGCGCGGCCCTGTGTGAACTGGTGGAGCGGGAGCTGCTCGGCCGCCGCTTCAGCCTGGCGCTGGACTGTCATTCCGGTTTCGGTTCGCGTGACCGTATCTGGTTCCCGTTCGCCCATACGGCGCAGCCGATCGGCCACCTGCCGGAGATGCATGCCCTGCGCACGATTTTCGATCAGAGCAACGCCCATCACACTTACATCTTCGAGCCTCAAAGCCGCCAGTACCTCACTCACGGCGACCTTTGGGACCACCTGTACCTGCGCGCAACCGAGCAGGGCGAACGGATCTTCTTGCCGCTGACGCTGGAGATGGGCTCATGGCTGTGGGTCAAGAAGAATCCGCGGCAGATTTTCTCCCGCTACGGCATCTTCAACCCGCTCATCGTGCACCGCCAGCAGCGCGTGATGCGGCGCCACCTGGCCCTGCTCGATTTCTTCACCCGCGCCGCCAGCAGTTACGGCAACTGGCTGCCTACCGCGGCGGCTCGCGAGCGGCATCGTGCTCAGGCGCTGGCCTGCTGGTACAGCGAAGTCGTGAATCCCGGCACTTGAATCCGGCTTGTCCGGACGTTCCTGGACCTTACGGTGTCTATCGGACGCCCAAGGACCCCCTGGAACCTTCGTACATGGACGCCCCCGGTTTGCCAAGCATTCAGTTGTTGATGATTTGAAGGCGTAGATTGCAGTCGTACATCCGGACTTTAGATGCGGCGAAGCCGCTGTCCCTGATGGAAT
>CAJCJI010000008.1 GCA_903970595.1 Verrucomicrobiota bacterium
GGGGCTGACGGAGACCGGCGTGAAGGTGGCCATGGGCTCCGGCTGCTGCCCCCGCTGCCGACGCCGCGCCGCAATGAACCAGGAAGGCAACCTGCTGGTGTTCGTGCTCAGCCTGCTGCTGGCGCTGCTGCTGCAGAGCATCGCCCTACCCGACGTGCTGACCCCGTTCCGGCCCATGCTGCCGGCACTGACCCTGGCCTATTGGGCGATATACGCCCCCGACATGCCGGTGATGGTCATGGCCTGGCTGCTCGGGCTGTGCTGCGACGTGCTATACGGCGCGCCCCTGGGGCAGTACGCCCTGGGCCTGGTGACGGTGGCTTTTGCGGCACGCAGCCTGAGCGGCACGCTGCTGGCCTTTCCGCTGTGGCAGGCCACGCTGGCGCTTACGCCGGTATGGGCGCTTTACGTCTTCCTGATGTTCTGGATCGACGGGCTCACCCACCATCCGGCCGATCCGCTGCGCCGCTGGATGCCCCTGCTCACCACCAGCCTGCTGTGGCCGCTGGCCGCCGGCCTGCTGGGCGGCATCCGCAGCCGCCGCAGCCGGCGCGGCATCCTGCCCTGAACCGTCCCCGCTTATGACAGTAAACGTCAGCGTCATCAGCTCCGCGCCCAAGCCGGTGCGCAGCTGGGGCGCCTGGTTTGCGCGCTGGCACTTCGACCTGATACTGGGCCTGCTGCTGCTGGCCGTGTCCGGGCTGGGCCTGTTCGTGCTGTATTCCGCCTCGGGACAGTCGCTGGGCATGGTGATCAGCCAGGCGCAGCGGCTGGTTCTGGGCCTGGTCATCATGGTGGTGCTGGCGCAGGCGCCGCCGGAGTTCTACCGCGCCGCCGCGCCCTGGTTCTACGGCTTTTCGATGCTGCTGCTGCTCGCCGTGGCCCTGCTCGGCCAGCATGCCAAGGGGGCGCAGCGCTGGCTTGACCTGGGCGTGATGCGCTTCCAGCCGTCCGAGCTGATGAAGCTGGCGGCGCCCATCGCCGTGGCCGCCTACCTGCAAAGCCGGCATCTGCCGCCGAGTTTCCTGACCCTGCTGGTGAGCCTGGGGCTGATCATGGTGCCGACCGGCCTGATCGCCATCCAGCCTGACCTGGGCACCGCCCTGCTGGTGGTCACCGCCGGCGTGCTGGCCCTGTTCTTCGGCGGCCTGCGCTGGCGCTGGATCATCCTGGCGGCGGGCGCCGCCGCCGGGGCGGCGCCACTGCTGTGGCTGAAGCTGCACGACTACCAGCGCAACCGCCTGCTCACCTTCCTCGACCCGGAGCGCGACCCGCTCGGCGCCGGCTACCACATCACGCAGAGCAAGATCGCCATCGGTTCCGGGGGCATGTTCGGCAAGGGCTGGCTGATGGGCACCCAGGCCAACCTCGATTTTCTGCCGGAAGCGCATACCGACTTCATCTTCGCGGTCTACTCCGAGGAACTCGGGCTGATCGGCGTGCTGCTGCTGCTGCTGCTCTACAGCGCCATCGTGGTGCGCTGCCTGGTCATCGCCCTGCGCGGCCAGGACACCTTCCAGCGCCTGCTCGCCGGCAGCCTGGGGCTGACCTTTTTCATCTACGTGTTCATCAACTGCGGCATGGTCATCGGCCTGCTGCCGGTGGTGGGCGTGCCGCTGCCCCTGGTCAGCTATGGCGGCACCTCCGCGGTGACCCTGCTGGCCGGCTTTGGCATCGTCATGTCGGTGCAGACGCACCGCAAGCTGCTGGCCAGCTGATGAAGCGCGCCCTGATGCGCATCGGCGCGGCCCTGCTGTGCCTGTATGCGGCCGCGGCGGGCGCCGACTATAGCCGCAACCCCAAGGCGGCGGAGTTGCTGCAGTCGCTGAAGAGCCGCTACCACTTCACCCCCCGCCAGCTCGCCGGCGTCAAAAAAGCGCTGCGCCAGGCGCGGCAGCTGCCGCAGCTGATCGTCAGCGAGCAGACCAGCAAGGAAAAGGTGCTGAGCTGGGAGGACTACAAGCCGCTGCACGTGAGCCCGGCCAATATCGCCAACGGCCTGCGCTTCATGCAGGAGCAGAAGCAGTGGCTGGACCTGGCGCAGCAGCGCTACGGCGTGCCGCCGGAAGTGGTCACCGCCCTGCTCGGGGTGGAGACCAAGTATGGCGTCTATACCGGCAAGTACCGCGTGCTCGATTCGCTGGCCACGCTCGGCTTCGATCATCCGACGCGGGCGCCGTTTTTCTTCGACCAGCTGACGCAGTTCTTCGTGCTGTGCCGCGACCAGGGCTTCCAGCCCGGCGAGATGCGCGGCTCCTACGCCGGCGCCATGGGCCTGGCGCAGTTCATGCCGAGCAACTACCGCAACCTGGCGGTGGACTTCGACGGCGACGGCAGCATCGACCTGTGGTCGCCCGCCGACGCCATCGGCAGCGTCGCCAACTACCTGGTGAACTACGACCCGCAGCGCAGCTGGCATCGCGGCCAGGCCCTGCTGGCCGGCGTCGACGCCGTGCCGCCGCCGGAGGCCGGGATCCCGCGCAACGCCAGGATGCCGGCGCAGACCGTCGCCGCACTGCGCCAGTCCGGCGTGGACGAGCCATCGACGCTGCCGCCGGAGATGCCGGCCGGGCTGCTCGAACTGAGCCACGACAGCGGGGCGCCGGAATACTGGATCGCCCTGCCGAATTTCTACTCGGTGATGTCCTACAACCCGCGCGTGTTTTACGCCATGTCGGTGGCGTCGCTGGCATACGAATTGAAATTGGCGGAAGATAGTCCTTGATCGGGATTGACGCCGCTGCCATGCGCAGCTTCGCTGCCATAGCGCTGTGTTGCCTTGCCGCCGTGCTCACCGGCTGCGGCAGCGACGCCGTGCGCCCCGCCCCCCCAATCCGGGTGTCGCGGCCGGCCCCCGTCGTCAGCGGCGCTCCCGTTCCCATGCCGCAGCAGGACGGCCCGCCGGCGGCGGAAGAGATTCCGGCGAATGTGGCGCAAATCCCCGATGCGGTGCCCCAGGCCGAGCCCAGGAGCAACTTCGGCAATCCCGATTCCTATGAGGTTTACGG
>CAJCJI010000009.1 GCA_903970595.1 Verrucomicrobiota bacterium
AGCGCTTTTCCTGCTCGACGGTGGCGCGGCCCAGGTTCAGCATCATCACCACGAACACGAACAGCACCATGATCGCGCCGGCGTAGACGATGATCTCGAGGATGCCCGCGAACGGCGCGCCGATGATGAAGAAGATCATCGCCACGGCCAGCAGCGACACGATCAGGTAAAGCAGGGCATGCACCGGGTTGGCCCGGGTCACCGCCAGGAACGTCGCCAGCACGGCCACCATGCCGGCGAAGTAGAAGTCCAGGTGCGACAGGATGACGCTGAGCACGGGGTTCATGGCAGATCCCATCACGGCAGCAGCGACTTGACGTCGATCGGCTTGGACTCGTTCTGCGCGGCGCCTTTCGGCTTGCCGGCGATGGACAGGCCGGCGACGCGGTAGAAGTTGTAGTCGTGGTACTTGCCGGTGCCGCTGATCAGCAGGTGCTCCTTTTCGTACACCAGGTCCTGGCGGCGGTACTCGCCCAGCTCGAAGTCCGGCGTCATCTGGATCGCCGTGGTCGGGCAGGCTTCCTCGCACAGGCCGCAGAAGATGCAGCGCGAGAAGTTGATGCGGAAGAATTCCGGATACCAGCGTCCGTCCTCCTTTTCCGCCTTCTGCAGCGAGATGCAGCCCACCGGGCAGGCGGCGGCGCACAGGTTGCAGGCCACGCAGCGCTCCTCGCCGTCCGGGTCGCGGGTCAGCACGATGCGGCCGCGGTAGCGCGGCGGCAGGTACACCTTCTCCTCGGGATACTGGATGGTGTCGCGCTTGCGGAAGGTGTGCATGGACACCATCCACATGCTGCGCAGGTTGCTGTAGACGCCGATCAGGATGGCCCAGAAGCTGGCGAACGATTCTTTCATGGGTCCGCTCCTAGGCTCCGCTCGCCAGTACCAGGGCGCCGGTGACCAGCATGTTGACCAGGGCCAGCGGCAGGCAGAACTTCCAACCGCCCGCCATCACCTGGTCGTAGCGCGGCCGCGGCAGGGCGCCGCGCAGCAGGATGAAGAGCATGATGAAGAAGAAGGTCTTGAGGAAGAAATACAGGAACCCCAGCCAGGCGTGGCTTTCCGCAAATGGCCCATGCCAGCCGCCGAAGTACAGCGTGGTGAGCAGTCCCGAGACCACCACCACGCCGACGTATTCGGCGACGAAGAACATGCCGAACTTCATGCCGGAATATTCGGTGTGGTAGCCGGCGGCCAGTTCCTGTTCGGCCTCGGGCAGGTCGAAAGGATGGCGGTGCGTGGTCGCCACCGCCGCCAGCGAGAAGGTGCAGAAGCCGAAGAACTGCGGAATGATGAACCAGACGTGGTGGCCCTGCCAGGCGATGATGTCGTTGACCGCGAACGAGCCCGTCTGCATCACCACCCCCATCAGCGCCACGCCCATGAACACTTCGTAGCTGAGCATCTGCGCGGCCGAGCGCAGGCCGCCGAGCAGGGCGTACTTGCTGTTGCTGGACCAGCCGCCGAGCATCACCGCGTAGACCGCGAGGCCGGCGAGGGCGAAGAACAGCAGCACACCGATATTCAGGTCCCCGGCCACGTCCCAGCCCGGCGCCACCGGCACCAGCACGAAGGCCATCATCATGGTGGTCATCGCCACCATCGGCGCGATCAGGAAGGCCGGCTTGTCGACGAACGGCGGCATCCAGTCTTCCTTGAAGAAGATCTTGATCATGTCCGCCACCACCTGGCCCAGGCCGAAGGGGCCAACCCGGTTCGGGCCGTAGCGGTCCTGCCACACGCCCAACAGGCGGCGCTCCACCCAGATCAGCATGGCGGCGACGATGACCGAGCCGAACAGCAGCACCAGGGCCTTGAGGCAGGCGACGATGGCCGCGACAACCGTGGGTGTGAGCCAGTTGCTCATGCGGTCTTTACCCGCGACAGTTTGATATTGGCGCCCGCTTCCCCGTACGGCATTCCCTCCACGCCCAGCGGCAGGCCGACGGTTCCGCGCGGCAGCGAGGGCAGCAAGCGCAGCGGCAGGCGTGCCGCCGAATCGGCCAGCGCGACGTCCATCAGCATCCCGGTACCGGCGCCGAGGCTGTCGGCGTCGGCGGGGTTGAGGCCGACGTAGGGCTTGGGCGCGCGTTCGGCGATCGGCGCGGCGCGCGAGGAAAGCTCGTCGCCGCCGAAGATGTGCTGCAGCACGACCGTGCGCCAGGCGCCGGCCGCCGGTGCGAAAGCCGCGGGAATACGGTCGAAGTAGCCCTTGGCCGCGGCATGGGCCTGCGGATCGAACAGGCGCACGCCGGCATCGCCGCCGCGCAGGTGTCCGCCCACCTCGTCCTGGAACTTGTTCCAGGATTGCGGCGAATTCCAGCCCGGTGACCAGGCGAATGGGATCAGGGACGAAGGCCGGTCGCCGGCTTCGGTGCCGTGATGGCCTTCCATGGAAAAGGCCAGGGCGGTATCGGCATCCTGGCTGGCGCGCGGCTCATGCACCGAGATATTGGCGCGCATCGCGGTGCGGCCGCTGTAGCGGTGCGGTTCGCGTGCCACCTTGAGTCCGTTCATGCGGAACTGCGCGTTCGGCGCGGCCTTGACCATGCCGGCCAGCTGCGGCAACTCCCGGGCGCAGGCGGCTGTGACCTCGTCGAAATGCTGCCACTCGGCGGCGGCGCCGGACCATTGGGCCCGCAGGTCGCTGAGCCAGTACCAGGCTTCGCGGACCGCCACCTTGGGATCGTAATAGCTGGCGTCGTAGACCTGGAAATAGCGCTGCGCGCGGCCTTCGTTGTTGACCACGGTGCCGTCGCCTTCGGCGAAGCTGGCGGCGGACAGCAGCACCTCGGCGCGCTGCGCCGTGGCGTTCATCTGGTGATCGGCGACCACCAGTTTGGCATTCTTCAGCGCGGCGTCGACCTGCGCCCTGGCGGCGCGGCGATACAGGTCGTTCTCCAGCACCACCAGGCCATCGGCGGCGCCCGACTGCAGGGCGGCCAGCGCCTGGTCCAGGCCCGGGGCCTGCATCAGGGCCAGGCCCATGCTGTTGACTTCCGGCACCACCAGGCTTAATTCGACATGCTTGCCCTTGGCCTGCAGCGCACGCGCCACGTTGGCAGTGGCCTCGAGCACGCTGTCCAGGCCGCTGCCGGTGCCCGACACCAGCAGGGGGCGTTCCGCCGCCAGCAAGGCGTCGGCAATGGTCTTCGCCAGCACGGCGGAGTCCGCATCGAGGCCGGGCACGGCGGGCGCGGCCGCGTCGATCAGGTGCGCCACCGCAAAGCCCAGGCGCGCCAGATCCTCGGGAGCGGCCCGCAACTTGCCGGCGGCGATATCGTCGAGGCGCGTTTCGGCCACGCTGGCGATGAACAGCGGGTTCTTTTCATGCTGGCCGATGTCGGCCAGCGCGGCGGCCTGCCAGTCGGCGATGTGCTTCTGTGCAGCCAGGGTGTTGTGGCGCCCGCGCGCCGTCTGGCGCAGCGCCAGGGCGATGCGCGGCGCGGTATTGGTCACGTCCTCGCCGAGTACGAAGGCCGCGTCGGCCTGCTCGATCACGCGCAGGCTGGGGATGCGGACGTGGCCTTCGCTGAGGATCGTTGCCACCTTGCGCACCAGCGCGCCCTCGGCTGCCGCGTGGCCGTCGAAGAAATTCTCCGCGCCGACCAGCTTGCGCAAGGCATAGTTGGCTTCCAGGCTGGCGCGCGGCGAGCCGATGCCGATCACCCGCTTGGCCTGTTTCAGCAGCTTGGCGGCATGGGCCAGCGCCTCCTGCGGCGGCACGGTGACGAAGTTGCCGTCGCGCTTCAGCAGCGGCTGGCGCGGGCGGTCCTTGCGGTTGACGAAGCCGTAGCCGAAGCGGCCGCGGTCGCACAGGAAGTAGTGGTTGACCACGCCGTTGTAGCGGTTCTCGATGCGGCGGATCTCGCCGTAGCGTTCGCCCGGGCTGATGTTGCAGCCGACCGAGCAGCCCTGGCAGATGCTGGGCGCGAACTGCATGTCCCACTTGCGGTTGTAGCGCTCGCCGTGGGTCTTGTCGGTGAACACGCCGGTGGGGCAGACCTCGGTGAGATTGCCGGAGAATTCGCTTTCCAGGACGCCGTCGGTGTCGCGGCCGAAGTAGACATTGGCGGCGGTGCCGTAGACGCCCAGGTCGGTGCCGCCGGCGTAGTCCTTGTAATAGCGCGTGCAGCGATAGCAGGCGATACAGCGGTTCATCTCATGGTTGATGAACGGCCCCAGGTACTGGTTCTGGTGCGTGCGCTTGGTGAAGCGGTAGCGGCGCGCGGCGTGGCCGGTCATCACCGTCATGTCCTGCAGGTGGCAGTGGCCGCCTTCCTCGCACACCGGGCAATCGTGCGGGTGGTTGGTCATCAGCCACTCCACCACGCTGGCGCGGAATTCCTTGGCCTCTGTGTCGGCGATGGAGATGAAGGTGCCGTCGGTGGACTGCGTCATGCAGGACATGACGATGCGGCCCTGCTTGTCGTTGGCGTCGCGGTAGGCCTTCACCGCGCACTGGCGGCAGGCGCCGACGCTGCCCAGCGCCGGGTGCCAGCAGAAGTAGGGGATGTCGAGGCCAAGCGACAGGCAGGCGTGCAGCAGGTTGTCGCCGCCGTCGACTTCGTACTGCTTGCCGTCTACGTGAATGATGGCCACGTCAGTCCTTCGAATTTCCTTCGTTGTGATGTTCCGGCAATTGTTCTTCCGAGTCCCACATCGAACGTTTGTGGTGACGGTTCTGGTAAGAGATAAACCAGCAAACAGGCAAAACGATCATTGCCTTCAACACCGCTAGCGCAAGGGCAGTCATGCCGCCACCTGCGCGGGTGCCTTGGCAATGCCCGCCTCGAACTCGGCGCGGAAATACTTCAGCGCCGACTGCAGCGGCTCCATCGCGCCGGGTGCATGGGCGCAGAAGGTTTTGCCGGGGCCGAGGAAGCGGGTCAGCTGTTCCAGTGTCTCGATGTCGCCGGGGCGGCCCTTGCCCTGCTCCAGCGCGTAGAGCAGCTTCTCGGTCCAGGGCAGGCCGTCGCGGCAGGGTGTGCACCAGCCGCAGGATTCGCGGGCAAAGAATTCTTCCAGGTTGCGTACCACCGAGACGATGTTCTGCTTGTCATCGACCACGGTGAGCAGGCCGGTGCCCATGCGGCTGCCGGCGCGGGCGATGGTGTCGAAGTCCATCGCCAGGTCCAGGTGCTGCGGCATCAGGAAATCGGTGGAGGCTCCGCCCGGTAGCCAGCACTTCAGCTTGAGCCCGTCCTTCATGCCGCCGGCATGCTCCTCCAGGATCTCGCGGGCACTGGTGCCAAAGGGCAGTTCCCAGCAGCCGGTCTTTTTGGCGCGGCCGGATACGCCGTAGAGCTTGGTGCCGGAATCCTTGCTCTTGCCCTGCGACAGGCCCTGGAACCAGGCGCCGCCGCGCAGCACGATGTGCGGCACGTTGCACAGGGTCTCGACGTTGTTCACCACTGTCGGCTTGCCCCACAGGCCGGCGATCTGCGGGAACGGCGGCTTGGCGCGCGGATTGGCGCGGCGGCCTTCCAGCGAATTGATCAGCGCGGTTTCCTCGCCGCAGATGTAGCGGCCGGCGCCGGTGTGCACGAACAATTCGAAGTCCCAGCCCGAACCCAGGATATTCTTGCCCAGGTATCCCGCCGCGGCGGCTTCGGCGATCGCCTTGTTCAGGCGCTCCGCCGCCAGCACGTACTCGCCGCGCAGGAAGATGTAGCCTCGGGTGGCCTGCACCGCGTAGCCGGAGACGATCATGGCCTCGACCAGCTGGTGCGGCAGGCCCTCCATCAGCAGCCGGTCCTTGAAGGTGCCCGGCTCCATCTCGTCGGCGTTGCACACCATGTACTTCTGCTTGGGCGCGTCCGGCCCCATCGGCACCAGGCCCCACTTCACCCCGGTGGGGAAACCGGCGCCGCCGCGGCCGCGCAGGTTGGCGTCCTTCACCGCCTTGGTCACCTCGCCCGGCTGCTCCTTGGCCGCCTTGCGCAGCGCGGCGTAACCGTCCTGCGCCTCATAGGCCTTGAGGCCGGGCGGGTCGGCCAGGTTGACGCGATAGGTCAGCGGCTTGGTGTCGGCGTAGGGGAGCGCGCTCACTGGTATTGCTCCAATAGTGGGCCGATATGCTCCGGCGCCACGTCGCAATGCGTATCGTTGCCGATCATCAGCACCGGGCCCTTGTCGCAGGCTCCGAGGCAGCAGATCGGCAGCAGGGTGAAACGGCCGTCCGCAGTGGTCTGGCCCAGTTCGATGCCAAGCTTGTCGATGAAGGCCTGCTTGAGTTCATCGTAGCCGGTAAGGAAGCAGGAGACGCTGTCGCACAGCTTGATCACGTGCCGGCCCACCGGGCGGCGGAAGATCAGGTTGTAGAAAGTCGCCACGCCCTCCACGTCGGAAGCGGGGATGCCCAGCACCTGGCCGATGGCGGCGACGGCGCCGTCCGGCACCCAGCCGTGGCGGTGCTGCACGATCTTCAACGCCTCTATGGTGGCGGCTCGCGGGTCTTCGTAGTGGTGCGTTTCGTGCTCCATCGCCGCGCGGTCGTCGGCATGCAGCACGAACGGGGCCGCGGGTGGAAGGTCGGAAAGCTTGATGACTGTTTCGCTCATTGCGGGTGCTTAGCGGTCGACGTCGGCCATGACGAAGTCGATAGAGGCCAGCAGCATGATCAGGTCCGGGATCATGCTGCCATTGATGATGTGGGGAATCATCTGCAAGTGCGGGAAGCTGGGCGTGCGGATGCGCGTGCGGTAGCTGGTGGTGCTGCCATCGCTGGTCAGGTAGTAGCTGTTGATGCCCTTGGTGGCCTCGATCAGCTGGCAGGATTCGCCCGGCGGCATCACCGGCCCCCAGGACACGCCGAGGAAGTGCGTGATCAGGGTCTCGATGTCCTGCAGGGTGCGTTCCTTCGGCGGCGGACAGGTCAGCGGGTGGTCGGCCTTGTAGGGGCCGGCCGGCATGTGATCCAGGCACTGCTTGATGATGTGCACGCTCTGCCGCATCTCCTCCAGGCGCACCATGCCGCGGTCGTAGGCATCGCCATTCTTGCCCAGCGGCACCTCGAACTCGAAATTCTCGTAGCCGGAATAGGGGCGGGCCTTGCGCAGGTCGTAGTTGCAGCCGGTGGCGCGCAAGCCGGCGCCGGTGGCGCCCCATTCGATGGCTTCCGCGGTGTTGTATTCGGCGACGTGGATGGTGCGGGCGCGCAGGATGCCGTTCTTCATCGCCGCCTTTTCGTACTCGTCCAGGCGCTTGGGCAGCCATTCGACGAAGGTGCGCACCAGCTTGTCCCAGCCCTGCGGCAGGTCATGGGCCACGCCGCCGATGCGGAACCAGGCCGGGTGCATGCGAAAGCCGGTGATGGCCTCGATCACGTCGTAGGCCTTCATGCGGTCGGTGAACATGAAGAAGATCGGCGTCATCGCCCCCACGTCCTGGATATAGGTGCC
>CAJCJI010000010.1 GCA_903970595.1 Verrucomicrobiota bacterium
GGCCATGCCGCGCTGGCGCCGGGCGACGCTGCCAGCCGGCGGGTGGCGCAGTGGTTGCAGGACGAAACCAGCCTGCGCCGCCGTTGTGCCGACTGCGGGCCGCGCCTGGCCGCGCTGGCCGCCGCGCTGGAAGCAACGCTGGGCGGCGAGCCCTTGGAGAGAAGCTTTGCCGCGGCGGAAAATAAGGGCGTTGCGGAGGTCTCGCCGCCGGCCCTGCGCATCGCCGACGCGGCCGCGTCGGGCGCCATCGGCCCGGCGCAGGCGCAGCAGCTGCGGGATTGGCTGGAAGCGGTGCGCCGCCTGCGCCAGGGGCCGGGCGGTATCGAACAAAAGGAACAGTCGTGAGCCAAGTTTGTCTGGTGGTGGGAGCGGGTCCCGGAATCGGCAGCGCGGTCGGCATGGCCTTCGCCAAGGAGGGCTACGGCATCGCCCTGGCGGCACGCAACGCGACCCGGCTGCAGCCGTACTGCGATGAGATCCGGCGCGCCACCAAGCGCGCCGCGCGGGCCTATGCCGCCGACGCGGCGGATGAACATTCGTTGCGCGCGCTGTTCGAGCGGGTGACGGCCGAGTTGGGCGCGCCCGAGGTGGTGGTCTACAACGCTTCCAATGCGCATAAGGGCCGGCCCTGCACGGTGCCGCCGCAGCAATGGATCGAGGATTTCAATGTCAACGTGGTCGGCGCGCTGATCTGCGCGCAGCTGGCGGCGCCGCCGATGCGCGAACAGGGCCATGGCACCATCATCCTCACCGGCGGCGGCTTCGCGCTGGAACCGTCCGCGCCCTATGCCTCCCTGTCCGCCGGCAAGGCGGCCCTGCGCAGCCTGACCTATTCGCTGGCGCAGGAGCTGGGCGGCTACGGCATCCACGTCGCCACCGTCACCGTCTACGGCCTGCTGCAGGTGGGCACGCACTTCGATCCGAACCGCATCGCAGCGACGTACGTGCGGCTGCATCATCAGACGCGCGGCAGATTCGAGATCGAGGTGGAATATAAATAAGCCAACAGCGATTTCGCGCAAAGACGCAAAGCCGCAGAGAAAAGCTCGATCCGCTTTTTTTTTGCGGCTTTGCGTCTTTGCGCGAACCGCCGTCGCTTTCCTGTTCGTTATTTGCAAACGGTCAGAAAGTAGGGCGGGCCGTGCCCGCCGCATTCCCGACGATCCGGGCGATGAAGCCGGCGGCCACGGGCCGCCCTACCAATCTGCCGAAACGACGATCGGTAATCTATGACCGCTCCCTTCCCCTTCACCCGCAACGTCCCCGGCTTGCGTACCGGCCAGTTCGACCTGCTGGTCATCGGCGGCGGCATCTATGGCGCCTGGACCGCCTGCGATGCGGCGCTGCGCGGGCTAAGGGTTGCGCTGGTGGAGAAGAACGACTGGGGCAGCGGCACCTCCAGCGCGTCCAGCAAGCTGATCCACGGCGGGCTGCGCTACCTGGAGCACTACGAGTTCGGCCTGGTACGCCATGCCCTGGGGGAGCGGCGGGTGCTGTCGCGTATCGCCCCGCACCTGGTGCGCCCGCTCAATTTCCTGGTGCCGGTGTGGAAGGACTCGCGCGTCGGCCGCCTGCAGTTGCTGGCTGGTCTCACGCTGTATGACTTCCTGGCCACCGGCAAGCAGCCGGTGCCGCGCTTCAAGTCCTATTCGCGGGAGCGCGTGCTGGGCCGCTATCCCTTCGTCGCCGGCGCCGGACTGCGCGGCGGCCTGCGCTATGGCGACTGCCAGGAAGACGATGCGCGCATGACGCTGTTCGTCGCCGCCGCGGCGCAGGCCGCCGGCGCGGTGTGCGCCAACCGGGTGGAAGCCATGGAGCTGATGCAGGACGCCGGACGGGTGATCGGCGCGCGGCTGCGCGATGTGGAGAGCGCGGCGGCTTTCGAGCTGCGCGCGGACTGCGTGGTCAATGCCGCCGGCCCCTGGGGGCGCGCGCTGGTGGGCGCGGACGCGCCCAGGGTCAAGCTGATCAAGGGGGTGCACCTGGTGCTGCCCGCCATTGCAGGCTGTGAAGAGGCCTTCCTGCTCACCGCGCCGCAGGACGGCCGCGTGTTCTTCGTCATCCCCTGGTACGGCCGCACCCTGCTGGGCACCACCGAGGCGGCAGTGGCCGATGCCGGCGAGGCGGTGGTGCGGCCGGAGGAGGCGCGCTACCTGCTGGATGCGGTGAACGCCCTGCTGCCGGGCCTGGGCTGGAGCCAGGACGAGGTCATCGCCAGCTTCGCCGGCGTGCGCACTCTGCATGACGAGGCGACGCAGGACCTGGCGGCGGTGAGCCGCGAATTTACCATCGTCGAGCCGCTGCCGGGCCTGATCTGGCCGGTGGGCGGCAAGTTCACCACCGCGCGCTGCGACGCGGAGGAAGTGGTGGACCGGGTGCTGCGCCTGCTGGGCCGGGCGGCCGTGGATAGCCTGACGGCCAGGCGGCCCCTGCCCGGCGCACCGATGGAAGCGGCCGGCCTGGGCGAGTTCACCGGTTGGCAGGCGGAAGCGCTCTCCGCCCTGGCACGGCGCGGCGTGGACGCCGAGTCCGCGCATTTCCTGACCATGCGCCACGGCACCGGCCTGTCTCGCGTGCAGGCGCTGCTGGAGGAGCGTCCCGAGTGGTCGGCGCGGCTGCATGCCGATGCGCCGTTCCTGGTGGCGGAGACGGTGCTGGCCCTGCGCGAGGAGATGGCGCGCGGCGCCGAGGACGTGCTGCGCCGCCGCATGCCGCTGAGCCTGCTGGTGCGCGAAACCGGCGCGGCCCGGCAAAAAGTGGAAGCGCTGATCGCCGGCGGCGGCTGAGCCGGCGCCGTGTGGCGGGCCATGGCCGCCGTCGCTGCGCGTCCTGGTCGGGAAGCCGGCGGCCACGGGCCGCCTTACACGGCTTTGCACTGGTACCACATAGTACATTAATGACCGGTCGCCCGGCGCGATCGGTGCGCGGCAGCCAGGCCCCGGCCCCGCCCACTTATCCGATGAGCGGTGCCGAATCGCCGACCGGCAGTGTCCCCGCGGCTTGTTGTGCGCTGCGATTCGGCCGCAAACTGTCGCCCTTAACAATCCGCCCGTACGGTAGCGTACATACGCGCCCTGAACGATGTAGTAACAAGGGCGCGCCACGTCGCAGGCCGTGGTCCGGCAACAACGAACAGGGATCGCAAGATCCCGGCACTAAATTGGAGGAGAAAGGCTCATGCGCCTTGGCCCGCTCGCACCCGCAGCATTGCCCCTGAAATTGATCCTGGCCACCAGCCTGCTGCTCGCCGGCTGCGGCGGCAGCAACAGCAATAACGGCAACAGCCCGCAGAGCTTCGATTCGCTGGTGCTGTTCGACCCGGTCAACGCGACCAACCCGATCACGCCGTTCCCCTTCGACGGCCTGTTCAACGGCTTCAGCACGCCGACGCTGAACATACCCTTTCCGCCGAATTCGGCGCCGCTGACCGATATCAACCAGGTGGACGGCTTCTCCACCACGGCGCAGATTTTCGCCGACGTCGCCGGCACGCTGGACTACAGCACGGTGCCGGCCAACATCGTGATCGTCAACAGCGCCACCGGCCAGGTGCTGGCGCCCGGCACGGATTTCACGGTGGAGAACGAGAACGCCACCGCCACCGATGCCCTTACCGGCACCCTGGAGCCGATCAGCGCGCAGCGTTCGCGCCTGCTGATCTCGCCGCTCAAGCCGCTGGCGCCTTCGACCCGCTACCTGGTGGCGCTGACCAACGGCATGAGGACCACCAGCGGCGCCGGAGTGATCGCCTCCGACGCCTTCCTCATCACCAGCAGCGCCACGCCGGTGAGCCAGCAGACCGATCCCTCGCTGTCGCAGTATTCCTCGGCGCAGTTGGCGGAGCTGGAAGCGCTGCGTTCGCAGCTGATCTACCCGGTGGTGCAGGCCTTCGTTGCGGCGCATGTTCCGGCCAGCTCGATCGTGCTGGCCTGGAGCTTCACCACGCAGTCGATCAGCGATGCGTTGACCCTGGTGGCGCAGAACGCCAGCGCCGGCGTGATCGAGGTGGAGAACACCGGCGTCACCACTGCCGACCCGTCCATCGGCGGCTTCGGCCTGGCGGATATCTACGCCGGCATCACCACCATTCCCTATTACCTGCAGGTGGCCCAGACCACCCCGGCGCCGACCACCGCCCCCAGCTATGATCCGGCGCCGCTGTCCGGCTTCTGGCACGCCGATCCGGCCAAGCCCAGTTCCGCGATGTTCCTCGGCCAGGTGCCTTGCGGCGCGTTCGCCGAAGGCGCCACGGTCAACGGCGTGACCCTGGCCCCGAGCGCCAGCACCACCGCCTGCTTCCCGAGCCTGGATGCCAGTACCGCCTCGGTGCAGACCGTGCCGGTGCTGGTCACCGTGCCCAATGCCAGCAGCGGCCAGACCGAGCCGGCCGGCGGCTGGCCGGTGGTGATCTTCCAGCATGGCATCACCCAGGACCGCGAAGACGTGTTCGCGGTCGCCGACGGCCTGGCCAAGGCCGGCTTCGTGGCGGTGGCGATGGACCTGCCGCTGCACGGCGTCACCAGCACCAGCGACCCGTTCTACCAGAACCAGCTGTTTGCCGGCTCGCCGGCGGCCGGCCTGATCACCGGCGAGCGCACCTTCAACCTGGACCTGGAGAACAACAGCACCGGCGCTCCCGGCCCGGACGGCGTCATCGATCCTTCGGGCACCTGGTTCATCAACCTCTCCAGCCTGATCACCAGCCGCGACAACCTGCGCGAAGCCGTGGCAGACCTGATCGTGCTGGGCAAGTCGGTGAAGACCCTGAGCCTGAGCGGCGGCGCCACGGTGGACGTCAACCCCGGCCGGATCTATTTCTTCGGCCATTCGCTCGGCGGCATCGTCGGCGGCACGCTGCTGGCCGTCGATACCGACATCGGCGCCGCGGTGCTGGCCAATCCGGGCGGCGGCGTGGCCAAGCTGCTGGATGCTTCACCGACCTTTGGGCCGATCATCTCGGCCGGCCTGGGCGCGGCGGGCAACCCCGAAGGCACGGACAACTTCCCGAGTACTCCCTTGTACGAGACCTTCCTCAAGTTCGCGCAGACGCTGGTGGATTCGGGCGACCCGATCAACTACGCCGCCGCGGCGAGCGCCAACCATCCCATCGACATGATCGAGGTGATCGGCGACCTGGTGGTGCCGAACGCGGCGCTGTCGACCTGCCCGGCGCCGCTGCCGGCCGGCGTGGACTCCACCGCCACCCTGATCACCGCCTGCGCCGCTACGGCGACACAGGATGTGACGGTCGAGCCCGGCTACCTGTCCGGCACCAACCCGCTGATCGCGGCGCAGGGCCTGACCGTCATCGGTCCGGTCAGTCCGCCGATCGCCACGCCGGACGTCGTCACCGGGGCCAAGCTCAACTACGTGGTGCAGTTCGCGCAGGGTGAGCACGGCACAGTGCTGAGCCCCGCCGGTCCCACCGGCCCGACCGAGTTCCTGGCAGTGACCGAGGAGATGCAGAACGAGGCGGCACAGTTTCTCGCCAGCGGCGGCCAGTGCCTGCCGGTCGGAGGGAACTGCCAGTGAGCGCCCACAAGAACAAGCGGAAGGATAACCACATGTCTGCGCAAACCAATTCTGCAATGCGCCGCACGCCGATGGCGCGGGCGGCGGCGGTGTACCTCGGCTTGAGCCTGGGACTGGGGGCTTCCGGCTCCGCCCTGGCGCTCAACTGGCAGCTTGGCGACGTCGGCGTGGACCTCAATACGCGCGTCTCCAGCGGCGTCGATGTGCGCACGCAGAACGCCAATGCCGACAACATCGGCATCGCCAACGGCGGCAAGGCCTATTCCAACAACGTCGACGACGGCGAACTGGCCTTCCGCAAGGCCGGCGACATCGTCTACGCCACGCAGAAGATCACCTCGGCGCTGACCTTGACCTACAAGGACTTCGGCATTTTCAGCCGCGCCAACTACACCTACGATCCGGTGCTGGACAACAAGACCTTCTTCAACATCGACAACTACGGGCCGGGCAAGGAGTACGGCACCGACGTGGCGACCGAGAAGGAGCAGCAGGTGCACCAGCACGTGGGCGCCGACGGGCATATCCTGGACCTCTACGCCTACGGCAGCGTCAGCATCTTCGGCCACAGCCTCAGCGCCAAGGTCGGCAAGCAGGTGGTGAACTGGGGCGAATCCACCCTGGTCCTGAACGGCCTCAACAGCCTGGTGTCGCTGGACGCCAACAAGGCGCGCCTCCCCGGCGCGGAGATCAGCGAGTTCGCCATCCCGGTGCCGCAGGTCTTCGGCTCGATCAACCTGACCGAGAACACCAGCCTGGAAGGCTTCTACCAGTGGCAGTTCCAGCCCACCATTCCCGATGCCGCCGGCACCTTCTATCCGATTCCGGACCAGGACTTCATCGGCATCGGCGGCAACGCCGGCGACATCAGCTTCGGCCGCGCCCCGGAAAATTCATTGCCGGGCACCAACTGCGCCGCCACCGGCGGCAACAACACCGGCACCACCACCTGTGTGCCGTACGGTGGAAGCATCGCCCGCAGCACCGAGCACCTGCCGCGCGGCGGCGGGCAATTCGGCGGCGCCTTCCGCTTCACCGTGCCCTGGCTAAACGACATGGACGCCGCGCTGTATGCCGCCAACTACCACGAGCGGCTGCCGGTGTTCAGCACCATCTCCGCCGCCAGCGGCAATATCACGGCCGCCAGCGCCAGCTATTTCGCCGAATATCCAGAAGACGTGCACATGTTCGGCTTCAGCTTCAACACCACGCTGCCGTTTGGCGTCGCCTTCCAGGGCGAGTACAGCTACAAGCCGAACCAGCCGCTGCAGCTGAGCTCGGTGGAGTCCGAACTGGCCACACTGGGCGCGCCCAGCCAGATCAGCCCGGTGGCGGGGCAGACGCTCGGCAACCAGTACGTCCGCGGCTGGCGCCGCAAGGAGATCAGCCAGCTCGATTTCGGCTTTACCAAGGTCCTGGGCGGCAGCACCTGGCTCAGGTACGACCAGCTGCTCCTGGTCGCCGAAGTGGCCGGCGACCGCGTGCACAACCTGGAAGGCCCCGGCACCCTGGCCTACGAGGGCCCGGCCACCTGGCAGCCGAACACCGGCGCGGAGAGCTACCTGTTCAACGTGCCGCAGCAGCAGGGCGGGTACCCGACGGCGAACTCCTTCGGCTACAAGCTGCTGGCCAAGAGCAGCTACAACAACCTGCTGATCGGCGGTTTGACCCTGGAGCCGACGCTACGCTTCGACCACGATGTCAGCGGCATCACACCGCTGCCGCTGGGCAACTTCGTGCAGAACAGCCGGGCCATTACGCCCTCGCTGGGATGGCGGTATTTGAGCAACCTCACCGGGGAAGTGTCGTATACGAGTTACTTTGGCGGGGGACAGAGTAATTTGTTGCGGGATCGGGCGTATGTGGGGGCTTACGTACGGTATTCGTTCTGACATTTGTTTCTGAGTCATGAAAAAGCCGGGCTTTGCCCGGCTTTTTCATGACTGCGTACTATCAAGTTCCGTCATACCGCGAACGCGGGAATGACGAAAGTTGAGAGCGCGGCACTTGGGCAAACTGCGCGCCCCTCACCCCAGCCCTTGCACCCGGCAGCCCGCTGGCTGCGGGCTCCCCACGACAGTGGGGATAGGGTGAACAGCAAGCGGATGCTACTTCACGTCCTCCAACCGCAACTTGCCGCAAGCGGCAAGAAGCTGAAACGCCGACACCGCCCGGTCATGCTGGCTCCCCGCCAAGTTGACCTGCGCCGATACCTTGTCGCGCTCGGCGTCCAGCACGTCCTTGGTGGTACGGGTGCCGACCTGCTGTTCTTTCCGCACGTCGTCCAGCGCCAGGGTCGAGGCGTCGACGTCGGCCTGGTAGGCGCGGATCAACTCGTCC
The DNA here is from genome assembly GCA_903970595.1 of Verrucomicrobiota bacterium. Lineage (GTDB taxonomy): Bacteria > Pseudomonadota > Gammaproteobacteria > Nevskiales > Nevskiaceae > Nevskia. The sequence goes on from CAJCJI010000010.1 coordinate 7,873, forward strand.
GAGGCCTGCAGCATGGACCAGGCCTGGGTGATGGACTCGATGGCGGCGTGGCGGGCGTCGTCCAGTTGGGCCGCGGCCTGGGCGGCCTGGGCCTGGGCGGCGGCGACCTTGGCGTGGGTCGAGCCGCCGGAATACAGCGGCAGCGTCGCCTTGAGCTGTACCGACCAGTCCTTGTAGCGGTCCACCGAGACCTGGCTGTCGCCCTGGGCGGTGGCGGAGCCGTTGAGCGCCACGGTGGGCCAATAGGCGGCGCGGGCGGCGCTGATCTGCGCCTCAGCGCTGCGGCGCTGGGCGTCGGCGGCGAGCACCGCAGGGGTCATGCCGGCGCTGGCCAGGGCATCGTCGATCGAAGCGGGCACCTGCGGCGAGGGCCAGGTATTGCCGATTGCGTCGGGGGCGGTGCCGATGACCCGAAGGAAAGTGGCCTCGCTGATCCTTTCCTGGGTGGTGGCGCGCTTGAGGTTGGCCTGCGCCTCGGCCAGGCGCGCCTCGGCCTGGGAGGTGTCGGTGCGGGTGGCCTCGCCGGCGGAGTAGCGCTTCTGCGTATCGGACAACTCCTGTTGCAGGGCGGCCACGTTGGAGCCGGCGAAGTCGATGACGGCGCGGTCGCGCTCGACGTCGAGATAGGCGCTGGCGGCCGCCAGCAGCAATTGCTGGCGGGTGTTGCTTTCGCTCTGCTGTGAGCTTTCCAGCTGGCTCTTGGACGCAGTCATCTGGGCGCTGGTCAACCCGCCGGTGAAGAGCGGCTCCGAGGCCTGCAGGGTCGCGGCACTGGGGTTCATGGGGCCGTTGATGGGAATGGCGCCGGACAGCGCGGGCGAAAGGTAATAGCGCGACAGGCCGGTGCTGGCGCTGAGGCTGGCGCTGGGCAGGTAGCCGGCTCGCGCCACGTCGACCTGGGCGGCGGAGGCCTGCACCGCGTCGCCGGCGGCGTGCATGCGCGGATCGTTCTGCAGGGCCAGGACCGCGGCGTCGTTGAGGCCGAGGGCGTGCACCGGGGCGGCGGCGAACAGCACCGCGAGGGTGGCGAGGGAGGAGGTTTTCATGCTGCTTCTTTATTTGCGTTGTTGGGGGGATTACCGGATCGCTTGCCGCAGCCTGGAGCCATATGCAGCCGGCCGACGCGGCGATTCACCACCGGCGGACACCGCTCAAGCCCGCCGCGCACAGCCATACAGGAACAAGCGCACCGCCCCGGCCACGTGCTGCACCGGGTCGAAGCCGGGCGGGAACGGCGGCAGGCCCAGCATCATGTGCGAGTGGGGCGGACCCTTCACCAGTTCCAGCAACTGGGAAGCGGCCATTTCCGCATCGGCGCAGTCAATGCGGCCGGCGGCCTGCTGCAGGCGCAGGTATTGGCCCAGGGCATGCAGCACGCGCTGCGGGCCGCGCTCGAAAAACCGCTCGGCCAGCTGCGGGAAGCGCTGCGACTCGGCGATGAGGGTGCGGAACAGGCTGCAGCCGGCCGGGTCCAGGAAGGCGCGCAGGAAGCGCATGCCGATGGTGTTGAGGATCTGCTCCAGCTGGGCGTCGGCGCGGGTCGGCACCGCCAGCTCGGCCAGGAACTCGTCGCTGAGCGTACCAACCAGTTCCCAGAACAGGCCTTCCTTGCTGCCGAAGTAGCTGTACAGGCTGGCCTTGGAGCCTCCCACCCGGCGCACGATCTCCTCGATGCTGGCGCCCTCGTAGCCCTGCTCCAGGAACACTTCGCGCGCCGCTTCCAGCAGCGCCGTGCGGCGCGCTTCGCCGCGCGGCGTGCGCCGCGCAGGAGCTTCGTGGGCAGCGATTTGGCGGTTGACTTTCAAGCGTCCCTGGCTTCAAAATGAACTGTAACGTTCATTACATTAACAGTCCCTTCAACACCACGTCAAACACCGCTTCAGCGCCGCGCAACCGATCCGCAAAGCCCGTCCCGAACCCCGCAAGCCATGGCCAAGTCCAACACCTTCCTCCGCGTCGCCGTCGCCGTTTCCGCCGCAGCGGCGGCAGGGGTCTTCGGCGTGTACTGGTATACCACCGGCCGCTATCTGCAGAGCACGGACGATGCCTATGTGCGCGCGGACATGAGCATCATCACGCCGCGCGTCGGCGGCGAGATCCTGGGCGTGCACGTGGTGGACAACCAGCTGGTGCACAAGGGCGACGTGCTGGTGGAGATCGACCCGCGCGACTACGCCGCCCGCCTGGCCAACGCGCAGGCCGCGGTGGCCTCGGCGCAGGCCTCGATCCTGGCCAACCAGGAACAACTCAAGCTGCAGCAGGCCAATATCGCCGAGGCGCGCGCCACCCTTGCCGCCAGCCAGGCCGACCAGGTGCGCCTGCAGAAGGACTGGGAACGCGCGCAGCAGCTGGTGCGCGACGGCGTCGCCACCTCGCAGCGGCTGGACAGTTCCCAGGCCGAGTTCAAGTCCGGCCAGGCCAACGTGGCGCGCAGCGAGGCAGCCTTGCAGGCGGCCGAGCAGCAGGTCGGCGCGCTGCAGGCGGAAGGCGCGCGGTTGCAGGCGCAGCTACAACAGCAGCAGGCGATGCTGCAGCTGTCGCAGATCGACCTGGACACCACCACCCTGCGCGCGCCGATCGACGGCAGCGTCGGCGACCTCGCCGCCCGCGTCGGCGAGCGCGTCAACTCCGGCGAGCGCCTGCTGTCGCTGGTGCCGCTGCAGGCGGTGTACGTGGAAGCCAACTACAAGGAAACCCAGCTCACCCGCATGAACATCGGCCAGCCGGTGACGCTCAAGGTGGATGCCTTCCCCGGCGCGCGCCTGCGCGGCCATGTGGACAGCCTGTCGCCCGCCTCCGGCGCCGAGTTCGCCTTGCTGCCGGCGCAGAACGCCACCGGCAACTTCACCAAGATCGTGCAGCGCGTGCCGGTGAAGATCGCGCTGGAAGCGGATGAGCCGCTGCGCGGCCGCCTGCGCCCCGGCATGTCGGTGGTGGCGACGGTGGATACGCAGCAGGCGGCGGCCCAGGCTGCGGCTCCGGTGCTGAGCCAGCGCTAAGCGCAAACACGGTACCGCCATGTACGAAGGGGTGATGGTCCGCGACGCTGCGCTCGCGGGCCCCGCGCTGCGCGCGGAGCAACGGCGCCAGATGTGGGGCTTCTGGGCCATGGCGCTGGGCAGCTTCATGGCGATCCTGGACATCCAGATCGTAGCCAGCTCGATCAACGAGATCAGCGCCGGCCTGTCCGCCTCGATCGACGAGATCCAGTGGGTGCAGTCGGCGTACCTGATCGCCGAGGTCATCGCCATTCCGCTGTCGGGCTACCTGACGCGCATGCTCTCCACGCGCGTCTACTACGTCGTCTCGGCGCTGGGTTTCACCCTGGCCAGCGCCGCCTGCGCCTTCACCTGGAGCCTGCCCTCGATGGTGGTGTGCCGCGTGTTGCAGGGCCTGTTCGGCGGCGGCATGATCCCCACCGCCTTCGCCTCGATGTTCATCCTGTTCCAGGACAGCAAGTCGCGGGCGATCCCGCAGATCCTCACCGGCATGCTGACCATGACGGCCTCCTCGATCGGCCCCACCCTCGGCGGCTACATCACCGACGCCCTGTCCTGGCACTGGCTGTTCCTGGCCAACGTCGGCCCTGGCCTCGCCTGCGTGTGGGGCGCGTGGACCCTGGTGGACGTCGACCGGCCGCAGCCGCAGATGTTCAAGCAGCTGGACCTGTGGGGCCTGCTGTTCATGGCCATATTCCTGGGCGGGCTGGAATACAGCCTCGACAACGGCCCGCGCCACGACTGGTTCAACGACGACAGCGTGGCCATCTGCGCCACGCTGGCCCTGTCCTGCGGCCTGCTGTTCTTCTGGCGCTCCTTCACCGCCGCGTACCCGATCGTGGAGTTGCGCGCTTTTCGCGACCGCAACTTCGCCGTGACCTCGCTGGTCTCCGCCATGATCGGCGTGACCATGTTCACCCTGATCTACCTGACGCCGGTGTTCCTGGGCGAAGTCAGCGGCTACAGCCCGCTGCAGATCGGCCAGGTGATGATGATACAGGGCTGCAGCATGTTCCTGTGCGCGCCGGTCATCGGCAGCCTGCAGGCCAGGCTGGAGCCGCGCCTGGTGATCCTCATCGGCCTGATGCTGATCGCCGCCGGAACCTTCACCAACACCCTGCTCACTTCGGATTGGGGCTTCGCCCAGTTCGCCCTGCCGCAGGCCCTGCGCGGCGCCGGCTTCGTCTGCAGCTTCATCCCGCTGACCGGCTTGGCGCTGGGCACCCTGCCGCCGTCCGAGGTGCACAACGCCAGCGGCCTGTTCAACGTCACCCGCAACCTCGGCGGCGCACTCGGCCTGGCCGTGATCAACACCCTGATCAACCAGCGCACCTGGCTGCACTGGCAGCAACTGGCCGAGTCCACCCGCCTCAGCCGAGAGCCGGTGCGCCAGGCCCTGGGCCGCATGCGCGATGCGCTGCAGCCGCAACTGGGCTCCGCCAGCCAGGCCGGCAGCTACGGCATGCTGGCGGAGCAGGCGCAACTGCAGGCCGCCACCCTGACCTATGCCGACATGTACCGGCTGCTGGCCTGGAGTGTCGTGCTCACCATGCTGCTGGTGCCGCTGCTGCACAAGCCGCGCGACATGGCGGTTGCCGCAGGGCATTGATGCTTTCGTTTGCCTCTCCCCCTGGGAGAGGCCGCGCCGCGAGGCGCGGGTGAGGGGCGCACCATCAATGCAGTGCGTACCCCGTCCAAAGCGCGCACCGCTCTCCGAAGCTTCGTAGAGCGGCCCGTGGCCGGCGCCGTCTCAACCTCGCAACGTCAGCACGACAAGGCGGCCACAGGCCCTACGATTCAGCTACCATTCCGTTCATGAATCCCTCGCAAAACCTCGCCCCCAAGACCGTCGCCTCATCCATCGTGCGCGAGCAGGTCTACATGGTCTTTCCCAACGACCTGAATTCGAACGACACGGTATTCGGCGGCCTGATCATGGCGCACATGGACCGCCTAGCCGCCGTGGTGGCGGACCGGCACGCCGGCGGCGTCACTGTGACCGTCAGCGTCGACGCCGTGCACTTCATGGCGCCGGCACGGCGCGGCGACGTGCTGGTGATGCACGCCGCCGTCAACCGCGCCTGGCGCAGTTCGATGGAGGTGGGCGTGCGGGTGGAGGCCGAAAGCATCGGCGGCGGCGAGCGCCGCCACATCCTTTCCGCGTATCTGACCTTCGTGGCCGTGGACCCGGAAGGCAAGCCGCGGCCGGTGCCGCCGCTGGTGTCGGAGACCGCCGATGAAAAGCGACGCTACGCGGAGGCGGATTTGCGCAGGGCCAATCGCTTGCAGAATGCAGAAGAGTTGAAGAGATTGCGGGCGGCGGGGGTGGCGTCCGCGTAATCTTTGGTCTCCCTCTCCCAACCTGTGGGGGGAGGGCCGTGGGTGAGGGATACTTTTTTGCCTGAACAATATCGAACTCCCGTTCGTCCCGAGTGCCCGCGTAAGCGGGCGTATCGAGGGACCAGCGCCGTACCTTGAAACTTCGGCATGCGCGCTGGCGCGCGGCTCATTAGCGCACACTTTGAAAGTGCGGTTCCGCCTTGCTGGCGGGTCACTTTCTTGGCAACAGCGCCAAGAAAGTAACCAAAGAAGCGCCGCCCCTGAGTCTGCGCCGAATCATCGCAAGCGATGATTCGGTCCCCTGCGCTCCGCAGCCGGAGCGGGGTCCATCGACAGGCCATC
>CAJCJI010000011.1 GCA_903970595.1 Verrucomicrobiota bacterium
CGCCGCGCGCCGCTGCCTGAGCCTCGCGCAGACCGCGATCGGCCAGCCACTGCAGGAACTGGTGAAAGCCGACTTCCCCGGCGTGCTGACGCGCAAAGTCCGCTACAGCGGCTCCCCGCGGATCGCGCAGTTCCGCCGGCCAGTCGCGCCAATGCCAACGCTTGGGCTCTTCGCGCAGAAAGCGCGCATGCAGGGCCTCGAACACAGCATGGTCGCGCAGCGCTTCCCCACCCTCCCGGCAGAAATGGCTGAATTCACTCTGCAAGGCATCATCTGGCGCACCGCCGGACTGGTGCTGCCGAAAGCGCTCGTACAGCGTCCTGGCCAGGGACAGCTTGGCGCGCGCCGCTTCCGGCCACTCGATCAACGGCGTCGACTCCAGCCGCTCGCGCACCGCGGTGACGCCGGCGGCCTGCGCGGCCTCGGCGACGGCTTGCTCGCCGAATACCGCGACCGGATCGGCATACAGCGCGTTACGGAACAGGCGGCTCGACGGGGAGTAAGGGCTATAGCGATCCAGGTCGGCGGAAAACAAGGCGTGCACCGGGCTGATCGCCACGGCGTCGGCACCGCGCGCCGCCAACGCACCCGCCAGGTGGCACAGGCTGCTGAAGTCGCCGATGCCGCCGTCGCCCTTGCGCCGCAGGGAATAGAGCTGGGCCGTCAGGCCCCACAGCCTGCGCTCGCCCACCGCATCCTGCAGGCTGAAGCAGCGGCGCGGCGCCACCGCCAGGGTCATTTCGGCCTGCCCGATCTGCAGCCGGTGGTAACCGCACTCGGCCACCGCGGGCAGGGCCGGCGCCCCGGCTTCATCGGGGATCAGATGGGCTTCGACGGCCTTGCCGCTTTCCAGCAACAGCCGGTAAGGCGCCCCCGCCTTTGCCGCCGGCAGCGGCGCCACCATGCCAGCGAATACGCTGAGGAAACCGGGCAGCGCTTTGGGCGCGCCCTGCTCGGCCAGCTGCGCGCGGCTGGCCGCGATCTGCTGCGGCGAAGCGCAAGGCAGGTCCAGCGCGGTCAGAATGGTCTGCGCCACGCCGAAATCGACGCTGCGCGGCACGCCGCGGTAATCGATCCAATCCATCGACAGGCCGGCCGCGGCGGCCAGTTCGCGCAGCGCGGCGTCGCTCACGGCGCGCTCACGGCAGCGGAAGCCACCAGCAGCATCGCCGCATGCGCCCCGACCTCGACTGCAGCCCCTTGCAGCGCCCGTTCCGGTGCCAGCGGAGCGGCGCTATCCAGGCATACGCGCCAGTCGAAGCGCGGCTCGGACAGCTGGAAGCCGTGCCGCTCCTCCGATGCGTTGAGCAGCAGCAGGGAGATGTCCACCTGCCCCGCGTCGGCTACCGCACGGCGCAGGACCACGCAGCGTCCATTGCCGTCCTGCCAAGCCTGCTCCGTCATCGGCGCGCCGTGCTCATCGAACCAGGCGATATCGGGCAGACCGGGCAGAGGCTGATCGAGCCCATGCAGGAAGTGGGCACCGCGCAGGGAGGGATGCGCCGCGCGTACCGCCGCCAGCCGGGCCACATAGGCTTGCAGCTCCTGGCCCGCGGCGGTAGCGGCCAGGCTCCAGTCGATCCAGGAGGTTTTGTTATCCTGGCAGTAGGCGTTGTTGTTGCCGCCCTGGCTACGCCCGAACTCGTCGCCGGCCAGCAGCATCGGCGTGCCCTGGGCGCAGAGCAGCGTGGTCAGCAGGGCGCGCTTGAGCGCGGCGCGGCGGGCCAGGATCGCGGGGTCATCGCTTGGTCCTTCCACGCCGCTGTTGGTGCTGAGGTTGTCGGGGTGGCCATCGCGGTTGTCCTCGCCGTTGGCAAGGTTGTTCTTCTGGGTATAGCTGACCAGATCGTCCAGGGTGAGGCCGTCGTGGGCGGTGACAAAGTTGACCGAGCTCCAGGCGCGGCGCTTGTGATGGTCGAAAAAATCCCCGGAGCCATGCAGGCGCGAGGCCAGCGCGCCGCGCACACCGATGTCGCCGCGCCAGTAGCGGCGCACATCGTCGCGGAAGCGGTCGTTCCATTCGGCCAAGCCCGCAGGATGGCGCCCGAGCTGGTAGCCGCCGGGGCCGATGTCCCAGGGCTCGGCGATCAGCTTGACCTGCGACAGCAGCGGGTCCTGGCGCAGCGCGGAGAAGAACGCGCCGTCCGGGTTGAAGCCGCCCGGCTCCCGGCCAAGGGTGGTGCATAGATCGAAGCGGAAGCCGTCGATGTGGAAGGTCTCTACCCAGTAGCGCAGGGAGTCGAGCACCAGCTGGATCACCCGCGGATGCGACAGGTTCAGGGTGTTACCGCAACCAGTGTCGTTGATGCAACGGCGTTCCTCGCCCGGCAGCAGCCGGTAGTAGCTGCGGTTGTCCAGGCCGCGGAAACACAGCGTCGGCCCCAGCTCGCCGCCCTCGGCGGTGTGGTTGTAGACCACGTCCAGGATCAGCTCGATGCCGGCCGCGTGCAGGCGCCGCACCGCGCTGCGGATCTCGCCCAGGCCCCCGTCGGACAGGTAACGCGGCTCCGGCGCGAAGAAGGCAATGCTGTTGTAACCCCAGTAATTGCGCAACTGCCGGTCCACCAGCGCGCGTTCGTTCACCAGGGCATGCGCCGGCAGCAGCTCCACGGCGGTGATGCCGAGCCGCAGCAGGTGCTCGATCACCCGCGGGTGGCCCAGGCCGGCAAAAGTGCCGCGATCGCCGGCCGGGATGTCCGGGTGCAGCATGGTCAATCCGCGCAGGTGCGCCTCGTACAGCACGGTACGGGACCAGGGCACGCGCGGCGGGCGGTCGTCGCCCCAGCTCATGGCGGAGTCCACCGCCACGCAGCGCGGCATCGAGGTGGCGCTGTCGCGCCGGTCGAACGACAGGTCCAGGCGCTGCGAACCAACCCGGTAGCCATACAGGGTGTCGGACCAATGCAGATTGCCGACCAGGCGCCGGGCGTAGGGATCGAGCAGCAGCTTGTTCGGGTTGAAGCGCAGCCCCCGCGCCGGCTCGTAGGGCCCGTAGGCGCGGTAGCCGTAGAGCTGGCCCAGTTGCGCATGGGGCAGATAGCCGTGCCAGACCTGGTCGGTGCATTCGGGCAGGGACAGGCGCCGGGTTTCGCGCTTGCCGGGAGCATCGAACAGGCACAGCTCGATTTTTTCCGCATCCGCGGAAAACACCGCGAAGTTGATGCCGGAACCGTCCCAGCTGGCGCCGAGCGGGTACGGCTGACCGGGCAGCAGCCGATCGGGCAGACCGTTCATGCGGTGTCCGGGTGTCCCGGATCGGGTCGCAGCAGCAGGATGGCCAAGGGCGGCAAAGTGAGGACCAGCGACTCCGGCTGTCCGTGACTGGGTTGTGCCTTGGGGTCCGCAAGGATTGAGCCAGCGTTGCCCAGGCCGCTGCCGCCGTAAACCTGCGCGTCGGAGTTGAGCAGTTCGCGCCAGCGCCCCCCCTGCGGTACGCCGACGCGGTAACCATAACGCGGCACCGGCGTCATATTGCATACCGCCAGCACCGGCGCTCCGCCCCGCGGCGCCAGCCGCAGCCAGGCGAAGACGCTGTTGGCGCTGTCGTCCACCACCACCCAGCGAAAACCGGCGGCGTCGCAATCACCGGCATGCAGCGCCGCTTCTCCGCGATAGACCTGGTTCAGGTCGCGCACCAGGGTTTGCACGCCGCGATGCAGCGAATCGCCCAGCAGATGCCAGGGCAGTTCGGCGTCGTGGTCCCACTCGCGCTCCTGCCCCAGTTCCGCGCCCATGAACAACAGCTTCTTGCCCGGATAGGCCCACATCAGACCCAGGTAGAGGCGCAGGTTGGCAAAACGCTGCCAGCGATCGCCGGGCATCTTGCCGAGCAGCGAGCGCTTGAGGTGCACCACCTCGTCATGCGACACCGGCAGGACGAAGCGCTCGCTGAAGGCATACGTCAGGCCGAAGGTCAGGTCCCGGTGATGATGCCTGCGGTACACAGGGTCCATGGCCAGGTAGTGCAGGCTGTCATGCATCCACCCCATGTTCCACTTGTAGTGAAAGCCCAGTCCGCCGCGCTCCACGGCTTCCGTCACGCCCGGCCAAGAGGTCGATTCCTCCGCGGCCAGGATCGCGCCAGGGCAGTGTTGCGCCACCGCCTGGTTGAGCAGACGCAGGAACTGCACTGCTTCGAGGTTTTCGCGCCCGCCGTGGATGTTCGGGATCCAGTCGCCGGACTTGCGGCTGTAGTCGCGGTACAGCATCGAGGCCACCGCGTCCACGCGCAGGCCATCGACGTGGTAGTGCTGCAGCCAGTGCAGCGCACTGGCGATGAGGAAGCCGCAGACCTCGCGCCGGCCGAAGTTGTAGATCAGCGTACCCCAGTCCTGGTGCAGGCCTTCGCGCGGATCGGCATGCTCGTACAGCGCGGTGCCGTCGAAGCGGCGCAGACCGTGCGCATCGGCGGGAAAGTGCGCCGGCACCCAGTCCAGCAGCACGCCCAAGCCGGCGCCATGGCAGGCATCGACGAAGCGCGCGAAGCCCTCCGGCGCGCCGTGCCGCCCGGTCGGCGCGAACAGCGCCACCGGCTGGTAGCCCCAGGAGCCGCCGAAAGGATGCTCCATGATCGGCAGCAGTTCCAGGTGGGTAAAACCCAGGCCGGCTGCATAAGACACCAGGCGCTGTGCCAACTCGTCCCAGTCGAGCATGCGGTTGCCGGCATGCACATCGCGCTGCCAGGACCCCAGGTGCACTTCGTAAATCGAGATCGGCGCATCCGGGGCCTGGCCTGCCGCCCGCCGTGCCAGCCACTCGGCGTCGCTCCAGCGGAAGGATTCCAGCGGTGCCACGATGGAAGCCGTGCCGGGGGGCACCTCGGACTGGCGCGCGACCGGATCAGCCTTGAGATGACGTGCGCCGTCGACGCCGAGGATCTCGTATTTGTAGACCTCGCCGCAGGCCAGCCGCGGCAGGAACAGCTCCCACACGCCGGCCTCGTGGCGCAGCCGCATCGGGTGCCGCCGGCCGTCCCAGCCGTTGAAGTTGCCGACCACCGAGACGCACCTGGCGTGCGGCGCCCAGACC
>CAJCJI010000012.1 GCA_903970595.1 Verrucomicrobiota bacterium
CCCCAACAATGCGCAAATTCGCCGAAGACGTTGGGGTTCGCCAGGCTCACCCCAACCTACAAAGTGCTTCTCAGCCGCCGCCTTCCGGCACTTCTTCCGGCGCGCGCGCGACGATCGACAGCGCGTGGATCTCCTCGCGCATCTGCTCGCTCAGCGCTTCATACACCATGCGGTGCCGCGCGATCAGCGGTTTGCCCGAGAACGCCGGGCAGACGATAAAGACGCGGAAGTGGCCGCCGTCGGCATGGGCGTGGCCGACGTGCTTGTGCCCCTCGTCTTCGATCTTGAGCTGTATCGGCTTCAGCTCGTCCTGAAGCTTCTGGCGGATTCGTTCAGCCTGCATGGTCGCTTTCCGGATCGGTCTCCAGATATCGTGCCAGGAACGGCGCCTGGAGTAACATGAATACCATTGGGAAGAAGGCGCTGGCAAATTTGAAGTTGCCCCACGCCGCGTCGCTGAAATTTTCCGCGATGTAGAAATTCACTGCGGCGATGGCCAGGAAATAAATGATCCAGGCCAGGCTCATGCGCCGCCACACGGCGTCCGGCAGCTTCAGCACATCCTGCGGGATGCGCGCCAGCAAGACCTTGTCGCCCATGAAGTGGCTGGCCAGCATGGCCGCCGCCATCAGCACATAGACCACGCTGAATTTGATCTTGATGAATTCGGGGTTGCGAAAATACAGCGTCATGCCGCCGAACACCCAGGACAGCACCGCGGTGATCGCATGCATTTTCGGCAAGCGTCCCCGGCGCAGCCAGTAATAGGCTGCCAGGGCGGTGCAGCTCACCATCAATGCCACGGTGGCGACATAGATGTTGAATATCTTCAGCGCGGCCAAGAACAGCAGCAGCGGCAACAGGTCGATCAATGCATTCATGTCCCAATTATATCCACTGCGCTTGGGTGCTCAGGCAAGTGCCGCCGGTCGGCTGCACGCGGCGGGCTTTACAGTTACTTAAGCTTCAATAATCTGCGAGCATTGCTGAATGGCAGCTGAGTGGTTAGAGCTTCACCCGGTCGATCCGCAGAAGCGCTGGCTGATGCGCGCGGCCGAGCGCGTGCGCGCGGGGGACGTGATCGCCTATCCCACCGACTCCTGCTATGCGCTGGGCTGCCACCTGGGCGACAAGCACGCGGCCGAGCGCATCCGCGAAATCCGCCGCTTCGACCGGCATCACCTGTTCACCCTGGTGTGCCGCGACCTGGCGGAGATCGCCACCTATGCGCGGGTCGACAACTGGCAATACCGCCTGCTCAAGGCGCTCACGCCGGGGCCCTACACCTTCGTGCTGGAAGGAACGCGCGAACTGCCGCGGCGCCTGGTCCACGAAAAGCGCAAGACCATCGGCATCCGCGTGCCGGATCACAAGGTGGCGCAGGCCCTGCTGGACCTGTTGGGTGAGCCGCTGATGAGCTGCACCCTGCAATTCCCGGACGCCGAGGACCCGGTGAGCGATCCCAAGGACTATCGCGCCGAACTGGACCGGCAGGTGGACCTGGTGCTCGACGGCGGCCCTTGCGGCCTGGAGCCCACCACCGTGATCGACCTCACCGGGGACGCGCCGGTGCTGGTCCGGCAGGGCCGCGGCGACGTCTCCGGCCTGGGCCTGTCCGAGGCCTGAGCCGGGCCCCGCGCCCGGCGCCCGCGGCCGGCTTTATGGCGGAGCGGGCGGTATAATGGGTCGATGGATGCTTCAATGAGTATCGTCCAGACCATCGCGGTCTGGTCGCTCCCCGTCATCTTCGCCATCACCCTGCACGAGGTCGCGCACGGCTGGGCGGCGCGCGTCCTGGGCGACAGCACCGCCGCCAAGCAGGGGCGGCTGAGCCTCAATCCCCTGCAGCACGTCGACCCGGTGGGCACGGTGCTGGTGCCGGGCATGCTGCTGGCGCTCGGCGGCGGCTTCCTGTTCGGCTGGGCCAAGCCGGTGCCGGTGGACTGGCGTAATTTCCGCAAGCCGCGAACCGACATGGCGGTGGTTGCCGCCGCCGGGCCGCTGTCGAACCTGGCGATGGCGATCGCCTGGGGCCTGCTGTTCAAGCTGGCCTTCGACACCGGCACCCAGGAGGGGGTGCCCTACGGCCTGATGCAGATGGGCTGGGCCGGCATGCAGATCAATGTCTCCCTTATGGTGCTGAACCTGCTGCCGCTGCCGCCGCTGGACGGCAGCCGCGTGCTGATGGGCGTATTGCCGCCGCGCGCCGCTTTTCAATACGCCAAGCTCGAACGCTACGGCATGATGATCCTGATCCTGCTGGTGCTGCCGATCGGCGGCACCTCGATCCTGAGCCGCATCCTGCAATGGCCGTTCGTGCTGAGCCTGGTCGGCATCTCCAGGCTGCTCGGCATCCATCCGCATTGAGCCGCACCGTTCCACACCGCCTAACGTGAATTCCATGCAACGCCCCGTCGTCCTCTCCGGCATCCAGCCCTCGGGCCGGCTCACCATCGGCAACTACCTGGGCGCCATCAAGAACTGGCTGCCGCTGCACGCGCAGTACGACTGCTACTACATGCTGGTGGATCTGCACGCCATCACCGTGCGCCAGGAGCCCGCCCTGCTGCGCGAGCGCTGCTACGAGTTCCTGGCGCTGTACATCGCCTGCGGCCTGGACCCGGCGAACAACGTGCTGTTCGTGCAGAGTCACGTATCTGCCCATGCGCGGCTCAGCTGGATCCTGAACTGCTACACCCAGATGGGCGAGCTGAACCGCATGACGCAGTTCAAGGACAAGAGCCAGAAAAACGCCGAGAACATCAACGCCGGCCTGTTCGACTACCCGGTGCTGATGGCCGCGGACATCCTGCTCTACGATAGCGCGCAGGTGCCGGTGGGCGACGACCAGAAGCAGCACCTGGAACTGACCCGCGACGTGGCGATCCGCTTCAACAATATCTACCAGGAGATGAACGGCGGGCAGCCGGTGTTCAAGGTGCCGGAGCCGATGATCCCGCCGGTGGGCGCGCGCATCATGGGCCTGCAGGACCCGACCGCGAAGATGAGCAAGTCGGACGATGCCGAAACCAACGCGCTCTATCTGCTCGATACGCCCGACGTGATCACCCGCAAGATCAAGCGCGCCGTCACCGACATGGACGGCGGCATCCGCTACGCGCCGGCAGAGAAGCCGGGCGTATCCAACCTGCTGTCGATTCTTTCCGCCACCAGCGGTGAGTCCATCCCGGCGCTTGAAGCACGCTTCGCCGGGCAGGGCTATGGCGCCTTGAAGGCGGCCACGGCCGAAGCGGTGGTGGAATGCCTCAAGCCGGTCCAGGCGCATTACGGGCAGATCCGCGAAGACCGCGCCGGCTTGCAGCGCGTGCTCAAGGAAGGCGCCGAACGCGCCGCGCAACACGCCGACGCCACCCTCAAGCGCGTGCACGACGTGCTGGGCTTCATTCCGCAATGAGCCAGGACTTGACCGCGGTTCCCGATACGGCTGCGCCGGAAGCCTCCCCGCCGCCAACCCGCCTGGCCCGCTGGCACGGCGAGGCCCTGCTCAAGATGCCGGACGACCTGTACATCCCGCCGGATGCGCTGGAAGTCTTCCTGGAGGCCTTCGAGGGGCCGCTGGACCTGCTGCTGTACCTGATCCGCAAGCAGAACCTGGACATCCTCGACATCCCGGTGCTGAAGATCACCCAGCAATACATGGACTACATCGCGCTGATGCGCGAGCTGCGCCTGGAACTGGCGGCGGAATACCTGGTGATGGCCGCCTGGCTGGCCGAGATCAAGTCGCGCATCCTGCTGCCGCGTCCGCCCGCGGTGGAGGAAGAGCAGGGCGACCCGCGCATGGAGCTGGTGCGCCGCCTGCAGCAGTACGAGCGCTTCAAGACCGCCGCCGAAAACCTGGACGCGATGCCGCGGGTCAGCCGCGAAATCTTCCTGGCCCAGGCGCGGCCGGAGAAAGTGCACACCGAGGCGCCGCTGCCGGTGCCGGGCATGCGCGAACTGATGCTGGCGTTCCGCGAGGTGCTGCTGCGCGCCGAGCTGTTCAAGCACCACACGGTGGAGGCCGAGCCGCTGTCGGTGCGCGAGCGCATGAGCCGCATTCTCGACCGGCTGCAGGCCGGGCCGGCGCGCTTCGACGAACTGGTGGACCTGGGCGAAGGCCGCGCCGGCGTCGTGGTGTGCCTGCTGGCGGTGCTGGAACTGGTCAAAGCCGGCCTGCTCGAAATCGGGCAGCCGGCACCCTTCGCCCCGCTGACGGTGGAAAACGCACGGGCGCGCGAGGCGGTCACGGAAACTGCGATAGAGGAATCATGAGCGATACGCCGCAACCCGCGGCGGCCGAGCCGGCCGCCCCCGTAGAAGAGCAAACCGCGGCCGAAAAGCCGGCGCAGGCCGGCGAGTCGGTGCCGGAAGTGACTGCTGAGGTGCAGGATCCACCCACGGAGGCGGGCGCGGTGGTCGAATCCGCCTTCGCTCATCGTCTGGAGTTGATCCTGGAAGCCCTGCTGCTGGCGGCCGATGCGCCGCTGCCGCTGGAGCAGATGCAGAAGCTGCTGGCTGCGGAATTCAGCGTCAGCCGCAAGGACCTGCGAGCCGCGCTGGAGCAACTGGATGCGCGCTACACCGGAAGCGCCTGCGAGCTGCGCGAAGTGGCCAGCGGCTGGCGCCTGCAGGTGCGGCCGGAATATGGCGAATGGGTCGGACGGCTGTGGCAGGAAAAGCCGCCGAAATATTCGCGTGCCCTGCTCGAGACCCTGGCCCTGATCGTCTACCGCCAGCCGATCACGCGCGGCGAGATCGAGGACGTGCGCGGCGTCGCCGTCTCCACCAACATCCTGCGCACCCTGCTGGAGCGCGGCTGGGTGCGCGAAGTCGGCCACAAGGAAGTCCCCGGCCGGCCGGCGCTGTACGGCACCGCGCCGCAGTTCCTGGACGACTTCAACCTCAAGTCCTTGGACCAGTTGCCAGCTTTGCCCGAGATCAAGGACCTCGACCAGTTGGAAGCGGCCCTGCAGCGCCTGGGTCAGGGCACCGAGGCGCTGGCCTCGCTGCGTGCCGAGCAGGCCGCCGCCGAACAGCCGATCCAGTCCGGCGCGGAGCCGGAAGGGGAGGACACGGCGACGGCGGCCGATGAGCCGGTCGACGAACAAGCAGAAGACGCGCTTCCCGAAGACGCGGCGCCGTCCGACCCGGCCTTCCATTGAGCGAGCGCATCCAGAAAGTGCTGGCGGAAGCGGGCGTCGCCTCGCGCCGCGCCATCGAGAGCCTGATCGTAGAAGGCCGCATCAGCGTCAACGGCGAGCCGGCCACGCTGGGCCAGAAGATCGATGCCAAGGACCGGGTCAAGGTCGACGGCCGGGCGGTGCGGCTCACCGTCAAGCAGGCGGTGACGCGTGTGCTCCTGTACAAGAAGCGCGTCGGCGAACTGGTGACCCGGGACGATCCCGAAGGCCGCAAGACCATTTTCAAAAAGCTGCCCGAGCTGGAGAGCGGCCGCTGGATCGCTGTCGGCCGGCTCGACATCAATACCTCCGGCCTGCTGCTGCTGACCAACGACGGCGAACTGGCGCGGCGCCTGACCCATCCCAGCTTCGAGCTGGAGCGCGAGTACGCCGTGCGGGTGCTGGGCGAGATGAGCGATGAAATCCTGCACAGCCTGCGCAAGGGCGTGCAGCTGGAAGACGGCATGGCCCACTTCGACAGCATCGTGCCGGGCGACAACGAGGACGGCACCGGCGCCAACCAGTGGTGGCTGGTGACGCTCAAGGAAGGCCGCAACCGCGAGGTGCGGCGCCTGTTCGAGTCGCAGGGTCTGCAGGTGAGCCGCCTGATCCGCGTGCGCTACGGCCCCATCGAGCTGGGCCGCGGCGTCAAGTCCGGCGGCTACCGCGAACTGACCCCGGACGAGATGAACCGCGTGCTGACCCAGGTCGGCATGGAGCGGGACCGCAAGAAGGCCGAGCGCAAGACGGCGCGGCCGAAGCAGCGGGAATGAATGCCCAAAAACGGCAAAACTGACAAAACGACAAGGCTACTCGCGCAAGGACGCAGAACTGAACCGCATCCCGCTCAAACCGCGGCTGTCGGGCCCCAGCAGATACAGCAAGCCCGGCACAGCGCTTTCCGGCAGCGGCAGCTTTTGCGCATCCTCGCCCGGATAGCCCTTCAGGCGCAGGAAGCTGCGCAGCGGACCCGGATCGTAGGCGTTGAGCCGTAAGTGCGGCAGCTGTTCCAGTTCCAGCGCCCAGCTTCGCACCATGCCTTCGAGCGCGTACTTGGTCACGCCCAGGGCGCCGCGATAGGCCTTGTTGTCGCGCCCGGAAGGGTCGGTGAGGAACACCACGCCGGCATCGGCGCTGCGCGTCAGCAGCGGCAAGGCCAGGCGGGTGAGGGTGTAAGCGGCCGTGAGGTTGACCTGCAGGCTCTCCATCCAGTCACGCGGCACGATGTCGGACAGCGGGCTGAACACGGTGAAGTGCGCGGCGGCATGCACCAGCCCGTCGAGCCGCCCGAACTCGCGCTCGATGCTGGCATACAGCTCGCTCATCTCGTTCCAGGTGGCGCCGGCCAGGTTCATCGGGTAGATCGCCGGCTTGGGCGCACCCGCGGCTTCGATCGCGTCGTAGATTTTTTCCAGCTTCTTCACGTTGCGGCCAAGCAGCACCACGCTGGCGCCCAGGCGCGCCGCTGCCAGTGCCGCTGCCGAGCCCACCCCTCCGCCGGCGCCGGTGATCAGGATCACGCGGTCGCGCAGCAATCCCGGCCCCGGCGCGTAGCCGGAGGGGATCGCCGCCTCAGGCAGCACGCCGCAGTTCGAGCAGATGCGCCAGTTCGGCGGGGGAGTCCAGGATCACGTCCGCGGACCAGCTGCGCGGGTCGGGCTTGTCGCCCATGTAACCCCAGCCGGCGGCCGCGGTGCGCATGTGCGCGGCGCGGCCGGAGAGGATGTCGCGCTCGTCGTCGCCCACATAGAAGCATTCGCGGGCGGACACCCCGACCAGTTTGCTGGCCAGCAGCAGCGGCTCGGGGGCGGGCTTGGGCTTGGGTGTGCTGTCGCCGCTGACCAGGCAGGCGCTGCGCGCGCTCAGGCCCAGGTCGTCCATCAGCGGCTGGCTCAAGGCGGACACCTTGTTGGTGACCACGCCCCAGCGCACCCCGGCATGCTCCAGCGCAGTCAGCATTTCCGGGATTCCCGGAAACAGGCAGGAGCCGCGGCTGAGGTTGGCGCGGTAGTGCACCAGGAAGCGCTCCTTGCGCTGCGCGTAATCGGGGTGATCCATGCTCATCCCCAGCGCCACCTTCAGCAGCCCGCGCGCGCCGCCGGAAGCGGAGGGCCGGTATACCGCGAGCGGCAGGGGCGGCAGGTCAAGCTCTTCGCGGACAAGGTTGGCGGCAAGGCCGAGGTCAGGAGCCGTATCGACCAGCGTGCCGTCCAGATCGAACAGCACGCACTTCGGAATCATCTTCAATTCATATCACCTAAGCTTTCGCGGCTTTTTTGCCACCCTGCCGCCATTCTCCCGTCCGGCCATTAACCTTCACTGAATGGCCGGTTGCAATGCATGAGATAGTTTACATCCAGATCGCGCGGCTGCAGCGATGCGGAACGTAACAGCGGGTTGTAGCGCAAGCCTACGACCTCCCTGGGCACCAGTCCGGCGGCGCGCGCCCAGCGGTCGAGTTCCGAGGGACGAATGAATTTGGCGTAGTCGTGCGTGCCGCGCGGCACCAGGCCCAGGGCATACTCCGCCGCCACGATCATCAGCGCGTAAGCCTTGGGATTGCGGTTGATGGTGGAGAAGACCAGGGTGCCGCCCGGCCTGGTCAGACGGGCGCAGGCGGCCACCACCCCGGCCGGGTCCGGCACGTGCTCCAGCATCTCCAGGCAGCACACCAGGTCATAGCGGCCCGGCTGCTCGGCGGCCAGGTCCTCGGTGCCTACCAGGCGGTACTGCAGCTTCAGGTCCTGCTCCTGCGCATGCTGCCGCGCCACCTCGATCGAGGCTGCTGCCAGGTCGATGCCCAGGACGTCGGCGCCGCCCCGGGCCAGCGCCTCGGTCAGCAAGCCCCCGCCGCAGCCCACGTCCAGCGCGGTCTTGCCCTTGAGCCCGCCGGCGACCTTTTCGATGTAGCGCGTGCGCACCGGGTTGATGGCATGCAGCGCGCCCATCTCGCCGCGCGGGTCCCACCAGCGCGCGGCCAGGCTTTCAAAATGGGCGATTTCGTCGCGGTCGACGTTGGCGTTCATATTCTGGTTGAGAAGTATAGCGCAGCTTATTGTTTTAATGATGTAATTTTATTGCGCCACTCGGCCGCCCTGGCCAGGGTCTCGGCCTCGTTCAAAGTCAGCAGCTTGCCGTCGCGCAGCAGCGCACGGCCGGCGACATAGACATCCGTGACCTGGTCGCGGCCGGCGGCGTACACCAGCTGCGACAGCACGTGGTACAGCGGCTGCGTGGCGGGCCGGTTGAGGTCCATGGCGATGAAGTCCGCCGACTTGCCCGGTTCCAGCGAGCCGATCTCCTCCTCCAGCCCCAGCGCCCGGGCCCCGGCCAGGGTGGCCATGTGCAGGGCCGCGGCGGCGGGCAGGGCGCTGGCATCGCCGGCCACACCCTTGGCCAGCAGCGCGGCGCTGCGCAGTTCGCCGAGCATGTCCAGGTCGTTGTTGCTGGCGGCGCCGTCGGTGCCGAGCGCGACGTTGACCCCTGCCGCGAGCAAGCGGGCCACCGGGCAGAAGCCGCTGGCCAGCTTGAGATTGGATTCCGGGCAATGCGCCACGCTGACGCCGAGGCGGGCCGCCTCGGCGATTTCCTCTTCGGACAGTTGCGTCATATGCACCGCGATGAAGTCCTGGCCTAGCAGATCCAGTTCGCGCAACCGCTGCCAGGGGCGCTTGCCGCAGGCCTGCAGGCTGCCCTCGATTTCCGCGGCGGTTTCATGCAGGTGCATGTGCACGCCGATGCCCAACTCCGTGGCCAGTTCGCGCACCCGCTTCAGCGGCGCGTCGGACACGGTATAAGGCGCGTGCGGTGCGAACACCGTACGCACCAGCGGCTGGCCGCGCAGCTGATCGTGCAGCGCCAGGCCGCGGTGGATGTATTCCTCCCAGTTCTGTGCCCAGGCGGTGGGAAAATCCAGCACGATCAGGCCCACGCTGGCGCGCAGCCCGGTTTCGCCGGCCACCGCGGCGGTGGCGTCGGGGAAGAAATACATGTCGTTGAAGCAGGTGGTGCCGCCGCGGATCATCTCCGCCGCCGCCAGGCGCACGCCGTCGGCGCAGAAGGCGTAGCTGACATTGGCGGCCTCCGCCGGCCAGATGTGACCCTGCAGCCACTCCATCAGCTGCAGGTCGTCGGCCAGCCCGCGCAGCAGGCTCATGGCCGAGTGCGTATGGATGTTGACCAGGCCCGGCAGCAGCGCATGATCCGGCAGTGTCAGCGTTTCGCGCGGCCGGAACGCCTGGCGGGCGAACGCGGCCGGCAGCACGTCGACGATGCGGCCGCCGTCCACCGCCAGCGCGTGGTCCTCCAGCACCGCGCCCGCGGACGCCACCGGCACCAGCCAGCGCGGCAAGACCAGCAGATCGATGGCCTGCATGCACAAACCTTGAGGTTGAGAAAGGTAGAATGGCGCATTAGACATTCAGGAACCCCCCGTGACAAGCGCCCCGAAGGACAATGCCGTCCAGCCCATCGTCTGGCTTGGCGACCGCCTGCGCCTGCTCGACCAGCGCCTGCTGCCCGCGCAGGAGACCTACCTCGACTGCCGCAGCGCCGCAGAAGTGGCCGCGGCGATCCACGGCATGGCGGTGCGCGGCGCTCCGGCCATCGGCATCACCGCCGCCTATGGCCTGGTGCTGGCCGTGCGCCAGGACCCGCAGGGCTTCGAGGCGGCCGAGCGGGTGCTCGCGGCTTCGCGCCCCACGGCGGTGAACCTGCGCTGGGCCCTGGCCCGCCTGCGCGGCCTGTGGCAGCGCGGCGCCGATGCAGCCGCCCTGGAGCTGGAAGCGCGGCGCATCCACGAGGAAGACCTGGCGCAGAACCTGCGCATGGGCGAGCTCGGTGCCGCGCTGCTGCCGCGCGAGGCGCGGCTCATCACCCATTGCAACACCGGCGCCCTGGCCACCGGCGGCCACGGCACCGCCCTGGGCGTGATCCGCACCGCCTGGGCGCAGGGCAAGGTCGCCCAGGTCTACAACACCGAAACCCGGCCCTGGCTGCAGGGCGCGCGCCTGACCGCCTGGGAGCTGATGCGCGAGGGCATCCCCGCGCGGCTGATCGCCGACGGCGCGGCGGCGCACCTGATGCGCACCGAGCGCATCGACTGGGTCATCGTCGGCGCCGACCGCATCGCCGCCAACGGCGACACCGCCAACAAGATCGGCACCTACATGCTGGCCGTCGCCGCGCGGCGCCACGGCGCCCGGTTCATGGTGGTGGCCCCATCCGGGACCTTCGATCTGGACTGCAGCGACGGCGAGGCCATCCCCATCGAGCAGCGCACCGCGCAGGAACTGACCGAGTTCCGCGGCCAGCCCATCGCCCCGGCCGGCATGCAGGCTTACAACCCGGTGTTCGACGTGACGCCGGCGGAGCTGATCGACGCCATCGTCTGCGAGCGCGGCGTGATCGAAAATCCGACGGTGGGGAAGGTCACGGCTTTGTTGCGGTAATTGGCAAGGCCCGTGCTGGGTGTAATAGAACTATCCGAAGCTCGGCCGCCCGGTCAGGCGCTCAAGGTCTCCACATCATGCTCTACACCCTCGAACATCGCGTGCCGCTCGTCGACCCCGCCGCCTGGGTAGCCGATAACGCCAGCGTGATCGGCTCGGTGCAACTCGCCGCGGGCAGCAGCGTCTGGTTCAACTGCGTCCTGCGCGGCGACAACGACGACTTGATCGTCGGCGAAGACAGCAACGTCCAGGATGGCTCGGTGCTGCATACCGACGAGGGCATCAAGCTGCGCATCGGCCGCGGCTGCACCATCGGTCACCAGGTGATGCTGCATGGCTGCACCATCGGCGACAACAGCCTGGTCGGCATCCGCAGCGTGGTGCTGAACGGCGCTGTGATCGGCAGCAACTCCATGGTCGGCGCCGGCTGTCTGGTCACCGAGGGCAAGCAGTTCCCGGACGGCGTGCTGTTGCTGGGCAGCCCGGCCAAGGTGGCGCGCGAGCTGACGGCCGCGGAGATCCAGTTGCTGCACTATGTCTCGCAGCTCTACGTCAGGAACGCGCAGCGCTTCCGCGCCAGCCTGCGCCCGTTGGGCGCAGGCTGATCATGAAAGAGTCGGGCGTCATGAACCGAATGCGCGCATTGCACTGCGGCTGGCTGCTGATTCTTTTGTTGCTTACTGGCTGTCCCTCGATGGCGCCGGACGCAAACGCAGCATCCGCCCAAATCCGCGGCCTGCTCGCAGAGCAGGCCGCGGCCTGGAACCGCGGCGACATCGACGGCTTCATGCAAGGCTATTGGAACAGCGAGGACCTGCGCTTCGCTTCCGGCGACAGCGTCACCTACGGCTGGGCCGCAGCCAACCAGCGCTACCATGCGCACTACCCGGATCGCGCCGCCATGGGCACGCTGGACTTTTCCGACCTGGCCGTGGAACTGCTGGCGCCGGATGCCGCACTGGTATTCGGCCACTGGTCCTTGCAGCGCGAGCACGACCGCCCGCACGGCCTGTTCACGCTGCTGCTGCGCAAGACCGCGGACGGCTGGAAGATCACGCGGGACCATACCTCTGCCGCGGCATCCTCGTGAGCGCATAGCATCGCCCGCCGAGCTGAAACGTTTCTTAACCCACACGCTGTTTAACCCCGCCGTGTCTCCATGCATCTAAAATCATTTGCCGGTCGCCCGCATCAAGTTCGCGGCAGCCGGCCGCCTCGGGAGTCAAACCACATGCGCAAGGCGAGCTTATTCGTCCTCGCTTCCATCGCGGCGGCGGCAATCCTCGCCGCCTGCTCGCATTCGGACACCGACAAGAGCAATGCCGCCGACGACGGCCCGATCCCGGTCAGCGTCACCAGCGTCATCGCCCAGGACGTGCCGCTGTATTTCAATGGCCTGGGCACGGTGGCCGCGTTCAACACCGCCACCATCCTGGCGCAGGTGTCCGGGCAACTGGTGGCGGTGCCGTTCAAGGAAGGCGACGAGGTCAAGGCCGGCGACCTGATCGCCCAGGTCGATCCGCGCGCCTACCAGGCCACCCTGGACCAGGCCCTCGCCAAGAAAGCCCAGGACGAAGCGACCCTGGCCGGCGACCAGCTCGATCTGAAACGCTACCGCTCCCTGCTGCCCGGCGGTTATGTCAACGGCCAGCAGGTGGACCAGCAGGAAGCCACGGTGAAATCGGCCGAGGCGCTGGTCAAGGCCGACGATGCGGCCATCGAGGGCGACCGCGTGCAGCTGTCCTTTTGCACCATCCGCGCGCCCTTTGCCGGGGTGATCGGCATCCGCCAGGTGGACGTCGGCAACCTGGTGTCGGCCACCAACCAGACCGGCATCGCCGTGCTGACCCAGATCAAGCCCATCGCCGTCACCTTCACCCTGCCGGAGCAGTCGCTGGCGCAGATCCGCGCGGCGGATACGCAGACGCTGACGGTGGTGGCCGTCAACCGCGACAACCAGACCGAGCTGGGGCGCGGCAAGCTGGTCGCCTTCGACAACCAGATCGACCAGACCACCGGCACCATCAAGCTCAAGGCCTCCTTCGCCAACGACGACAAGACGCTCTGGCCTGGCCAGTTCGTCAACGCCCGGCTGCTGGTGCGCGTCCAGCACGGCGTGCTTACCGTGCCGGCGCAGGCGGTCCAGCTCGGACCGACCGGCGCATTCGTCTACGTGTTGGACGACAAGCGGGCCGTGCAGATGAAGCCGGTGACGCCGGCCGGCAGCGAGGGCGGGGTGACCGTCATCGCGCAGGGCCTGAACGCCGGCGACAAAGTCGTGGTGGACGGGCAGTCACGGCTGCAGCCCGGCTCCAAGGTGCAGGTCACCGAAGTCCCGGCGGCGGCGGTGACGGCCCCCACGGTGGAAGCTGCGGCACCGGGCTCCGCGCCGCAAGCCGCGCCCATGCCGGCGGCACACGCGCCC
>CAJCJI010000013.1 GCA_903970595.1 Verrucomicrobiota bacterium
CGGCACCCGCGCCGCAGGCGGCGCCCTGGGGCGCCGGCGCGGTCAGCCTGGCCGCGGTGCCGGCTGCGCCCGAGCCGCCGAAGGTGACCGAGGTGTTGCTCGATATCGTCAGCCAGTGCACCGGCTATCCGCCGGAGGCGCTCGACCTGGACCTCGACCTTGAAGCCGATCTTTCCATCGACTCGATCAAGCGCCTCGAAGTGGTCGGGCAGCTGACCGAGCGGCTCGGCGTGGACGATCATGGCGACAAGGACGCCATGCTGGAACGCCTGTCCGCGCTCAAAACGCTGCGGGCGATGATCGCCTGGCTGGAACAGCGCCAGGCCCCCGCGCCTTCCTCTACTCCGGCGACCGCGGCGGCGCTGGTGCAGCAGGCCAGCGGCATTCCCCTGGAGCGCTACATCCTGCGCAACCAGCCGATACCGCCGCCGGTGCCGGCGGGCATCAGCCTGGCGGGCAAGCACTTCCTGATCACCGACGACTGCCTCGGCCTGGCGCCGCGCGTGGCCGCCTTGCTGCAAGGGCATGGAGCGAGCACCCATACCATCGAGTTCCCGGGCAATACGGCGGTGCGGGAGCACCTGGACCAGGTCGACGGCCTGATCCACCTGGGCAGCCTCAACCCGGCTGGCCGGGTGCGCGACGTCAAGCAGTTCTTCGCGGTGGTGCGCGAGGCGCTGATGAAGAAGGCGCGTCACCTGCTGGTGGCCAGCGCCTTGGGCGGGGACTTCGGCGTGGCCGGCTCGGGCGCCGACTTCAGCCGCGGCGGCGGCCTGGCCGGGCTGGTCAAGTCGGTGGCCAAGGAATTCCCGGACCTGCGCGCCCACTGGGTGGATTTCGACCTGTCCGAATCGCTGGACCGGATCGCGCAGCACATCGAGCAGGAACTGCTCGCCGAAAATACCCTGCCCGAGGTGGCCTACCAGGGCGGTCGCCGCTATTCCCGCGAAGTGGTACCGACCGCGCTCGACGCGAGCTCGCTCGACGGCCTGCCGCTGACGCCGCAGAGCGTGGTGCTGCTCACCGGCGGCTCGCGCGGCATCACCGCCCTGATCGCGATCGCGCTGGCGCGGCTCTACCGCTGCCATATCGAAGTGGTCGGCCGCTCGACCCTCCCGGAAGGCGAGGAAGACGCCGCCACCCGCGGCATCGACGATCCGCGCCGCCTGCGGCAGGTGCTGCTCGCCGCCGACCCTTCGCGCAAGCCCGCCGAGATCGAGCGTCTGGCCCGGCGCGTCCTCGCCGACCGCGCCGTGCGCGAGACGCATGCGCAGATCCGCGCCGCCGGCAGTACCGTCAATTACACGCCGCTCGACGTTCGCGAGAGCGCGCCGTTCGCCGACTTCATCTCGGCCCTGTACGAGCGCCACGGCCGCATCGACGGCGTGATCCACGGCGCCGGCGTGGTCGAGGACAAGCTGGTGCGCGACAAGACCGACGAGAGCTTCGGCCGGGTGTTCGACACCAAGGTGCGCGGCGCCATGGTGCTGCACAAGAAGATCCGCGACGACGTCAAGTTCGTGGTGTTCTTCTCCAGCGTGGCCAGCGCCTTCGGCAACCGCGGCCAGGTCGATTACGCCTCCGCCAACGACGTGCTCGACAAGCTGGCGCACAGCTGGCAGACGCGCATCGCCGGCCGGGTGCTGTCGGTGAACTGGGGACCCTGGGCCGATACCGGCATGGTCTCGGAGTCGCTCAAGAACGAGTACCAGCGCAAGGGCATCGGCCTGATTCCGCAGGACGAGGGCGTTAATGCCCTGCTGCGCGAGCTTTCGTCCGCGCGCGGCAATCCCCAGGTGGTGCTGATGTGCGGCAAGCCGGAAAGCTTCGGCGCCGCCAAGGCCATGGAGGCCTGAAGCGGCGTGCGTACCGCCATTGTCGGCCTGGCCTGCCTGTTCCCCGGCGCGCCCAATCTCGCCAGCTTCTGGCGCAACATCGTCGACGGCGTCGATGCCATCAGCGAAGTGCCGGGGGTACGCTGGGACGCGAGCTTCTACGACCCGGAGTCGACCGCGGTCGACCGCTTCTATTGCAAGCGCGGCGGCTTCGTCGACGATTACGCCAGCTTCGATCCCCTGCCCTTCGGCGTGATGCCGAAGTCGGCGCTGGCGGCGGAGCCCGAACAGCTGCTGACACTGCGGCTGGGCTACGACGCGCTGCGCGACGCCGGCTACGCCGACAAGCCGTTTGCGCGGACCCGCGCCGGCGTCATCATCGGGCGCGGCAACTACATCGGCGCCGCCGGCCTGCGCCTGGAACAACGGGTACGCATGCTGCCGCAGATCCTGCAGACGCTGCAGGACCTGTTTCCCGACCTGTCCGGCGCCGCGCTGAAGGCGGTGCGCGCGCGCCTGGAGAAGGAATTCTCCTACTACGGTCCCGATGTCGCGGTGGGCCTGATCCCCAACCTGATCGCCTCGCGCCTGGCCAACCGGCTCGACCTGCACGGCCCGGCCTATACCGTCGACGCCGCCTGCGCCAGCTCGCTGATCGCGGTGGAACAGGCCTGCGCTTCGCTGGCGCGCGGCGAGACCGACCTGATGCTGGCCGGCGGCGCGCACCTGACGCATGACCTGACCTTTTGGGCGACGTTCTGCCAGCTCGGCGCGCTGTCGCGGACCGGGGTGATCCGTCCGCTGGCCAGCAATGCCGACGGCATCCTGGCCGGCGAAGGCGTGGGCATGGCGGTGCTCAAGCGTCTCGACGACGCCCTGGCCGACGGCGACCGGGTCTACGCGGTGATCGAAGGCATCGGCTCGTCCAGCGACGGCCGCAGCGGCAGCCTGGTGGCGCCGGCCGCGAAAGGCCAGCGCATCGCCCTGGACAAGGCCTGGGCGAAAGTGCCGTTCGAGCGGCAGAGCATCGGCCTGCTGGAAGCACACGGCACCGGCACTCCGGCCGGCGACGGAGTCGAGCTGGAAACCGTAGGCGAATTTTTCGGTCCCCATGAGGGCGCGGGCGCGCGCCCGGTGATCGGCTCGGTCAAGTCCATGATTGGCCACGCCATGCCGGCTTCGGGCATGGCCAGCCTGATCAAGACCGCGCTGTCGATCCACCACGGCGTGCTGCCGCCGACGCTGCATTGCGAGACGCCGCATGCGCAACTGGCGGCCACCCGCTTCCGCGTCATCGGCCGGGCGGAAGCCTGGCTGCAGGCGCGCGAGGCGCGCGTCGCCGCGCTCAACACCTTCGGCTTCGGCGGCATCAATGCCCATGCCGTACTGCGCGGCGTGCCGGAGCCGCACCGCGCGGCCATGCCCTTGCGTGCATCTGCGCCGCTCCCCGCTTTGCCGGCGGTGCTGATGCTGGCGGCCGAAACACCGCAGGCCTTGCTGACGCAACTGGACGCCGGTGCGCCATATGCCGCGCCCGGCAGCGGACCCTGCCGCCTCGCCGTGATCGCGCCCGATGCCAAAAAGCTGGCCACCGCGCGCAAGGCCGTGGCTTCGGCCAAGGCCTGGAACGGACGGCAGCAGATCTGGTTTTCGCCGCGGGGCCTGCTTGGCGCCGGCGGCAAGCTGGCCTTCGTGTTCCCTGGGGTGGACAGCAGCTTCCGGCCGCAGGCCGCCGATCTGGCCGCGTTCTTCGAGCGGCCTCTGCCCGCGCACTGCGAACCTCTGGACCCGGCGCAGTCGCTGGCCAAGGTGGTGGCCGGCCTGCTCGGCTTCAACCGCTACCTGTACGACTGCCTCGGCAGCCTGGGCCTGCGCGCCGATGCTTACGCCGGACACAGCGTCGGCGAATGGAGCGCCATGCTCTGCGCCGGCATGATGGACCAGGCGCAGGCCGACCGCGCCAACGCCGGCATCGATCTCGACGCGGTGGAGTTTCCCGACGTGCTGTTCCTCGCCGCTTCCTGCAGCGAACAGCGCCTGCGCGAGGCGATGGACGGCCTGGAACGCATCGCCCTGTCGCACGACAACTGCCCCCACCAGGTAATCGCCTGCGGCGAGCGCGGCGCCATCGAGACGCTGGCCGCCCGGCTGCGCGCAGCCAGCGTGCTGAGCACCATCCTGCCGATCGTCTCCGGCTTTCATTCGCCGCTGTTCAGCGGCCACATGCAGGGCTACCGGGAATTTTTCGGCGGCGCGGACCTGCTCGAGCCGCTGACGCCGGTATGGTCGGCCACCACCGCAAGCAGATTCCCCGCCGCGATGGCCGAAAAGCGGCAGCTGGCCATCGACCACTTGCTGCAGCCGGTGCGCTTCCGCCAACTCATCGAAGCGCTGTATGAGGACGGCTGCCGCGTGTTCGTCGAAGTCGGCACCGGCTCGCTCACCGGCTTCATCGGCGACACGCTGAACGGCCGGCCGCACCATGCGGTGCGCAGCAACCACGAGGACCGCGGCGGACTGGCGCAGCTGCAGCAGCTGTCCGCGGCCTTGTGGGTTGAAGGGGCGCAGTTCGACCTGCGCCTGCTGAGCGGCGCCGCGGCGGCGGCGCCGGCAGCGGAGAACCTGGAATCCGCGCCGCCGACGCCGACCACGCTGCAGCTGTCGCTGGGCGTGCCGCTGCTGCGCCTCGACCAGCAGGCGGAGGAACGGCTTGGCCGCCTCGAGGCCCTCGGCCACGGTCTCCTCGTCGGGAGCGATGGCGCCGGTGTTCTCGGCGTCGGCCAGCAGCCGCAGGGTCTGCGGGGTGGACTCGGCCTCGACCATCATGATCGCGACGTCACCGCCCTCGACCACGCGGCCGGCCACGACCATGTCGAAAACGGCCTTCTCCAGCTCGGAGTGCCGCGGGAAGCCGACCCAACGGTCGTCGATCAGGGCGATGCGCACGCCGCCGATGGGCCCGGAGAACGGGATGCC
>CAJCJI010000014.1 GCA_903970595.1 Verrucomicrobiota bacterium
CCCGCCTATATCGAGCAACACCAGTCTCAGCCCGCGGCCGCCGCCGCCGGTGAGGCTTGACCCCAGGGTCAGCTTGAGGTCGCCGATGATGCCGAGCTTGGCGTCCTGGTCGGCCGGCACCAGGTCCAGCAGGGTGATCGCCTGACCTACCAGGGGCAGCTTGCGCAGCTTCTGCGACAGCTCCAGCGCCTGCCCCGCGCCCGGGGTCAGAACCGAGAGCGTCAGGGTCGGGATATTGGGATCGCGCAGCAGGTCGCGGAAGGTGCTGACGGACTCACTGGCCGGATCGCGCAGGTCGATCGGGTCGTAGTCGAACCGCGCCTTCGGTACTAGCAGCAGCGAGCCGGCGGCGAGCAGGAAGGCGCCGATCCAGATGGCGCGCGCATATTTGTAAGGCCAGTTCAACACGCGGCCGAGCACGCCGCTGCCGGGCGCGTTGAGCTTGACCTTGGCGGCGTCGGGCGGGAACAGGCTGATCAGTGCCGGCAGCAGGCTCAGGCTCACCGCCAGGCTGATGAACATGCCGGCGCCGGAGATGATGCCCAGCTCGGCGATGCCGGTGAACGGGGTCGGGATGAAGG
Organism: Verrucomicrobiota bacterium; assembly: GCA_903970595.1. Taxonomy (GTDB): domain Bacteria; phylum Pseudomonadota; class Gammaproteobacteria; order Nevskiales; family Nevskiaceae; genus Nevskia. The sequence goes on from CAJCJI010000014.1 coordinate 582, forward strand.
CGAAGAAGCCTAGCGAGGTGGTGGCGGCGCAGACCATCATGAAACCGCCGACATCGCCGGCGGCGCGCGGCAGGGCCTCGCGCTGCGCCAAGCCGCCGCCGAGCAGTTCGCGGTATTGCATGCACAGGTACAGGGCGTAGTCGATGCCCAGGCCCACGTACAGCACGCTGAAGGCAATGGAAATCAGGTTCAGATGTCCCACCGCCACGGCGGCGAAGCTGGCGGTGAGCAACAAGCCATACAACAAGGTAATCACCGCGGCCACCACCAGGCGGCCCGAGCGCAGCGCCAGGTAGAGCAAGGCCATCACCATCAGCAGGCCGACCATGAAGGCCTTGAGCCCGCCGGTGAAGGCCATTTTCAGCTCTTCGTGCTCCATCGCCTTGGAGCCGGTGAGCCGCACCGTGACGCCGTTCGCCGGGTCCAGCTGCAGCTGGCTGACGCTGGCGCGAAAGGCGCCGATGGCGGCTTCGCTGGGGAAGATCTGGCTGAAATCCCGCTTGGGCTTGATTTCGATGAAGCGGCGGGTGGCATCGCCCAGGTCGATGCCGCTGCCCATCATGGTCTGCCAGGACAACGGCTGGAAGCGGCCGGCGACGGCGGCATCGACACCGGCCGCCACCTGCTCCAGGGCCGGCGACAGGTCGAAATCGCCCCCGGCCGGATTGGTCGCGGCGCGGTCCAGCAGGGTGAACAGGCCGTGCAGGCTGGGATCGTGGGTCAGGGCGCCGAGGAAGGGCTGGGCCTGGTTCAGGCCGTCGGCCAGCTTCTGCAGCGCCGCGGCATCCAGATACAGGAAGCCGTTGTGGCGGAAATACGGATCGGTCTGCTGGGCATAGACCTCCAGGAACTGCTGGGGCTGCGCCCGCAGGCTGTCCACCAGCCGGCGCTGCGCCAGGTCCGCGACTTCGGAGGTGCTGCCGTCAATCACTGCCACCAGGCCCTCGTCCAGGTCCGGAAACAGGCGGTCCATGTTCTTTTCGGCCTGCCGCCAGGGCAGCTGGCCGGAGAGCATGTTTTCGGGGTTGGTGTCGACGCTCAGATGGGTCAAGGCATAGCGGCCCAGGCCGACGCCGAGCACCAGGGCGATAGCCAGCACCCAGCCCGCGCGCCGCTGCATCAGGCCGACCCAGGCGCACAGGGCGCGGGTCAGGGCGGTGTCCTTCAGCGAAGTCTGTGCCATTGAAGTTCCATTTCTGCCACGTCATTGCCCCGCGTCGGTCCGCGAATCCAGACCCGAAACCAAAAACTGGATGTCAGACCCCCGGCCGGGCCCGGGAATTCCCGGAATCCGCGCCCCACCCCGGCGGCGCCGGAGCGGTGTAAACTTTGAATGCCTATAAGCGGTCCAATAGCCTGCAGCCGCGGCTGTATGCCGCCGGCAGACCCACATCCCGCATTCGGAGAATGTTTTGCGATTCTTGCGAACCCCCCTATTGTCGCTTTTTTTCGCGCTGATTTTCTGCCAGCCCGCGGCACAGGCTGCCGGGACGCCGGCCGAGGTGGTGGAAAACATCCACGCCGCCTTGCTGAACAACATGAAACACGGCAAGGAATACGGCTGCGACGGCCGCATCAAGCATCTGCAGCCGGTGGTCGACGCCAGCTTCGACGTGAAGCAGATCGCTTCCATCGTGATGAAGCGCCACTGGAAGGAGTTGAGCGATGCGCAGCGCAGCCAGCTGATCGCCGCCTTCCGCGAAATCACGGTGGTGACCTACGCCAGCACCTTCAACAACTTCGGCGGTGAGGCGTTCAGCACCCAGACCACCGAAACCCTGGGCGACGGCAGCCAGATCGTGCACACGCGCCTGCAGCCGTCCAGCGGCGACAGCGTGGCCCTGGATTACACCCTCAGCGGCACGGCCGGCAATTATCGCATCATCAACGTCACCGCCGACGGCGTCAGCGACCTGTCGCTGCGCTCGGTCCAGTACAATCAGTTGTACGAAAAGAAGGGTTTCGATGGCCTTCTGGCCTGGCTGCAGGAGCAGAGCAAGAAGATGCAGGCGAATTGCGGCTAAGCGAGGCGCCCACTACCGCGGCGTCCAATTAAAATAGACGATCTGTTCAGGGTCTGAGGGAGGAGATGGGAGTGATACTTCGCGTTCCGCGGAGCGCGCGGATTTGTGCATCATTGCTCGCGGCCGGCACAGCGTGTGGCTCCGCCACGGCGGCAGAACAAGCCGAACAGCAGCTGCAGGAAGTGGTGGTGACCGCGCAGAAGGTGCAGCAGACGCTGGAGCAGGTGCCGGCCTCGGTCACCTCCATCGGCGGCGAATACATCCGCGACACCGGCGCGCGCAGCTTCAACGACCTGTCCAGCTACACCGCCAACACCAACCTCAACATCGGGCCTTCGTCGACGCAGTTGCTAATCCGCGGCTTCGGCACGCTCAACGACGTGCCCGGGCTGGACCCCTCGGTCGGCGTGGTGGTGGACGGGGTGGTCTATACCTATCCGGAATACATCACCGCCTTTTTCAGCGACTTCGACCGCTACGAAGTCCTGCGCGGCCCGCAAGGCACGCTGTCAGGCAAGAACACCACCGCCGGCCTGCTCAACCTCACCACCAACCCGCCGGACGCACAGCTGCTGCTGCGCACCGACGCGGCCTGGCAGAGCACCGGCAACCTCTCCTTCCGCCCGGTGATCAACCTGCCGCTGGCGCCTGGCGCCGCCCTGCGCTTCAGCGGCAACTTCGAGCACGGCGACCGCGGCGGCATCCACAACACCTTTCTGGACCGGCCGGAACAAAATCCGCAGCAGGACTCTGGCCGGCTGCGTTTCCGCTACGACTCGCGCGACGGCTGGGTCATGGACCTCGGCCTGTTCGTGTCCTATCACCAGGAAAACTTCAACAAGCAGCAGCTGTTCATCGTCGGCCCCAACATGAAGGCGCTGGATCTGACCTACGATCCAAAGTTCATCCCGGCCATCGGCGACAATGTTTCGGAAGACGTGCACGCCATCGAGAACGCCGCCGCCCGCGGCGCCTCCCTCACCTTCGAGGGCGACCTGGGCCATCCGGGCGGCATGAAGTCGCTGAAGATCACATCCATCGGCAGCATCGCGGAGAACACCATCGGCGCGCGCGACCTGGACGCGGACTTCAGCCCGGTGCCCTTCATCGACGACTCTCTGCCGCAGCCGGAGCCGGAGCGGCAGGTCACCCAGGAACTGCGCGTCAGCGGTGTGGGCAGCACCCTGTTCGGCCTGGGCCACGACGCCAGCTTTGTCGCCGGGCTGTACTACGACAATTACACGCTGAAGACCTCGGACCAGTTCCTGATCGAAGACCTCGGCGCCACGCTCAAATACATCATCGCGGCCGATTGCGATCAGCACAATATTTCCGTATCGCTGTGCGAGCCGCTTGCCGGCGCCACCGGCACCTTGCTCGACAACATCCTGAGCACCTACCAGAACCTGCTGAAACAACCGCTGATCGGCACCCAGTCCGCCATATCGGGCCTGGCGCAGCGCACCAAGGACTACGCCGCCTTCGGCCAGGGCGAATGGTACTTCACCGACACCTGGTCCCTCATCGCCGGCATCCGCTACGCCAAGGAGGACCGTACCGGCCAACCGCACAGCTATTCCAACAGCCTGATCATCCACGAAATCGCCGACCAGGATAATTTCAACGACACCGGCAGCGCCGCCTTGCGGCGCACCGAGGTGGATTTTTCGCCCAAGCTGGGCCTGAAGTACCAGGCCACCAAGCACCTGGAGGGCTACTTCACCTGGGCCGAAGGCTACAAGAGCGGCGGCTTCAACGGCATCCCGCTGAATCCGAACAGCATCGAGTACCAGCCGGAAAAAGCCGCCAGCTTCGAGGCTGGCTTCAAGGTCAAGGACCGCCTGCTGGACGGCCCGATCCGCGGCTCCCTGTCGATCTACCACACCCACTTCAGCAACCTGCAGGTGTCCACCTTCCAGGGCACCGACGTCATCGTGGTCAACGCCGCGGACGCGCGCTCGGAGGGCTTCGAGGCGGACCTGATGTGGCTGCTGCCGGTGCGCGGCCTGTCGCTGTACAGCTCGTTCGGCTATGCCGACGCGCGCTACACCTACTATCCAAACGGCGTGCAGCAGGGCAATGGTAATTGTCCCGGCGCGGTCAATCCCAACAACACGGCCGACTGCATACTCACCGGTTTCCGCCTGCCTTTCGCGCCGCAATGGACTGCCGCGATGACCCCGGCGTATACGTTCCTGCACCTGCCCTACGGGGTGAGCACCGCCGTGGCAGTGGACGTGCTCTACCAGGGCAATCTCTACCTCAACCCGGAAGACGATGCCAGCCAGTACCAGAAGGCCACCCTGCAGATCAATCCGCGCCTGGTATTCGCCGACGAAGTGAACAGCAGCTGGGGGCTGAACCTCGGCATCCAGAATCTGACCCACCAGCTGTATTGCACCCAGGTGATCGACCAGCCGCTGGCGCCGGGGAATTTTGCGGCGATCCGGGGGGATCGGGGGCGGGTTTATTCGGGGAGTTTGTTCGTCAATTTCCTGTGAATTGACCAGAGAGACACCATGAAATCAAGCGCCTGCAGGTGATACAGGGAGAACAAAGCAAGGTCAAAAGCAAAGGCCACGAACTCAATGGGCGCCAGCGGTCATTGCCCCGCCGGCGGCCGCCCACGGCTGCGATTGAGTGGCCATATGACCAGAAATCAAGAATGCAGTAATCTCCCTTGGTCCAGACCGAACGGGAAGCAGGATCGGTCCCCATCAAATGTCTTCAGGGAGCTCATACATGTCTACCAAAGAAGGATGTGTTGCGGCGTACTTGGTTCGCAGCCTGGCGCTTGCCGGGCTGACTTTCACCCTTGCGGCCGGTGCATTTCCGGCGTCCGCCCAGGCCAGTCCGGTGGGATCGCAGAACGTGACCGTGGCCGACCCGTCCGTGCCCACGCCGCCGGGCACGCCCTGCGTGGTGCAGCTGTTCACCAGCGACACTTTCGACGACTTCGGCACCCGTCCCTTCAGTTACGACCCAAGCGGCTGCCCGGGGCCCTGGTCCAAGGTGGTGCTGCAGGCCAATTTCGCGGTCACTGCGGGGGTTCAGTACGACCGCACCGCCAACATCTGGCTGAGCGGCGTGAACCTGTTCTTCGGCACCACCCAGGAACCCGGTTCCACGCTCGCCCCGAGCTGGCAGGTGGAACGCGATCTCACCGATTATTCCGCGCTGCTGAGCCAGCCCGGCCAGGGACAGGCGATCTGCGGCAATCTGGTCAACAGCACTTATAACGGTGTCATCACCGGCAGTGCCAGCCTGTTGTTCTATCCCGTTACGCGCGTCGCGCCTGCGGCGCAGGTGGCCAACGCGGTTTATCCGCTGGGCAGCGATCCGGTGGGCAGCACCGTGAGCTTGAACAGCTCCACCGACCAGCTGGCCGCGACGCTGACCCTGCCCACCAATGTCACGCGCGCTTACCTGGACGTCTTCGCGCAAAGCCAGAACGACGACGAATTCTGGTACACCTGTGTGCCCGATCAGTACGCCGCGGAGACCGATGAGTGCGGCGGCGGTAATTTCCGCGAGGTCGAGGTCAGCATCGACGGCGTGCCGGCCGGCGCCGCGCCGGTGTATCCGTGGGTCTACACCGGCGGCATCGATCCCTTCCTGTGGGAGCCCACGCCCGGCGTGCAGACCCTGAACTTCATGCCGTACCGGGTCGACCTCACGCCGTTCGCCGGCCTGCTCAGCAATGGCCAGCCGCACACCGTGGCGATGAGCGTGCAGGGGGCGAACGATTATTTTTCCGCCACCGCGGCGCTGCTGCTGTTTCTTGATCCGGGTGCGACACAGGTCACGGGGGCGGTGACCTACAACGAGCTGCAGAACATGCCGCCGACGCCGACGATCGGCAGCACCCTGAGCACGGATTCCTCCGGCAATGTCACCGGCGCCGTCAGCACCCAGCTGAGCCGGCACTACCTGATCCGGGGCTACGCCAACACCTCGCAGGGTCATGTGCTGAGTTCGGTCCAGGCGACGGTGACCTTCGCCGACACCCAGACCTTCAACATCACCAGTTCCGTCTACAGCCAGGTGACCAGCCAGGTCAGTGCGGCGGCGACCACCAGCGAAAGCAGCATCGGCTCCACCATCCTCTCCGAATACCAGGACGAAGTGCGCTACCCCTTCAATTTGAGTTTCGTGGAGACCGTGGCGGCCGACGGCAGTGCAACGTATGCCAGCACCATCAGTCAAAAGCTGCAAAAAACCGAAACGCATGGGCCGAGTGGCACCACGCAATATTCGGCGACCCTGAGCAACTCCGTATCCAGCGCCGACACGCTGGCCTTTGACGCGAGCGGGAATTTCACCGGGAACAGCGGCACGAGCAACACCCAGACGTACAGCTTCGACGATTCGGCGGGCGGCTGCTACAACGCCAGCGTGACCTCGGCCGCCAACGTGGTGACCGGCTTCACCACCGGCGCCAATTGTCCCAACCAGGTCAACCACCTGTTCTGGTACAGCCATCCGGATGGCTCACCCGACAATGGCGACGTCATCCCGCCGAAGGGCAATACCGCCCAATAGCGATTATCTGCCGCCGCCGCACTTCGCGGCGGCGGCAGTGAGCCGGTTGCCGGCAACCATAGCAGGAGCGGGCCAGACTTGGGCTACCCAAGCGGACAGGCTCTGCATCATTCGCCCAGGGGTTTGCGACCGCAGCGAATCCCCTTGAGACGCCAGACTATTTGCGCCCGAGCGATACATACGCGTTCCGCGCTGATCGCGGATTACTTTTCTTTGGTTTCGCCAAACGTAAGACGAGGAACACCCGGTTACCTGCTACCTGGAAGAACACGGGTTCCGACAGATCGGGTACGACACACTTAATGGTTATTTTGTAGATACGCGTTCACAACGCGCCGGTCTCCGCATGCCTTGACAAGTCTCTGGACAGGCCTGTTTCCATTTGTTCAGGGATAATTCCCGGACCACATGAAACAGGTCGATGGTTGCTTGTTTCCGGATGACTTCAAAAAGCCACTCCTCAACCGGAGCGCCGGGAGCGGCCATTCGATTTGCAAGGGATTCGAGCGTCTCGTTTTGGCACAAATCCGCCATCTTTTGGCGCCGCCGGGCGCCCCGGAAGCTCCGCAGATGTCTACGGCGCTCCTCGTCGCAGACGAACTTTGGCGAACTCTCGATTTTCATTTGCAATCATGCGTGACAGCACCAAAAACCTGTCACGCATGTAACCCATGGTGAAAGCAGGCCGCGACGGGGACCTGCTCTGGCGGAAAAATCCCACCTGCCCGGCACCGATGTTCGGCCCCAAAGGAAGGGCTGCTCCTCATCAGTTCATCGGCGGCCAGCGGCAGCGTCAATCTTCGGTGGCTCCCGCCCCGCCCTCCGCGCGCCCCTGCCGCGCACGCCAGGCCGTCAGGCAGGACATCAATTCTTCCAGGTCCACCGGCTTGCTGAAGTGCCGGTCGAATCCGGCGGAATGGGCGCGGTCCATATCCTCCTGCTGGCCCCAGCCGGTCAGCGCCACCAGCAGCGCGGCGCGTCCCCAGGCTTCCTCGCGCACGCGGCGCGCCACTTCATACCCGCTCGACTCGGGCATGCCGATGTCCAGGATCAGCACCTGCGGCCGCTGGACCTGCGCCAGTTCCAGCGCCTCGCGGCCGTTGTAGGCCAGCAGCACCTCGTAACCCTGCAGGCCGAGCAGCAGGGCCAGCGAATCGGCGGCATCGCGGTTGTCGTCCGCTATCAGCACGCTGCAACTGGAAGGACCGGAAGACTCGCTTCTGGCCGCGGCGGCTGCTGCCGCCGGCATCGCGGCCACCAGCACGGCGGCGGGCAAGCGCAGGACGAAGGTGCTGCCGCGCCCGGGCCCCTCGCTGAACGCCTCCACCGATCCGCCGTGCAGCCCCACCAGGCCGCGCGCCAGCGCCAGGCCAATACCCAGGCCGCCCTGGCTGCGCTCCAGCGCGCTCTCGATCTGCGAAAACATTTCGAACACGCGCGGGATGGCGCTGGCGGTCAGGCCAATGCCGTTGTCGACGACCGAGATGGAAAGCCCCTCCTGCCCCAGCTCGGCCGCCAGTACAATGCGGCCCTCCGCATCGGTATATTTGGCGGCGTTGGTCAGCAGATTGCACAGGGCCTGCGAGATGCGCAGCGGATCGACGTTGAGCTGCACCGGCTCGGCGGGCAGCTCGACTTGCAGGGTATGCCGCTTGGCATCGATCAGCGGCCGCGCCATTTCCACCGCCGCGTCGACCAGGCGTGCCAGGCCGACGTATTCCTTCTTCAGGTCGAGCCGTCCGCGCGAGATGCGCGACACATCCAGCAGGTCTTCCAGCAGCAGGGCCATGTGCTGCACCTGCCGCGCGATCACCTCGCGTCCCCACTGGCGCTGCGCGTCGGTGGCGGCGGCCATACCCAGCAGCTGCGTGGCATGGCGGATCGGCGCCAGCGGGTTGCGCAGTTCGTGCGCCAGGGTGGCGAGGAACTCGTCCTTGCGCCGGTCCGCCTCGCGCAGCGCCTCCTCGGTGCGCTTCATGCGGCTGATGTCCAGGTTGATGCCGGCCCAGCAATAGATCGTGCCGTCCTCCCGGCGCACCGGCACGCCCTGGGCCAGGATGGCGTGATAAATCCCGTCGATACCGCGGATACGGTGTTCGCGGTACCAGGCCTGGCCGCTGCGCACGCATTCGCGCCAGGCCGCCAGCGTGGCTGGCGCATCGTCGGGATGCAGCATCTCGCCCCAGCCGAACTCCGAACATTGCTGCTGGCTCATGCCGGTCAGGCGCAGGAAGGATTCGCTGGCGTAGGTGTTGCGCCCCTCGGCATCGCACAGCCATACGCCGTAGTCGATCGATTCGCCGATCGCGCGGTATACCTTTTCGCTGTCGCGCCGCTCCTGCTCCGCCTGCTTCTGCGCGGTCACGTCGATCAGCAGCCCGGCGAGCAGGGTCGGCGCGCCGTCCGCGTCGAATTGCACCTTGCCGCGCCCGATCACCCAGCGTACCGAGCCGTCCGGCTGCACGATGCGGAATTCGGTCGAGGCGAGCGTGCCGCTGCGCAGCGCGGCACTTTCGGCCGCATCCACCGTGGCCAGGTCCTCGGCATGGATGCCGCGCCGGCGCAGCGCGGGATCCGCGCTCAGCAGCGACTCGTCGCGCAGGCCGTAGAGCGCGGCGAAGTTGCGATCGGCAATCAGTTCGCCGGTGCCGGGCGCCCAGGTCCAGCCGCCGATCTCGGCCGCCGCCATGGTGCTTTCCAGGCGCGTATTGGCGCGCGCCAGCGCCGCCTCCGCGGCCTGCCGCACCGCCACCTCCTCGGTCAGGGCCGCGTTGGACTGCTCCAGTGCCTGCGTGCGCAGCTGCACCTCGTTGAGCATGTCGTTGAGCGCCTGCACCACGATGCCGATCTCGTCGTCGGTGGTCCTGGCGACGCGCAGCGAGTAATCGCGCCGTTCCACGATCTGGCGCGCCACCTCGGCGATCACCTCCAGCGGCAGCGTGATCGCCCGCTGCAGCGAGGCCGACAGCACCAGGGCCAGCACCAGGCTGAGCGCCGTGATCAAGGCGAAGATCCCCACATAGGCCTGGATGCGTCCCGCCAGGTCGTAGCGGGCGCGCAAATAGATCGTGCCGAGAAACTCGCCGTTGTAGGAAATGCCCTGGGCGATCTCGACGCGTTCGCCGCGGACCGTGACTTCGCGGGCGAATTCGGGAGCGGTGGCCGGAAGCGGCGGCTCATCCGCCTGCACGTAGGAGACGAACAGGCGGCCATCCGCCGTGTAGATCGCCGCGGCCCGCACCCTGGGCCGCGCCTGCAGCGCCGCCAGGTCGTGCGCGGCGACCTTGCGGTCGTCGAAGGCCAGGGCCGGCGCGGTGGATACGGACAGGATATTGGCCTCTGTGGCCAGGTCGGAAGCCCAGGTGGAGCGATACACCGAAAGATCGTGGAGCAGGATCGCGCCGCCGGAAACCAGCAGCACGATGATGGTGGTCAGCAGTACCGCGCCGACCAGCTTGCCGCGCACCGAGCGGCGCGCATCGCGCAGCGACAGCAGCGCCGCCCAGGCCACCGACACGAAGTTCGGCGCCGCCGCGTCCCGGGCCCGTGCCCGGCGCGTCATGGGCGGCGCTCCGGCGGCGCGCCCA
>CAJCJI010000015.1 GCA_903970595.1 Verrucomicrobiota bacterium
GTCGGGTTCCGCGGCGGGTCCGGCGAACCTTTCGGGCAGATAGAGCCGGAATACCGAGCCTTCGCCGGCGACGCTGCTCACCTGCAGATCGCCGCCGAGCAGGCGCGCCATGCGGCGGCTGATGGCCAGACCCAGCCCGGTGCCGCCGTACTTGCGCGAGGTGGAGGCATCCGCCTGCTCGAACGGCGCGAACAGCCGCACCAGCTTTTCCGGCGCAATGCCGATGCCGGTATCCGACACCTCGAACAGCACGGCCTGCGCCGGCAGCAGCTCCGGGGCGCCGGGCGGCGCCTGGTCCGGCCGGCGCAGAAGCAGGCTGACCCGGCCATGCTCGGTGAACTTGAAGGCGTTCGACAGCAGGTTGGTGAGGATCTGCTGCAGCTTGGCGCTGTCGGTGCGCAGGATCTGCGGCAGCCCCGGCGCCTGCTCCACCCGCAAGGCCAGGGCGCGCTGCTTGGCCACCGGCCGGAAGCGGCTCTCCACGGTGGCGAGGATCTCGGCGACGGGGGCATCCTCGGCCAGCACCTGCATCTTGCCGGCCTCGACCTTGGACAGATCGAGGATGTCGTTGATCAGCTGCAACAGGTGGCTGCCGCTTTCCTGGATCACGCGCGCCGATTCGGTCTCGTCCGCGCTCAGGTGTCCCTCTTCGTTGTCGGCCAAGCTCTTGGCCAGGATCAGCACGCTGTTCAGCGGCGTGCGCAGCTCGTGCGACATGTTGGCCAGGAACTCGGACTTGTACTGGCTGGCGCGCGCCAGCTCTGTGGCCTTCTGCTCCAGCGCCTGGCGGGTGCGCTCCAGCTGCGCATTGGAGTCGTTGAGAATGCGGCCGGTTTCCTCCAGCTCCTCGTTGGTGGCACGCAGCTCTTCGGCCTGCGCGGTGAGCGCCGCCTCGGACTGCTGCAGCTGGGCGCGCTGTTGTTGCAGCTGGGCGTTCTTGCCCTGCAGCGCTTCGTTGGTGGCGCGCAGCTCCTCGTCGGAAGCCTGCAGCTCCTCGGTCTGCGCCTGCGCCTGCGTCAGCAGGACGCGGGTTTTTTCGGCGTTGATGATGGCGTCCAGCTGCAGACCGGCACTGGCCAGCAGCTCCTTGAGCAGGTATTCCTGGTCGGCGCTCGGCGGCTGGAACGCGGCCAGCTCGATCACGGCGAGGATGCCGCGCCCCAGGATCGGGTAGACCATGAGGCAGCGCGGCGCGGCTTCGCCCAGCGCCGAGCCGATGCGCAGATAGCTCTCCGGCACCGGGCTGAGCAGGAGCGGCTTGGCCTCGCGGGCGGCCTGTCCGACCAGGCCCTGGCCGAGCGCGAAGCTCTCCGGCAGGTCGGCGTGCCCGGAGTAGCCGAAGCCGGCCCGCAGGAACAGCTTCTGCTGCGCCTCGTCCCAGGCGAAAAAAGCGCCGTAGCCGGCGTGCAGCAGGTGGCACAGGCGGGACAGCAGGATTTCGGCGAATTCGTCGCGGCTTGCCGCCAGCTGCAGGCCAGCGCCGATTTCCAGCAGGTGCCGGCGCACCCAGGTCTCGCGGTCCGCGGCGCGCTTGACGTTGCGGAAGCTTTCCAGCCCGCGCGCCAGGGCGCCGATTTCGTCGCGCTGCCCGGTGTTGGGCACTTCCATCGCGGTATCGCCGGCGGCGAGGCGATCCATCAGCCGGGTCAGCTGCACGATCGGCTCGGTGACCTGGCGCCGGGTGAACAGCACCGTGGCCGCGCCGATCGACAGGCCGAGCCCTAGCATCGCCAGCACCCAGGCCTTGAGGCGGCCGGTGTCGCGATCCGAGGTGGTGGTGCGGCTCATCAACAGGCTCAACTCCTCCTGCACCGCGTCCTGCAGCAAGCCGCTGACCTTCTCCAGCTGCGCGTAGCCGTATTCGGACGAACCCGCGGTCCCCGGCCCCACGGTCGCGGCGGCGCCGCCGGCATGCGCGATGATCGGCTCCGCCACGGCGGCGTACCAGCCGTTGATGGTGGCTTCGACCTGGTCCAGCCGCTGCTGCTGCGAGGGGTTGTCGACCGTCAGCTGCTTGACGTCCTGGAAGTCGCGCTCGTAGCTGGCGTGCGCGGCCTGATAGTTCGCCAGGTAGGAGGATTCGCGCGTGGACGTGGCCAGGTCGATGCGCTGCTGCAGCATGTCGGCCTTGAGCTGGTCCAGCAGGGCGATCACGGTATAGGTGTGCCGCACCCAGCCGCGGGACTCGGTCAACTCCTGGCTGCTGACGAACACCATCAGGCAGGTGAAGGTGAACATGGCCAGCACCAGACCATAGGCCAGCGCCAGCTTGGCCTGGATATTCAGGTTGGCGAGAAACGAACCGCCCGTGCGCGACGCAGTGCTCATGAGACTCCGGATCGACGATGACCGTGCCCGCAGGCCCGGATGGCCGTGTCAATATAGCGCGCCGGGGGCGCCGGCCGCTTGCCGGCGGCCCAGTCAGCGGGGGACGTACAATCTCACGCCGGCAGCGGCATCCGCCGCCTCGAGCGATGACTGTCGATAAAGTCCAAGGAGCACGATCGTTGAGCGCAAGCAAGTCCGCCCCGCGGACGCCGCCCCGGAGCAAGCCGTGACGCCGGGCCTGAGCCAGCAACCGCAGGAGGCCGCCGATGCCGCCCCGCCCGAGCTCAGCCTGGTGATCCCGGTATACAACGAGAGCGCCGGCCTGGATGCCCTGTTCGAACGGCTGCTGCCGATCCTGGCGGCCGCCGCCAGCTTCGAGATCGTCATGGTCAACGACGGCAGCGGCGACGATACGCTGCCGCGCCTGCTGCAGCGGCAGCAAGCCGTGCCACAGCTGCGCGTGATCGACCTGTCGCGCAATTTCGGCAAGGAGGCGGCGCTGACCGCCGGGCTGTGGCATTGCCGCGGCGCCTGCGCCATCACCCTGGATGCGGACCTGCAGGATCCGCCGGAGCTGATCCCGCAGATGCTGGACAAGTGGCGCGAGGGCTATGAAACGGTGGTGGCGGTGCACGCCGAGCGCAACACCGATACTTTCCTGCGCCGCGTGTTTTCCCACGCCTTTTACTTCCTGCTCAACGCGGTTTCCGACATGCGCTTCGTGCCCAATGCCGGCGACTTCCGCCTGCTCGACCGGGTGGTGATCGAGGCCTTCCTGTCCCTGCCGGAACGCACGCGCTACAACAAGGGCCTGTTCGCCTGGGTCGGTTTCCGCCAGCACCTGATCGAACACGAACGGCCGCTGCGCGCGTCCGGCGCCAGCAGCTTCGGCTTCCGCCGGCTGCTGCGGCTGGCGGTCGAGGGCATCACCTCGTTCAGCTCCTTTCCGCTGCGGCTGTGGACCTATATCGGCATGCTCATCGCCGGCGCTTCGTTTTTCTACGGCAGCTATATCCTGCTGCGCACGGTGGTGTTCGGCATCGACGTACCGGGCTATGCCTCGCTGATCGTGGCGGTGATGTTCTTCGGCGGCATCAACCTGCTGAGCATCGGCGTGCTGGGCGAGTACGTGGGGCGGATCTTCATGGAGTCCAAGCAGCGGCCGCTGTACGTGGTGCGGCGCCTGCATGAGCCGGGGCCGGCCGGCGCCCTGCCCCCGGCGCGAAGGCGATAAGGGGCCTGAGCTTAAGCGCGGCCGCCGGGAGGCGGCGGCATGGTAGTGAACTTGGGCAAGTGTTCTGCCATGCAGTCCCAGGGCGCGGCCTGGGAGACGTAGACGTCGGCATTCGGGCGGTATTGCGCGGGGTCGTGCAGTGTTCCGGCGCGGATCGACAGCAGGGGCGCCGCGATCTCGACCTTGCCGAGGATCTGCGCGCCGCAATTCGGACAAAAGCCCCGCCAGATTTTGCGGCCGCTGCCGCCGGTGCTCTCGAAATACTTCAACTCGCCGCTGATATGCAGATCGGCGCTCTTGAAAAACATGATCGGCACGTAGGCCGCGCCGGTGGATTTCTGGCAGTCGCGGCAGTGGCAGTTGAACTGGAACACCGGCTCGGAAGCGCACTGGTACGTGACCGAACCGCACAAGCAGCTGCCTTCGTAAGGCATGCGGACCACCTCGTTTGCGTTGAGACGTGCGGACGTAATTTAAGCAAAATCGGCCGGGCCGCCGCCAGTTGCGGGCTCGCCGCGGAACGCCGCTTCAGTTGCTCGGGAACTGCCAGCCGGCTTGCCGCAGCTCCAGCACCGGCGGGTATTTCATCACCGAGCGGATGCCGAGGCGCCGGTTGCGCCAGGACAGGCCGCCCAAGGCCAGGACAGGCCGCCCAAGGCCAGGACAAATCCCAGGACCAGGCCGATGCCGGTGCCGGCGTTGCCGTAGCCTTCATGCTCATAGTGCAGCCAGGACGGCGCCTCGGCATGGGGCCAGAACCCGGTCTGCAGGAAGGTGCCGGCGGCGGCGGCAAGGCCGGTGAGGCCGAAGACCACTGCGATGCCGGCGCGCGTACGGTTGCGGCAGGCGGCGCAGCGCGGGACCGGGACCCGCACGCTGTCCTGTGTCCAGCGGCGGATGGCCGGGAAGCCCAAGGCATCGAGATGGCGGCGGGAGGGTGCGACCAGGGCGATCCGGTACGCGCAATCCGCCTGCGCCGGCGCGCCGCACTGCCAGCACTGCGCCGGACTTGGCAAAGACGAATTTGTGGCGGCCACCCGATTCCCCCGCGGCATCCAGGATGCCAGGCGGCAATCATCGCATAAGGGGTTTATGGCGGGCGGTAATCCTGCTTGCGCCATCACGGGTCGTTTAGAGTATTTTTTTCCCTCTCCCGCTTGCAGAAGCTCTAATTACATCGTCACCCCGGCGAAAGCCGGGGTCCAGGGCCCATAGCGCTGCGTGGAATTCCCTGGATTCCGGCTTTCGCCGGAATGACGACCTCAGAGTTGTTCAAAGTTTCCGTAGCGCCGCCAAGCGGATGGCGGCCGGTCGCGCCGGACCGGCCTGCTCTGAAATCCCCCGCCCGCCGTGTGCCAACGGACCGGGCGGGGACCTCCGACTCAATGCTGGCCGGGGCGGTGTTGCTGCTGCGGCTGCGCGTGCTGCTGCGGGGCCGCTGGGTGCTGCGCCGGAGGGGCCTGGTAATGCGGGGCCGGCGGTTGCGGACGCGGCTGCTGGACGTGCTGCACCGGGGGCGCCTGGTAATGCGGCTGCGGACGCGGCGCGGCCGGGGCTTGATAGTGCGGCTGCGGGCGCGCGGCGGCCGGAGCCTGGT
>CAJCJI010000016.1 GCA_903970595.1 Verrucomicrobiota bacterium
ATCCGCCGGCACCGTGCGGCGCGGCCGCCGATGGCCCGCTGCGCGCCGTGCGCCAGCGCCGCCAGTCCTGCCGGAATTGCAGCACCCGGTGTTGCGCCGCCAGCGGCAAGGGCCGCAACAGGCGGTTGAACCAGGTGCGCTCCTGCAAGGGCAGCACCGGCCAGGGCGTGCCGCGCAAATGCTCGAAGTACAAGGCGCGGCGCGGATGCCTGCACAGGTAGTGCCAGGGCTTGAACGGGCCGATGAAATGAATGATCGCCGGCTGCCGCAGCGCCTCGCCGACCTGCGCCTCGCTGAACGGCAATTGATGCGGCGGCAGCTCGAACAGGGTGTTCTGCACATTCCAGCGCGGATGCAGGTGCAGGCGGCGCTGGCGCAGGACGGCCGACAGCGCATCCTGCTCCGGGCAGGAATTGTGCGCATGCGCCGCGGCATAGCGGCGCAGCGCGCCGACGCTGTCCTCGTCGCGCATGCGCTGCAGATCGAGCAGCAGCACGCCGGAATTGAGGTAATCGCGCGGCTCGTCCAGCCCCAGGTCCAGGCGCGGCCAGGGCCGCATGAAGGGGTAAAGGGGATTGGTCACCGCGCCGAACGCCTGGCCCTGCAGATCGGTATTCCACAACGGCGCCAGGTCGTCGGCGACAATCATGTCGGCGTCCAGGTACAGTGCCCGCGGCAATTCCGGCAGCAGCAGCGGCAGCAGGATCTTGTACCAGGCCGCGACATGGAACTGCTCGCGCGGAAAGCCCTCCAGCAGTGCCTCCGGTACCGGCAGGAAGCGCAGCCCGGCGCCGAACCGCGCCGCCACCGCCCCCACCTTGGCACAGCCGTCCCGCGGCAGCTCCGCGCCGTGCATGAGGTGGATGCGGACCGGCCGGCCGGCATGCGTCAGCAGCGAATGCAGCATCGCCGAGACATGCGGCAGGAAGCCGGCGTCCGCCGAGCAGGCAATGTCCATCAGTCCCCGCCCGATTTGTTCATGGACATGGACGGGGACACTAGCCGCCGCCCGCCTCGCGGCTGAACAGGAAGAACTGGTCGAGCACGCCGATCAGGTCGCGCACATTGGGATCGAGGATGGTGTACTCGTGCACCCGCAGGCGAAAGCCGGCCTCGGCAAACAAGGCGCTGCAATCGCGGCGCGTGCCGTCGGCCTCGTAGCTGTAGATCTTCTCCGGCTCGTTGGGCAGCACCAGCAGCCAGCGCACGTCCAGCCGTACCAGCCATTCCAGCCAGGCGGCGATCGCCGCGTAACTCATCTCGCTGAAGCTGTGGATGTTGACGGCCAGGTCGACCGCGCCGCGCGGTATGGCCTGCTCCATGTCGTCCAGCGGCACCACGGTCGCGCGGCCCAGGCAGTTGCGGTGGCCCAGGTAGTATTCGCACAGGAAAGTGGAGCGCGGCACGGCGTCGATGCACCAGTAGCGCTCCACCCCGCCGTGGGCCTCCAGCATGCGGTGCGCCAGGCGGCCGTAGCCGGCGCCGACGTCGAGGATGCGCGGGCTGGCGCGCCCGAACAGGTCCCAGTGCCGCTCGAGGAAGCACAGTTCGTTGACCGAGTCGAGCAGGTCCCGGCTCAGCAGCGGCAAACCCTCGAAGCGGAAGGTGAAACAGCCGAATTGGCCATCCTCCCCCAGCCGCTCCAGCAAGCCGCGGCCATCCAGCCCGCGCAGGTATTGCGCGTAGAGGAAATACTTCATGCGCGCCTGTTCGCGCACGTTGCGGTACTGCCAGACGTAGGCGTTGTCGCCGCGGAAGTACGGCAGCTCCAGCGCGTCGTCCGCAAGCTCGCCCTGCCACAGGGTGTGCCGGCACACCGGCGAGTCGAAGGCGCGGTAGCGGCGCTGCAGTTCGAGCAGGCGCGGGCTGTCCAGGCGCAGCTCGGCTGGCGCGCTGTCCGGCAAGGGCACCGAGCTGTCGTAGCCGCCGCGCCTGGCGTGGATTTCCTCCTGCGAGATGCGCTCGATGCGGTAGCCCCCGCGTTCCAGGATGCCGCGCAGCAGCGCCTTGAAGCGCTTGCCCGCCCCGCCCTGCACCGCTTCGTTGGCGCTCATGGCGCCCTCGCGGCGGCGCCGGGGCGCAGCCAGCCGCGCAAGCGCGCGCTGGCGCGGCCCAGGCCCGGCAGCAGCATGGCGGGATGCTGCAGGCCAAGCGCGGCCGGCGGATAGCCCAGGATCGCCAGCCACAGCTGTGCCGCGCGAAACCACGGCGACCCCGGATTGTAGTGCTGCGCGATCAGGCGCCGCCCGGCGCGGGCGGCACGGCGCAGCCGCGCCGGCGCGGCCCGCAGATCGGCGGATTCGTCGATGACGCGCCACCAGCTCTCGAAGATCTTGCGGGTCTGCTTGTCGCGCTGGTCCGGGTGGCGGCGGAATGCCGACCAGACCGCGTCCACCTTCAGGGCCGGGGCGCGGAACATCATGCGCAGCCACAGCTCCACGTCGCAGGCAAAATAGCGGCCGTCCCAGCCGCCCAGTTCGCGCGCCAGCGACGTGCGGAAAAAAGCACTGCTCTGCAAGACAAAAGTCCTCATGCTCAGGAAACGCTCCAGGCTCCAGGCCGGCCAGCGCGTCGGCGCGCTGATCTGCGCGCCGTTCTCGTCGATCAGATAGGCATCGCCATACACAATGCCCGCCTCGGGGCTGGCCTGCATCGCCGCCACCGCCGCGGCAATGGCGCCGGGCAGATAGACATCGTCGGAACTCTGGATGCCGGCGATGGCACCTTCGGCGCGGGCCAGGCCCTTGTTCACCGCGTCGGCCGGACCGCCGTCCGGCTCCGACACCCAGACCAATTCGGGATAGCGCGCGGCATAGCCGCGCAGGATCTCCACGCTATCGTCGCGCGATGCGCCGTCCATGACCAGGACCTGCAGCGGCCGATAGTCCTGGGACAGGATGGAATCGAGCGTGGCGCGCAGGTACCGGCCCTGGTTGAAACTGGGCACGATGATGCTGATCAGGGGCGCGGCAGTACCCGACGGTTTCATCGCGCCCTCGCCGGGCCGGGCCGACGGCGCTGCAGCAGCTCATCGCGCAAGGCCACATAGGCCGGCTTGGGCTGCAGCTGGCTGTCGAAAATGCAGGGCGCCTCGGCGGCGCGCCAGCTCGCCGCATCGGTGAAGCCCCAGACCATGAAGGTGCGGCAGCGCGGCTGGCCGAGGCAGGCCTCGAGCACATCGCGGTAGACCGCGGCCTGCTGCTGCAACTGCCCGGGCTGCGCGCCCGGGGCGGCACCCAGGGCGACGTCCAGTTCGGTCACGGCGACATCGAGCTTGAGCGCCGCGATGCGCTGGAACAGGTCGGCCAGGTAGTCGCTGGCCGGCGCGCCCAGGCCGATGTGGAATTGCAGGCCGACGCCGTCGATCGGCACGCCCTGCGCCAGCAGGCCGGCCAGCAGCAGCAGCATGCCGTCGCGCTTGGCGATGGCCGAGGGGTAGCCGCTTTCGGTGCCGTAGTCGTTGTAGTAAAGCTTTGCGGAAGGATCGGCTTCGCGCGCAAAACGAAACGCCATCGCAATGTATTCCGGCCCGATCTTGCGCAGCCAGAGGGTGTCGCGCAGGCCGCAAGGCCTGGGTCCCGGACAGTCCGCCACCGCCTCGTTGACCACGTCCCACTGCACCACCACGCCCGGGTAATGTGCCCGGTAATAGCCCATGACCGTGGCGATGTGCTGCCGCAGGATGCGGATCCACTCCTCGCGCGGGAAGTCTCCCTGGCTGAGCCAGTCCGGCAACGATCCATGCCATACCAGGGTATGGCCGCGCACCCTCATGCCGCCGTCCATCGCCATGCGCACCACCTGGTCGGCCGCATGGAAGTCGAACACCGCAGGCTGCGGATGCAGCACCGCCCATTTCATCGAGTTTTCGGGGGTCACCATGGAGAATTCACGCAAGGCCGTGGCGCGATAGTCCCCCGCCCCCGCATACACCGCGCTGCCGATGCCCAGGCCCAGCGGCGCCGCCGCCGCGCGCAGGCTGACATTGGAGGACGGACCGGGAGCGGCGGCCCCCGCGGCGCCGGCCTGGACCAAGGCCAGCCCCGCCAGCGACAGGCTGATGGCAGCCCAGACAATGGCAGGCCGTGCAGTGAACACCCGCGCGGCGCGGCCGCGAAGCGCAGCGAAACTCAGATGATGGTCCCTCCGGTAGGGGGCTTCGCTTGTCGCGGGCGCCGTGGCGAACCGCTGTTTTTGGTGCCCTGCAGCCAAGCCGTGGCATGATCCGATCCTAGCATATGGGCAGACCGCATAGACCGGGGCAAAAGCCGCATAAAGGCCGCCTATGGACGATGAGGAGCGGGCGCTGCAACAATCCGCAAAGCCTGCGCCCGGCGCCCGTATCGCCTACGCCAACCGAGAAGACATGAAAATCCCCAGGCCGCAGCCGCGCCAGTGGCTCAACAACGTGAAGCAGCGGCTGTTTTCCAGCAGCGCAGCCAGCGCCCCCGGCGGACCGTCCAGGGACCCGCCCTCGCCGGCCGACCAGGCGATCATCCGGCAGGTGCGCCCCTACACCATGACCAACGAGCTGCGCATCCGCGCCCTGCTGGAAGGGGTCGATTATGTGGTGCGCGCCGGGGTGGAAGGCGCCTTCGCCGAGTGCGGCGTATGGCTGGGCGGCTCGGTGCTGGCGATGATCCTGCGCCTGCAGCAGCACGGCGTCGGGGATCGCGACATTTTCCTGTACGACACCTTCGAGGGCATGACCCAGCCCGGCGAGCACGACCTGTCGGATTACGACGAGCCGGCCCTGGACACCTGGAAGCGGGCGGACAGCGAATCGCGCAGGCCCTGGGATTTCTTCTTCAAGCCGGAGTTGTTCAACCTCGATGCGGTGCGCCGCACGCTGCTGGCCAGCGGCTACCCGGCCTCCCGCATCCATCTGGTGAAGGGTCCGGTGGAGCAGACCATTCCGGCCCAGGCGCCGGAGAGCCTGGCGCTGCTGCGCCTGGACACGGACTGGTACGAATCGACCCGCCACGAAATGCAGCATCTCTACCCGCGCATCGCCGGCGGCGGCGTGCTGATCGTCGATGACTACGGCCATTGGCAAGGCTGCCGGCGGGCGGTGGACGAATACTTCGGCAGCGGCCAGGCACGGCCGGTACTGCTCAACCGCATCGACTACACGGCGCGCATCGCGGTCAAGCCCTGAGCCGGCGCAAGCGGGCCTGCAAGCGCAAAGCCCAGGCAATCCAGGCCGGCGGCAGCGGCTTGAGCCAGATACTGAATGCGTCCCGCCCCAGCACCGGCGGCAGCGGAAACCCGCTGTGCCGCATGTGCCGCCACCAGCGGCGCCGCGCCGGGTGCTTGTTGAGATAGTGCCAGGGCTTGGCCAAGCCCGGCCCCTCGAAATGCCAGATGGCCGGCCGCGCCAGGGCTTCCGCCACCGGCTCCCGGCCGAACTGCCGCTCGGCCAGCCCGCGCCAGAAATACAGGGAGTTCTGGCAGTTCCAGCGCGGATGCAGGGACAGCCGCTCGGCGGCGAGGGCCAGGTTGAGCGCGTCCTGGTCCGGCCACAGCACGCCGGCGCCGCGGGCGCAGGCGATCTGCCGCACGCGCTCGCCCAGGCCCAGGCGCATCCGCTCCAGGTCGATGAGCAGCACGCCGCTGTTGAAATAGCCGCATCCCTGCGGCAGATCCAGGGCGGTGATCCTCGGCTGCAAACCCGGCTCCACCACATTGTCCACCGCCGCCACGCAGCGGCCCTGCAGCGGCATCAGCCACAGCGCGTCGAGGCGGTCGACCACCAGGGTATCCACGTCCAGGTACAGCACCCGCTCCTGCCCGGGCAGCAGCTCCGGCAGAAACAGGCGGTACCACATAGCCGGACCGAAGTAGTCCGAGACCGGCAGGCCGGCCAGCCGCTCCCCGGCAATGGCTTGGCTGCGCAGCGCCGCGCCGGGCTGGCCCTCCACCAGCCGGCGCAGCCTGGCCAGTGCGTCCTCCGGCAATCCCGGCGGATGCAGGAAATTCACGGTGATGGCCGCGTCCGGATGCAGCGCCAGCAGCGAATGCAGCATGGCGGCGCAGTAGGGCACATACGCCGCATCGGCGGCGCAGGCAACTTCCATCTTGAGCACGGATCGGCTCTTAGCCCTGCAGTTGGAACAGCATCATGTGATCGTGCACGCCGACCAGCTCCCGCGCTGCCGCATCGGCGATCACCGGCGACGAGGTCTTGAGGCGATAGCCCGCCGCCGCCAGCAAAGCGGAGAAATCGCCGCGGCTGCCGTCCATCTCGGTGGACAGCAGCTGCAGGCCCTCATTGGGTATCAGGAACAGCTGCGGCACGCGCAGTCGCCGCAGCTGCTCCAGCCACCAGGCGATGGCGCCGGAGGCGCACTCGGAAAAGCTGTGGACATTGATCGCCAGGTCGAACTGCCCCGGCTGCAGCGCCCCGACCTGGTCGAGCAGCACCGTGCGCGCCGGCGGGCAGATGCCGCGAAAGCCCAGGTAGTATTCGCTGAGGAAGCTGGAAATCGGCACGGCATCGCAGCAGGCGTAATCCGCCGGCCGCACGCCGCTCTCGCAGAAACGGTGCGCCAGCCGTCCGTAGCCGGCGCCGATGTCCAGCACGCGGATGCCGGGCCGCTCCAACAGCCCCACATGGCGGTCGAGAAAGTCGATCTCGTTGGCCGAGTCGAGCAGGTCCCGGCTGTAGCGGCCATATCCGGGGAAGTCGAAGCTCCAGCAGCCGAAGGCGCCGTCCTCGCGCAGGCGCTGCAGCAGGCCGTGGCGGTCACGCGCGCGAATGTCGTTGAGATAGATGAAGTACTTGAGCTGGGTGGTCAGGCGCCGCTCGCGGTAGTGCCAGACGTAGGGCGTATCGCCGCGGAAATACGGCAGCACCGTGCTGAAGTCGAACCACTTGCTGCTCCAGCGCGTGTGCCGCAGCACCGGCAGATCCAGGCCGGCATAGAGGCTTTCGATCTGGCGCAGGCGCGGATGGTCCGGCCGCAGGCGTTCGGCCGCATCGGCCGGCAGCGGCTCGCTCGGATCCTCCCAGGTTTCCAGGTAGCGCCATTCCTCGTCGTCCAGGCGCTCGACCCGGTAGCCGTGACGGCGCAGGAAGGCGCGCAGCGCGCGGCGCGGCAGCTTGCGCAAGGCACTCATGCGCTGGCCTGCTGCAAGGCCGCAGCCTCATCCACCAGGCGCGTCCAGGCGCGGCCCAGCAGACCGCCGCCGGCATCGCCGCGGCTCAGGTCCAGGGCAAAGGTATCCAGGCTCTCCTCCACGGTTGCATACCCCCGCTGGGCGAATTCGGTGCGGCATTGCGCGCGGTCGGCGGTGCTCAGGTGATGATGTTCGTAGATCACCAGCGCCGGCCGCCAGCGCCCCCAGTCGATGCGCTTGATGATCTCATAGTCGTAGCCTTCGGTATCGATCTGGATCAGGTCCACCCGCTCGATGCCGTGCCTGGCGCAAAGGCCGTCGAAGGTCAGGCAGGGCACGTCGGTCTGCACGATGCGCTGCTCCAGCCCCGGGATCTTGTCGCGGTGCTTGAGGATCACCTCGCGCCGGAACGAGCCCAGGGCGTCATACCAGACCGGCAATTGTTCGCCGGGCGCGGCCTGGGCCAGATGATAGAACGGCAACTGACCCTCGCGGTCGGCAATGGCCGAATTCTCGAGCCGGACGCGCGGATGACCGCGGTAGCGGGCGCGCAGGCGCTCGAACACGAACGGCACCGGTTCCACCATCACCCCATGCCAGCGGCGGTTCTCGACCAGCAGGCGCAGCGGATCGCGCTGCTGCCCGTCGTTGGCGCCGATCTGCAGGAAGCTGCAGCGCGGAAAGCAATCGGCGAACACCTGCAGGAACCTGGCCGACGGGTAGTCCGGCATGCGCTGCGGCAACAGCGCCCGCACCCGCCGCAGCAGGCGCCAGGCGCCGGAGTAGCGCGGCACCAGGCGGGTTACGCCGTAGCCGATCCGGTCCAGGGCATCGGCGATGCGCAACTTCAAGCGGGAGGCCGCACTCATGGAGGCATACCCGGCCGCAGGTGCATGAGGATATCCGCGATGGTGCGGCGCGAGCCCAGGCTGGCCAGCACCAGCGCCAGGTAGACCGCGGCCATGAACGCCGCCTCGCAGGGCAGACGTATCCAGACGCTGTAGCTTTCCAGGGCCAGGTGCGCGATCGAGGCGACCAGGGCCGCGGCCACCGCCGCCAGCAATGGCGTCACACACACTTTGACCACCATGCCGACGCGCAGCTGCGTACCGCGGAAGGCATAGCTCAGGCAGGGCCAGGTGAGCAGCAGCAAGGCTCCCGAGTAAGCCATCGCCACCAGGCCCACGCCCCAGGTGCGCCCGCCCAGGTAGAGACCACCCACGGTCGCCACCAGCAGGAAGCTCCAGCCGTATACGCCCCAGCGCAGCATCTGGCGCGTGCGGCCGCTGGACATGTAGAGCCAACCGGTGGAGGACATGATCGGCTGGACGCACATTCCCGGAGCAAACAGGCTCACCAGAAAACCGGTCTGGGTCCATTGTTTGCCGAGCATGGCCAGCACCAGGTCAGGCCCCATGATGAAGCAGCCGGCGCCGAACGGCATGGACAGCAAGGCCATCACCTCGATGCCGCGCAGGTAATAGCGCGCATAGGTCTCCGGTTCGCTCTGCAAGCGGGACAAGGCCGGGGCGGCGATGCTGCCCAGCGGCTGGCTGATGTAGCCGAGCAGGGTTCGCGTCAGCATGTCGGCGCGGCTGTATTGCCCCAGCGGCCCGGCGCCAAGGAAGCGGCCCATCAACAGCACGCTGCCATAGGTACCGACATAGGCCATCAGGCCGAATTGCACCAAGTAGCCGCCGTAGGACAGCATCGGCCAGATTTCGGGGTCGAAGCGGGGCCGCCCCGGCCGCCACTGCGACTGATGCCAGACCAGCAGGACCGAAATGGCATCGGCGGCGACCACCTGCACCACCAGCGCCCAATAGCCCGCGCCGGCGTGCGCCGCCAGCACCGCCAGGATGCCGCTGGACAAGGCTGAAATCACCTGCAGCTTGGAGGTCAGCGCGAACTTGAGCTGGCGCACCAGCAGGGCATTGTGCTGGGCCGCCAGCGCGCCCAGCACGAAGGTAAGGGACAGTACGCGGGTCACCGCGGTCAGCCGCTGGTCGCCGTAAAACGCCGCGACCAGGGGCGCACCGAGGCAGGCGGCGATGGTGGCCAGCGCCCCCGCCCCGACATTGACCCAGAACAGGGAGTTGACGTGGCTGTCGGTGAGGTTTTCGCGCTGCACGGTGGCGCTGGCCAGGCCCAGGTCGCGGAACACCATGCCGACCGACAGCACGCCCATGGTCATGGCGATGACGCCGAAATCCACCGGCGTCAGCAGGCGCGACATCACCGCCACCACACCCAGGCGCAGGAACTGGTTGATGCCCATCGCCGACACCGTGAGCAGGCCGCCCCGCACCGACAGCGCCTTCAGGCGCCCCAGCGACATCGGTTCGGATGCGTGTTCCCGGCCGTCCCTGGAGGGATTCATGTCTCAATCGGTTCCCAGGCGGCGCAGGGCACTCAACCAGGTGCGCATGCACGCCGCCGTCTCGACCAGGAATTCGCGGCCGCCCTCGTCCCAGACGAAACCGCGGAAGCGCGGCGCCTGCTGGTCCAGGGCCTCGGCCAGGGACGCATAGGCTTCCCCATAGCTGCCGCCCGACAGCTGCAGCTGCTGCAGCCAGGGCAGCAGCTCTTCGATCACCACCATGCCGGCCAGCTCGTGATACAGATCCTTGAGCAGGTTGTGCGGCGTGCGCCAGTGCTCGGCCACCGGCGAACCGATGCGTACCGCATCGCCCAGGTGCTTGGCGCATTTCTGCACGAAATAGCCGGACAGGATGTCGCCGAAGCGGTCGATGCGCATGCCCTGTAGCGGGAACCCCATGCGCACGTACCAGTACGCCGGCAGCGCCTGCCGGACCAGCGCCGTATTCTGCGTATTGATCGGGGACCAGGCGGAGGCCCCCAGCAGTACCGGAACGTCCGCCGCCGCCCGGCCCTGCGGGCGTTGCGCCAGGCGGGTGATGGCGTCCACGTCCGGGTCCTTCAGCCACAGCCCGGCATTGATCGCCACACGGCTGGCGGCCATTGCCGCGGGGACGCGCGGCAGCATCGGAGCCGGCACCGCGGTTCTCGCGGCGAACGGAAATCCGCGCGGATGGATGTCTCCCACCGCGCCGAAATCGAGCAGCGAGCAGATGTTGAACCACTCACCCTGCGCCACCTGGTGGACGCCAAGCTCGCCGCACAGACGCCCCGCCGACTGGTGGCTGCCCACAAAATCGCTGCCGGCCAGGCAATAGTTGTCGTCGTCGATCGAGATCAGCAGCGGCGTGCCGCTCTCCCAGGCGCGCAGAAAACCGATGTTGCGACGGTTGTCGCTGTTCCAGGGAATGAAGTCCTCCGGCAGCCCCAGCTGGCGCAGATAGGCGTCCTGCTCCTCCAGGCTGGGACAATCGATCAGAAAGCCCTGGCGCGCGGCGGCGGCGGCGGCCTCGTAGACGCTGGGCGGGGTCTTGCGGTCGCAGATGATGCGCAGCACCACGTCCCGCTCGCGGCCATGGGCGCGCAGGTCGTCCAGGTAGCCCTGCAACCAGGCCGGCTCGAAAATGGTGGTGACGACGATGTCAGCAGCGCGTGTCATTCAATAGCCTTTCCAGGTCCGGCTCGGCGGGCATCCTGATGAAAACATAGAGCCCGGAAAACTGGGAGAAAAACCGGAAACCGCCGCGCAGCCCCTCCAGGCTCTCGTGCACCGCGGCGCGGTTGCCGAGCAGGGCCGGATGGCCGTAATCCTCGCACACCACCACGCCGCCGGTACTGAGCGTCACCTCGCTGCCGCCCTTGAGCAAGGCGTCGAACAGGAAACGGGTGGCGCGATAGGAGTCGCAGTCGATATAAGCCAGGGCCAGCTGGCGCAGGCCGCTGTCCGCCAGGGTCCGGGTGAAATCCCCGCGCACCAGCGTGACGTTGTCGAATGGCGCCAGCTTGGCGCGCACCTCGTCGAAGCGCACGTCGTGACTGCGGTTCCAGAAATGATCCAGGCCCAGCGACTCCGCCGGAAAGCTGTCGAAGGTATCGAACATCAACAGCCGCCGCTGCGCTCCAAGCGCCTGCAAGGTGCGGGCAATGAGGTAGCCGCTGTGGCCCCGGTAGGAGCCGAACTCGGCGATATCGCCCGGCACGCCGTTGTCGATCACCTGGCGCAGCAACTGGTACAGGTCCAGATAATCGCGCAAACCGCACTTCTGCTCGAAGTGCTGCAGCGACTCCTCGTAGATTGCGTATGGTCCGGGCCGGTCGAGCAATATCGGCGAAACGAAAAAAGTATCCCGGTACTCGTCGCGCCGCTCGAACAGGCGGCGTTCGGCTTCCAGGCCGGCGCAGTATTCCAAAGGCGTTGCATGGAGCCAGGCGTGGCCGGCCAGCATGCGCGCCGCTGCCGTCAGTTGCGCGGCCCCGGTGAACGCACACAGGATCTGCACTGCGCCCCGGCAATGCGCCTGATCCCAGCCCGCCACGGCGCCGGGCTCCGCGCTGCGGTGGGCGATCCCGCCGCGCTGCAGCGCGCGGTTCAGGGCCAGGTGGTAGGCATCCCCCGGACCCAGGCTCAACACCCAGGCCTGGTCCGCCGCTGCCCGGTCCTGCAAGGCCTGCCGCGCCCACTCGGTCAACGCGGCAACGGCTTGCCCGGTGTTGTCCACGCCCAGCCAGCGCGCCCGTTCCGCCGGGCTGAGCACACCCAGGCGGCGCCGCAACGCGGCGCGAATGCGCTGGAAACTCAGGCGCTTCAATTTGCCGCGGGCAAGGCTCATGAACGCATTACCAAGGCCGGAACGCACCGCAGCCCCGGCTACTCGTAATTGTAGTAATAGGCTTCGTAGTAGGTATGGTGGCGGCGCGGATCCACCTGGTTGATGATGCATCCGACCAGGTTGCCGTGCACCAGGCGCAAGCGCCCGATGGAATGCTTGACCGCGCGGCGGGTGGTCTTGTCGGGTTTGACCACGAAGACCACGCCCGGGACGTACTTGCACAGGATCAGCGCATCGGCGCCCACCTGGGCCGGCGGCGTATCGAAAATGATGCGCTGGTAGTCCTGCCCCAGGCGCTCGATCAGTTCGTGGAACGCCGGAGAGGCGATGGCCTCGGCCGGGTTGGGCAGGGTCTTGCCGGCGGGCAGCAGGCTGAAGGGCATATCCGGTACCGCGTGGATGCAATCCTCCAGCTGCGCCGTGCCGCTCAGCAGATGAGACAGACCGGGCGATCCGGCCTTGATGCCCAGGTAGCGCGCCAGCGAGGGCCGGCGCAGATCCGCTTCCACCAGCAGCACCCTGGAGTTGGTGCCCAGGCCCGCCGCCAGGCAGGCCGCAACCGTGCTCTTGCCCTCGAACGGCAGCGAGGAGGTGACCATCAGATGCCGTTCCTGCTTGCTCCATTCCGACACCATCAGGGCGGTCTGCACGGAACGCAGTGCTTCGGCGAACGGCGAGCGCGGGCTTTCCACTGCAGCGCGCGCCGCCGATCCGTTGCGGGGAAGCTTGGCGATGAGCGGCAGGATGCCGAGCACCGGAACCCGGGTGATGACTTCGAGGTCCTCGGCGGAGCGGATCTCCTCGTTGAGCAGGTGGCGCAGCGCGGCCAGGACCACGCCGAACAGCAGTCCGCAAGCGCCGGCAATTGCCATCATCTTGAGCGTCCTGGGCTTGAACGGCTTCAGCGGCGCGATCGCCGGATCGATGACGCGCGCATTGACCTCGGCGAAGCTTTCGCCCAGATCGGCCTCCTTGAACTGACGCAGGAAGGTGTCGAACAGCTGGCGATTGCTGTCGACATTACGCTGCAGCACGCTGGCCTGGTAGGACTTGTCGTCGAAGGCCCGCATATGCTCCTGGTTGGAAGCGACCTGCGCGGACAGTGCGGCGGCGTTCTGCTTGGCGATCTCGTATTGCGCCTTGATGCCCTGCGCGGCGACCCGCAGCGACTGGTAATAGGAACCCCTGGCGGCTTCGAGGCGGCCGCGGGCCTGCTCCATGGCCGGGTGCTTCGGTCCATAGCGCTGCTCTTGCTGGCGGTAGGACTCCTGCGCGTCCAGATAACTGGCGCTGGCCTTCTGCACCACCGGGTCGAGCAGCAGGGAACTGACGTTTTCGAGCCGCGAGGGATCGTCGCCCGCCGCTTCGATCCTGGCGTAGGAGTTGGCGAGCGCGGTGACCTTGAGCTGCGCGTCGCGCAGTTCCTTGGAGTTGTCGACCAGCTGCTCCTGCATCAGGTTGCGGTCGCCGCCGACCTGGACCAGGTTCTGGCTGTCGCGAAACGATTGCAGGCTCTTCTCCGACTCTTCCAGTTGGCCGCGGATGTCGCCGATCTTTCCCGACAGCCAGTCCACCGCCTTGCGGGTGATGTTCAGGCGCGCCTGCAGCGCGCTGTCGATGTACTGCTCCGCCACCTCGTTGGCGATCCTGGCGGCGAGGTCCGGGGAAAAGGAATCGTATTCCACCTTGACCAGCTGGGTGCCGATGACCGGGTCGACGGTCAGGCGGCTCTGCAGTGCGTCCACATAGTTGGCGCGCTTGATCTGTGCCTCGTTCTCGGCCGGCTTGGAGCCGCCAAAGGACTTCATCAGGGAACTCAACCAGGTGAGCGGACTATATGGCGCCGGCGCCATGTCCTTCTCGAAATCCGGGTCATCCATGAGCTTGAGCTTGTCCAGCACATGCTCGGCGACGCTGCGCGACTTGAGGATCTCGTCCTGCGAGGCGTAATACTCGAAAGTGCCGGCGCCCGGATCGTAGATCTCCTTTTGCGTCGGCTCCAGATGGTTGCTCTTGGCCTCGATCAGCAGGGTCAGCGTGGCGCGGTACTGCGGCCGCGAGGCAATGCAGTACACCGCCGCCCCGATCAGCGCCAGCACCGCGAAGGCCAGCACGCTCCACTTGTAACGGCCGAGGGTGCGGATCAGATCGGGAAAATCGATCAGCTCGCGGTCGTCCTCGGGTAGAACGCTTATCTCGGTGGCCATGAGCAAAAAGGGTATTTGAATAAATGGGCGACGGACTTCAAAACGTCCGCTCGCCGATGATCAGGGTGTCGCCGGGGAGCAGCTGCGAGTCCATGGTGACGCTGATGCGCTGCGACTCGGGCGTGTTTTCGCGCTGCGCATACACCCGGCTGGTCGATGCGAAATCGGTCAGTCCGCCCGCCAGCGTCACCGCTTCCTGGACCTTCAGCCCGATGGTATAGGGATAGGAGCCCGGGCGGCGCACCTGCCCGGAAATGTAGACCGGCCGGTATTCGGCCACGTTGACCCGCACGTCCGGATTGACCATGTAGCCGTTGCGCAGGCCGGCGGCGATCACCGCCGCCAGCTGCTGCGCCGTGCGGCCTGCGGCGGTCACCTCGCCGAGAAACGGGTAGTTGAATTTTCCGTTCGGCTCGATCAGCGGCTTGACCGACAGGTCCGGCTCGCCGTAGACATCGATCTTCACCGTATCGCCCGGGGCGAAGCGATACACCGCCGCGTCGAGCGCGGAAGTCGCCGAGAGACGGTGCGCGCCGGTCTGCACCGGTGTGCTGCGCTGCGGCAGCGGCGCGGCACAGGATACAAGCAGGAACAGGCCTGGGCCTGCCAGTAAGGCAAGGGAACGAAACGCCATGTGCTTTCAGGGTACCCGCTGGTATGTCCGAATCGATCAATCCGCGGCAAACGCGACCTTGACGCCCGCAAAGACGTCCGCGCGGCTGTAGTCGGCTCCAACCACATTGGAGTCGCGCCGGCCGAAGGCTCCAGTGCCGTAGACCGACACGGCGCGCGTCACCGAATAGGAGGCATACACGGCGCCGAAATACTGATGGTCTACGCGTCCGGCATTGTCGTTGACGAATTTCAGGTCGACCGCGTTGGCCGTGGCACGGGTCAGCAACAGCGGGGACCAATGTTCCGTCCAGTTCAGGGCGACGGATTGCACGTCGAGGAAGCCGCTCGAGGTCAAATAGCTTTGCTGGCTGCTTTGCCCGGCATCCAGGGCGAACTCGCGATAACGCGCCGGATTCCACCGCACGGTGGCCAGCCAGTCGAAGCCGGTAAACGCCGGCTGCGCGCCGCCGACGAATTC
Source organism: Verrucomicrobiota bacterium (assembly GCA_903970595.1). Lineage (GTDB taxonomy): Bacteria > Pseudomonadota > Gammaproteobacteria > Nevskiales > Nevskiaceae > Nevskia. The sequence goes on from CAJCJI010000016.1 coordinate 15,129, forward strand.
GCGTTTCAGGGCGCCCACGCGCAGGTCGCCCGAAGTCTTGGCCGTGGCCAGCCAGCGCACGCCGCCGAGCACCTGGTACAAGGTGCCGCCCTGGTTGGCCTCGCCCGCATAAATATTGGGGGTCTGCACCTGCGTGGCGCTGAAGTCCACCAGCAACTGGGTCTTCGGCGAAATGGCGTAGTAGACGATGCCCTGGCCGGTCAACTCGTTGTAGTCCAGGTAATTGGAATAGAACTGATTGGTGTAGTAGGTCTTGTCCAGGGCGGAGATCGAGCCTTCCACCGACAAACCGGAGATGGATACGCCGTGCAGCCAGTTCAGCGACACCGAACCCATGCGCCAGTCGTCGAGTTGCGCCGGATTGATCACGCCGCCCTCGGTGCGATTGGTGCCGAATGGATCGTGCCCCATCACCAGACTGCCGTTCAGACCGAGGCGGTCTTCACGAAAGGGCTCCCAAAATGCACCGGTGGATACGATGGCGTCGGCGTAGTCGTCGTGCTGGCCCGGGGAATTGAGGGTCTGCAGGGTCGCGCCCGCCACCGCCCTGAACTGCAGGCGCGGCAGATTGTCCTGGTAAGCCACGATCGGCTGCAGCGCCCAGCCCCAGGCCTGAACCTTGTTGGGGGCGCTGTCCGTCATGTAATACAGGTTGTCGGTAAAGGTGCGGGCCAGGCTGGCGCGCGCCATGAACAGCCGGCCAAGTCCCGCGCTTTCCTCGCCCGGCTCCTGGGCCGAGGGGCTGGTGGACGCCGACGGACTCGGCGGTCCGCCGTTGAACGGCTGCCCCGGCATCACCAGGGATCCGGTTGAACCTGCCGATGCGGCATCCGATGCGGCATCCTGCGCAGCCGCGGACATGACAGCCCCGGCCGCGGCCGCGGCGCAGGCCACGGCCAGCAAGCCGCGAACTGCCTTTTGCGGAGCGGCCAACGTCTCGCGTTTACACATGCATCCCCCTGAATTTTGACGGAGCCTTTTTTACTGGCCAGCGTACGAAATCGCTGCCGATAGTAAGCGCGGAAGCGGCTCAGCGTCCATAGCCGGCGGGACAGCAATATATCTTTACGCTACAAACGATTGCACCGCCAACCTGAACGACGCCATCTTGTGATGACACGACTCAGGCCTCATCCTAGCAAATCCTCCCAAACATAAAATCATCCAGGAGAACCATGCGGGCATTGAATCGAGTGGCGCGCGCGATGCTGCCCCGGCCCTGGATTCCGGCCGCACGGCAGCTGGCGGTACGGGCGGGCCTGGTGCGGGACCAGCCCCTGCGTTACCCGTTCTGGGAGACGCTGCACCATTATCCCTCGCCGCGGCCGCATTACCGCTGGGGCACCCTGTGCGCGGCCTTCCTGGCCAGGCAACTGGGCTACCCGCGCATTTCCGTCATCGAATTCGGGGTTGCCGGCGGCGACGGCCTGCTGGCGCTGGAAGCGGTCGCGGCCGAGGCTGCGGCCGCGGCCGGAATAGCCATCCACGTCTACGGGTTCGATTCCGGAACCGGGCTGACCAAGCCGCAGGACTATCGCGACCTGCCGCAGCTGTGGGCCGAGGGCGACTACAAGATGGACGTCGCCCGCCTGAAGAGCCGGCTCAAGACCGCGCAGCTGGTGCTCGGGCCGGTGGCGCAGACCGTGCCGCAGTTTCTCGCCGGCGGTCCGGCGCCGATCGGCTTCGTGGTGTTCGACCTCGACCTGTATTCCTCGACCATGGACGCTTTCGGCATTTTCCGCGCCGCGGACGAGGCGCTGCTGCCGCGCGTCACCTGCTATTTCGACGACATCATTGGCTACTCGCACAGCGATTTCAACGGCGAACGCCTGGCCATCGCGGACTTCAACCGGGCCAATGAAATGCGCAAGATCTCCCAGATTTACGGCTTGCGCCACGCCCTGCGCCTGGACCAGTGGTGGACCGACATGATGTACATGTTCCACGCCTTCCAGCATCCGCGCTACCAGGATTTCGACGGCACCAATCCCTGGAGGGAAATTCCTCTTTCCGGGTGATCGCTTCCGGGCCACCGCATAGACCGGAAATGAGCCGTATAGACCGGAAATGAGCCGTATTTACTATTGAATTGCCTTCCTTTAACCTGCGAAAAAGCACAAACTCAGGGAGGAGCCTTGAGGCCACTGAAAGGCTTCAGTAAGGGTGCGGCTCAAATACTGGTCCGGCGTCGGCTGGCGGATTCGCCAAGGCCTGCATCCGGCGGTAGGCGCACCTTGCGGTATAAATAAATAACGATTGCGGGGTGGGCTTTACATCATGGACGAATTGTCCGTTCATAGAGATTTGCTGCGGCTTGCATCCAGGGCGCCGCAAAATCCACAGCAAAACCTTTTACCGGTCGAATTTGTATGGATCGAATCGGGATACTGGTCGCGCCTGATCAAACGCGGCATCGACATCGCCGGCAGCCTCAGCTTGCTGCTGCTGCTATCCCCCTTGCTCGCGGTGGTGGCCTGCGCCGTGGCGCGCAGCGGCCGGCCGATTCTGTTTGCCCAGGCGCGGGTCGGCCTCGGCGGAAGGATCTTCCGCTGCCTGAAGTTCCGCTCGATGAGCCCGGGCGCCGAGGAGATCCTCGACGAACTGCTGCGCAAGGATTCGGCGCTGCGTCAGGACTGGGAACGCGGGCAGAAGCTGAAGAACGATTTCCGCATCACCCCGGTCGGCGCGATACTGCGGAAATGGAGCCTCGACGAACTGCCCCAGCTGTGGAATGTGCTGCGCGGCGACATGAGCCTGGTGGGGCCGCGCCCCGCCCTGCCCTCGCAGATGGAGATCTACGGCGCTTCGGCGGCGGTCTATTCCTCGATGCGGCCGGGCATCACCGGCCTGTGGCAGATCACGGCCCGCGGCGATATGAACTTCAAGCGGCGCGTCGCCCTGGATTGCGAGTACGTGGAAAACTTCACACTGGGCAAAGACCTGGTGTATCTGTTGAAAACCGTACTGGTGGTATTGCGCCGGGACGGCGCGCATTGAGGATTGCGCCGCACGGCGGCGGCACCTCGATTGACGGCGGGATCCTGCGATGATGCCGGCCCCGCAGCCCGAGACTTCGATTGCGGCGGCAGGCTCGCGCAAGCTGCGGCCCTGGCTGCCGGACTTCCTGATCGTCGGGGCCATGAAATGCGGCACCTCCAGCATGCGCGCGGCGCTGCGCCTGCATCCGCAGATCTTCATGCCCGACGGCGAGATCTTCTTTTTCGACATCGACGACTTCCAGCAGCACCCGGACTTTTTTGCCTACGACGGCCGCCGCTGGACCCTGCGCGATTTCGACGGCGAACTGGAACGCTACCTGGAGTGGTATGCCCGTTTCTTCGCGCAGGCCAGGCCCGGACAGCACGTGGGCGAGGATTCGACCACCTATCTGGTCTCGCATCAGGCGCCAGGCCGCATCGCCAGGCTCAATCCGGACATGCGCATCATCATCATGCTGCGCGATCCGGCCAGCCGCGCCTACTCCAGCTATTGGCACCTGGTGCGCTACGGCCGCGCCGTATTCAGCTTCGAGGACATGCTGCGGCTGTGTCCGGAGGCGGTGGTCCAGCGCAGCTACTACAAGCAGCAAATCGAACACTACCTGCGCCATCTTCCGCGCCGCAATCTGCACTTTGTCCTGCTCGAGGAATACGTCGCGGCGCCGGCGCAGGTGCTGGACGGGGTCTGCCGCTTCCTCGGCGTTCCGGCCGAACTGCTGCCGGCGCAGACCGGCGCCAGGCACGACAATCGCGGTGCGGCGCCGCGCTGGCCGCGCTTGCAACGGCTGCGCAACCACCTGGCCTGGAAGCGCGAATCGACCCAGTTCCTGGCCCATCTGCCCGACCAGGGCGGCGGCATCCGCCCCGGGTACCGGCGCAGCCTCGCAGACCGGCTGTACACGCGGCTCAACCCTTCGATTCCTGCAACCGAGCCGATGCGGCCCGGTACCCGCGAGTTCCTCAACAGGCTGTTCGAGCGCGAGAACCGCGGCCTTGATGAACTGATCGGCAAAGACCTGACACGCCATTGGTACCGGGACTGAAAGCCGGGGTTTGCGCTCTCGCCGCGCCGGCCATCCTGGCGCTGTGCGCCGCCCTGGCCGCACCGGCCCTGGCTGGCGACCCGGCATGGCCGTTCGACCAGCCGCCGATCGACACGCTGCGGCAGTCGCCGAAGAAGGTGTTCGCCCACTACTTCACGCCGTTCATGCTGTGGCACTACCAGGTGTCGGGCCGCTGTCCCGCTGCATCGCCGGACTGCGGCGACGACGGAGCCCACGATGTGTATCAGGACTACCTCAGCGGGCGCGGAGCGGACGACGTCCACCTGGCGGTCGGGGGCTATTTGCGCGAGCGGCCCCTGCCCGCTGCCGCCACGCCGGCCAACGATCCGGCCTGGGAACTGCACAATGCCGAGGAGGAGGTGCGGCGCGCCAGCGCCCTGGGGCTCGACGGTTTCGCGGTCGACATCCTGTGGGACCAGGGCGAGTCGCCCGACCAGGACTGGCATCGGGTCAAGGTGCTGCTGCAGGCGGCGGCCGAGGTCGATCCCGACGCTCCGGGGCACACCGGCTTCAAGATCATGCTGATGCCGGACATGGATACGCAATGGACGGAAAGTCCGGCGCGGCTCGCCAAGGGTATCGCTACGCTTTCTGCGTACTCATCGGTCTATCGCGTTCCAGCCTGCGAGCATACCGACCGGCACCCTGCTGCCAACTGCCTGGTGGTGGCGCCCTACGATGCCGCCAGGCGCAGCGGGGCCTGGTGGGCCGATTGGAAACGGCAGATGCAGGCGCAGGGGCTTGACGTGGCGCTTCTGCCGGTGTTCCTGGAGTGGTGGAAGTACGCCGATTCACGCCTGGGATATGCGCCGTTGGCTTACGGCTACTCCGATTGGGGCACCGCTTCGTTCCTGCAGCAGGCGAGTTGGCTGACCATGTCCGCGCAGGCGCACAAGCTGGGGATTCCCCTGTGGATGGGCACCGTCCGGCCCCAGGACTCGCGGCCCAAGGATCTGAGCCCGCCCACGTATTTCGAGAGCGTCAACAGCCGCGTGTTCCGCGAGACCTGGGGCAACGCCATCTCCGGCGGCGCGGACTGGGTGCAGATCGCCACCTGGAACGACTATTCGGAACACACCGAGATCGCCCCTTCGACGCGGACCCAGTACGGCTTCTACGACCTCACCGCCTATTACACCAGCTGGTTCAAGTCCGGCGTGCAGCCGGCCATCACGCGCGACGTGCTGTATTACTTCCATCGGCGGCATAGCAGCGCCGCCGTGCCCAGCCAGGTTGCCGCGGCCAATCGCTTCGAGCTGCGCCATCCGGCGCTGGACACGGCGGTCGATCAGATCGAACTGCTCGCGTTCCTGACTGCGCCCGGCACGCTGCGCATTTCGGCCGGAGGCACCGTGCTGGCCGACAAGGCGGTGGTGAATGTCGCCGCCGGAGGCAGCATCGTCTCCCTGGCGGCGCCGCTGCCGGCGGCGGCCTCCCCCACCCGGCTCAGCTTCAGCCTGATCCGCAACGGCAAGACCGTGACCAGCGTCACCAGCCCCAGCCCGGTGTGCGACCGGATCGGCTACCAGGATCTGCTGTACCAGGCCGGTAGCAGCTCGCGGGCGCCGGTGCCTGGGATCGCGGACGGCTGCGGCAGCTACTAAAGCATTACGGGGTCGATGCGGGAGCTTGCGCCGGCATCAGGCTCGCATCCACCGCGCGCTGCAGCACCCCGGCCAGGATGCCCTGGCCTTCCGCGCGCAGATGGATACCGTCGTTGGCGAGCACCTTGCGCCCCGCCGCCAGCGCTGCCTGCAGCTCATGGGCATCGTCCACCCAGGGCACCTGCTCGTCGCGCGCCACCTCCTGGTTGGCGTAGTAGCCGGCCTGGAACCTGCCGCCCGAAAGCTCGCTCCGGCTCAGGTGCTGCATCAGCGCCAGCTTCGCCCCGCGTGCCCGGGCCAGGCGGAAGATGTCGCGCTCGGCCCGCGCGCACCAGGCGATGTCCGCAGCCGAAACCGGGGCGCCCGCGAGGCTGCGGTCGACCCCCGCGGGCGTTGCGCCGATGCCGAACAACTGCGGCAACAAATAGGTGACGAACAGATCCTGCAACGCCAGCACCGGCTGCCTGGCCGGATACTCCGCCGAAACGCCGACCACCGGGATGAAGGAGGGCGCGTCGGCATAGTCGTGCGAGGACAGTTCCAGTACCACCACGTCCGCATCCAGCGTACCGTAGGCTTGCAGCCAGGCCAGCTCGTTCGGCGGCCCCCAGCTCTTGGCGCTGGCGTTGCCGACGACGACCGGACGCCGCAGGCGCGCCGCCAGGGAACGCTGCAGCAGCGCCGTGGCGATCGCCGCCTGGTCGATCGCGGCGCTGCCGTTGACCACGCTGTCGCCGATCACCAGCACCCGGAATTCCGCCGGATCGCTTTTCCGCGGCGGGAAGTCGTCGGCCCGCATGCCGTAGCGATTGACCGAGTACAGCTGATGAAAGCGGTGAACCACCTGCGATGGCACCAACTGGTATTCCATGCGCTCATCGCTCTGGTACAGGGGCAGCTGCCCCAGCCCGATGAGCCAGCGGCAGATCGCCTCGCCCGCGCAGGCCAGGCACAGCAGCGCCAGCAGCGGTTTGCGCCAGGCGTTCCCTGAGCTCATGGCTCCCGCCCGGACCCGGCGCCCGGATCGTAGCGATGAAAGCCGCGGTCCGCGGGATCGAAGTACAGCAACTGGACCGGGGCACCGCGCAGCGTCAGCCGCAGGCTGTCCCACTGGCCGTCTTCCGCGCCGGGCAGCAGTTCGACATCGATATCCGGCGCCGGCTTGAGCCGCGCCGGCTGGGCATGCGATACGAAAGCGCCGCACCAGTCGATGCCGCAGGACTGGTCGAACTCGAACTGCCCGGCCGTCGCCGTGGCTTTCAGCGCGACGCTGCACGGCTGCCGCAGCCGCAGCGCGCTGGCCGGGCAGGCAAAGTCGGCCGCCTTGACGATCCGGGCATCGACACCTCCTGCCAGCCGCAGCCACCGCGCCTGGGAGTGCCAGCTCACCGGGTCGTTCAGCACCAGCACGGTCTCGCCCGGCGCGAAGCGCTTGAGTTCCGCCAGGTACTGCCGGCTGATCTGCGAGTACTCCACCAGCAAGGGCTGCAGTTCGATCCAGCGCTCACGCGCGCGCCACTGCGTTGCCGCCAGGCCGACAAGCAGGGCGAGCAAGGCCAGCAGGCCCAGGCGCGGCGCGCGGCGCTCCGCCAGCCACAAGCCGAGGCAAGTCAGCAGCCACACATCCAGCACCGCGCCGTAGCGGGCGCCCAAGCCCACCAGGGTCATGAACCCGTAGGAAAACAGCAGGCCCAGCTCGGCCAGGCGCGGCGGCTGCCGATCGCGCAGCAGGCGCAGAACGATCAGGCCTGCAGCCGCCAACAGAAATCCAAGGTTGGCGGCGAATAGCAGCCAGGCGCGCAGCGCCTGGCTGCCCGCGCCGTGCAGGTGGAACGGCAGCGTGTCCACCCACAAGGGCCATTGCAGCACCAGCTTGAGTGCACGCTTGAGCGTATCGCCGGCGCCGGACGGCAGTACATAGACGCCGCCGGCCGGGTTGCCGAACGCCAGCACGCGCAGTGCCAGCCAGAGCAGCAAGGGCAGCGCCAGCAGGAGCAGCGGCCAGGGCGAGGGCCGCGGCCGCGCCGTCCACCAATGGAGCAGATAGGCGGCCAGCGCCGCGGCCAGGATCGGCAGCACCGTTTCCTTGGTGAAGACCGCCCACAGCAGGACTGCCGCGGCCAGCGCCCAACGCCCGCGGTTGTACGCCAGCAGGACCAGCAGGCTCAGTGCCGCCACCAGCGGATCGAAAGCACCGTAGGGCGACTGCAGCACCCCGAACTCGGGGGCCATGGACGGCATCAGCGGCGCCAGCGCCGCCAGCGACAGGGACGGCCGCAGCGCCGCCGCGGGATGCTGCCGGATCGCCAGGAACACCAGCCCGGAGCAGGCCCCCATCGCGGCGTAATTGAAATACAAGTAACCGCCCGACTCCGGGGACAGTGCCAGCCCCAGCAGCCAGTACACCGCGTTGAAACCGGGCCGCAGGAAATCGGCGTAAGGGTGCGAGACCGCCGGATCGTAGACGAAGTAATCCGAAAAGCCGCGGGTGAACCACTGCAGCGGCGCGGCGAACGCCGGATGGGAGTTGGCGACGATCGCCCACTGGTCGGCGAGCGGAAAGTAGTCGCGTGCGACGAAGCCGTGAAGCGCGCAGCACAGGCCCAGCGTCCAGGCCAGCGCCAGGCCGAGGGCCCAGGCCAGGTCCCGCCCCGCCAGGGCGCGCGCTGACCGATCGGGGTCGGCCTCCCTGTCAGGTGAACTCATCTCAATTGGTTTACAAACACCCGGCCGGCACTGATACTGCCGGCATAATACAGTCAGTGAGCGGCCTTGAAGTGGGCAATGACTCGTCGGCTGCGAACACCGCTTCGCGGCCCCAGGCCGTGGCACAGGAAACCCGCAGCATCGACCGATCCGGCAGCGGCGTCGGCAGCCGCCGCATTACCGAGATCGAAGGCATACGCGGCCTCCTGTCGCTGATCGTCGTCGGCGGCCACTTGTTCGTCACCAACGGATGGCATCCCGAGAACCAGCCCCTGTTCTGGTATGCGGGCTGCATGGACGTGTTCTTCTGCATCTCCGGCTTTCTCATCACCCGCATCCTGCTTGGCAACCAGGACCGTCCGGACTTCCACAGAGCTGCCTTTCTCAAGAACTATTTCATCCGCCGCATCCTGCGCATCTGGCCGATGTACTACCTGGGGATGCTGTTCGCCTACCTGGTCTACCGGGTCAGCGGCGGCATGACCGCGCATGGCGAATTCCATCCCTGGCATCCGGCCTGGTACGAGGTGCTGATCCCGTTTTTCTACCTGCAGAACGTGGAACTGTATTTCGGGCATCCGCTGTTCAACTACCTGTTCATCTTCGTCCACTCCTGGTCGGTGGCGGTGGAGGAGCAGTTCTACCTGGTCTGGCCGTTCGTGGTGTTGTTCCTCCTGCGCCGGGCCGGGCCGGCATTGCGCCTGGCGGCAGGCGGCGGCGCCATCCTCCTGGCAATGGTGCTGCGGGTGAAGCTGCTGCACCTGAGCACGGTCACGCTGTGGCTGCTGGCGACGCGCCTCGACGGTTTCGTCCTGGGCGCGCTGCTGGCCTACGTGGAACGCGCCGTCGCCGCCGGCCAGGCGGCCCCCGCGTTGTCCCGCATGTTTCGCTGGCTGTGGCTGTGGCCCTGCATCGAACTGCTGCCCTACCTGAGCCAGGGCTACTTCGGCATCGACTGGCACCTGCCCAGGTCCCTGGACAAGACTCTGTTTGATCCCTTCTTCAATTTCGCCCTGCTGGGCTTCAGCCTGATCGGCTACTGCGTGTTTTTCGGCTCCTCCGTCCACGGCAAAAGCCCGGTGGTGCGCTTGTTGAACCTGCGCCCGCTGGCTCACCTGGGCGCCATCAGCTATTCCACCTACCTGCTGCATGTGCCGATCGTGTTCGCGCTGCTGCCCCTGCTGCGCAACGCCTACGACTTGTCCACCTGGGCCAGCTTTGCCATCGGCTACGCCTTGACCCTGGGCCTGGCCCATTTCACCTACACCTTCGTCGAGGCCCAGGCGATGCGCCTGAAGAAACGCTTCGGCTACGCAGCGGAGCCGCGCTCAGGCACCTGAGCGCAAGGGCAGCGGTCGCAGCAATGCCCTGGCATGATGTTCCAGGTGCTCGGCGATCAGGGTCTGGATGAACCAGTAGGAATGGTCGTAAGCGGCGTGGCGGCGCAGACGCAGGCGCTGGCCGGAAGCGGCGGCGGCAGTTTCCAGCGCTTCAGGCTTGAGCTGGCCGTGGAGAAAGGCATCGGCCTCGCCCTGGTCGATCAGGATCTCGCCGGGAAAGGCAGCGCGGCGCATCAGGCAGCTCGCGTCCCATGCCTCCCAGAGCGCGCGGTCGGCGCCCAGGTAGTTGCCGAAGGCCTTCTCGCCCCAGGGCACCACCGCCGGATTGCAGATCGGCGCGAAGGCGGAGACGGACTGCCAGCGCGCCGGATTGCGCAGGGCCGTGACCAGGGCGCCGTGGCCGCCCATGGAGTGGCCGAAGATGCCGCGGCGGCCGGGCAACGCCGGAAAGCCGGCTTCGATCAGTTCCGGCAGTTCGCTATTGACGTAGCTGCCCATGCGGTAATGGCGCGACCAGGGCTCCTGCGCGGCGTCGAGGTAGAAACCGGCGCCGACGCCGAAATCCCAGGCGGCGGAATCCCCCGGTAGGTCCAGGCCGCGCGGGCTGGTGTCGCAGGCCACCAGGATCAGGCCCAGTTCGGCGGCGCGCCGCTGCGCGCCGGCCTTGATCATGAAGGTCTCTTCGTTGCAGGTGAGGCCGGCGAGGTAGTACAGCGCCGGCACCCTGCGCGCCTGCGCCTGCGGCGGCTGGAACACGGCAAAGTTCATGCGCGTGCCGGTCTGCGCGGAGGCGTGGCTGTAATAGCCCATGCGTCCACCAAAGCAGGCATGCTCCTCGCGGGTTTGCAGCGACATCAGTACACCACCACGCTGCGGATCGACTCGCCCCTAGCCATCAGCTCGAAGCCCTCGTTGATGCGCTCCAGCGGCAGCACATGGGTGATGAGGTCGTCGATGTTGATCTTCTTGTCCATGTACCAGTCGACGATGCGCGGCACGTCGGTCCGGCCCCTGGCGCCGCCGAAGGCCGAGCCCTGCCAGACCCTGCCGGTGACGAGCTGGAAGGGGCGCGTGGCAATCTCCTGCCCCGCGGCGGCGACGCCGATGATGGTGCTGACGCCCCAGCCCTTGTGGCAGCACTCCAGCGCCTGGCGCATCAGGGTGGTATTGCCGACGCATTCGAAGCTGTAGTCGGCGCCGCCCCCGGTCAGCTCGACCAGGTGCGCCACCAAGTCACCCTGCACGTCCTTCGGATTGACGAAGTGGGTCATGCCGAACTTGCGCGCCAGCGCCTCGCGCGCCGGGTTGAGGTCCACGCCGACGATCATGTCCGCGCCGACCAGCCGGGCGCCCTGGACCACGTTCAGGCCGATGCCGCCGAGGCCGAACACCACCACACGGGCACCAGCCTCCACCTTGGCGGTGAACAGCACCGCGCCGATGCCGGTGGTGACGCCGCAGCCGATGTAGCAGACCTTGTCGAAGGGCGCGTCCTCGCGGATTTTCGCCAGGGCGATTTCCGGCAGTACGGTGTAATTGGCAAACGTCGAGCAGCCCATATAGTGCAAGAGGGTTTTGCCGCCGAGCGAGAAGCGGCTGCTGCCGTCCGGCATCAGGCCGCGGCCCTGCGTGGTGCGGATCTTCTGGCACAGGTTGGTCTTGCGGCTCAGGCAGTATTCGCACTCACGGCATTCCGGTGTGTACAGGGGTATGACATGGTCGCCCCGCTTCAGGCTCTTCACCCCGGGGCCGACCTCCACCACGATGCCCGCCCCCTCATGGCCGAGGATCGCCGGAAACAGGCCCTCCGGATCGGCGCCGGACAAGGTGTATTTGTCGGTGTGGCAGATGCCGCTGGCCTTGACCTCGACCAGCACCTCCCCTTCCCTGGGACCGGCAAGCTGCACCGTCTCGATGCTCAGGGGCTTGCCGGCTTCGAAGGCAACGGCGGCGCGTACATCCATGGGATCGCTCCATTGTGGCGGGTTCGGAACTGCGGGCTGAGCCCGGCGGCCCGGCTGGCAGGGTAACGAAAAGACCGGCACCGATCCAATGTCCGGCGTCGGCGAACCTCCGCCATGCGTCACCATGCGTTACATGCGTAACAGGTTTTTGGTGCTGTTACGCATGGTCGGAAATGAAAATCGAAGATCCGCCGGCATCCGGCGGCGACAATGACGGCCGTCTATGTCCATGGAGATTCAGAAAGGTTCCAGAAGGCTCGCGTCGCGTTTTGTGGCGATGCCCTTTGCATGGCGTGGAAGGCTCCGTATCCATGCTTGGGCCGCCCGGCGAACATTCGCAACTCCAATCCCACGATGATCTCTTTTCATTTTATCGCCTCCCGCATGATTGCCGATTCCGTGCCCGCTTGCCCACGGATATGCGGGCCGGCGCGGAGTGCTGGCGGAGCATGCACTCTTGACCGCGATGTAGGACAAACCGCTTTCTGTTGCTCTCGGGATTGTAGTACCATATATTACGATACTTAGGCCGGCGCGCCGACGACAAGGCGACGCGGAAAGTTGAAAATTCACCGGCGCAGCGCGCGCGATGCCGGCGTGCCGTGAAGATCCGCGAAATTTTCCGGAGAAGCGGCCCGTACGCTGGCGCGCGCCCCCGTCGCCACCAGCCTTCCTGCCCGTGCTAGACACAAAACCGATGTCCAGTCAAGGGCCGGTGTGCGGCAATAATTGCGCCAGATGTCCCAGCACAGGCGTATCTCAATAAATTTCATAGAAAATTCAAATAAACTCCTGGATTTCCGGCCGGCGCAGCCTGACAATCCTGAAGGAATCATGGCTGGCCGGGTGCGCGGCACTCACTCTTTGGCTACCATTTAACCCAGGTTTACCGAGTCGGCACGGCATCCGCCGGAGCCGGTGCGGCTGTCTCCGTATTGCAAGACGATTGACCCAGGCCAAGGAACGCACCAAGGCATGAGCTTGCCGCCCAGCTACATGGATTCGATGGATGTGCGCGTTTACCTGGCTGAAGATGCCATGGTCGAGGTGCACGGAAGCCGTCATTTCGACTCCCTGACCGAAGTGCGCCGGTACGTGCGCGAGCTGGTCGCCCAGCCCTGGTTCCTGCGCCTGTGGCCACAGAAAATGGTGTTCCAGGTCCGCGACGGCAGGGGCAGAAACTATGCCAGCTGCGAGAGCGCGGATGGGGTTCATTTCACGCTGCGTTTTCCAAAGCAAAGGCGCGAGCGCTTCTATATCCTGCACGAGGTGGCCCATGCCTGCAGCTGGAACACCTCGAATCACGATCACGACGTGATTTTCCGCAAGGCGGTGAAGGCGCTGGTGCAGCGGCAGATGGGGCGTGGCGCGGTGGAGACTCTGGTGACGGGGTGGAAAAAGGCCGGCCTGGCGGCTTAAGCCGTCCGGTCAATGCCGAACGGCCGCCCTGTTCATCAAGGTTTCGAGGGCGTCGAGGTCTACCGGCTTGACGAAGTGGTGATCAAACCCGGACGCCATACTAAGCCTGCGGTCCCGATCCTCTCCCCATCCGGTGAGCGCCACCAGCAATACGGTCTTGCCCCAGGGCTCCTGCCGCATCTGGGCCGCGATCTGGTGGCCGGATTGGTCTGGCAATCCGATGTCGAGCAAAACGACATCCGGCGGCCTCTGCCGCGCTTTCGCCAGGCCCTCCGCACCCGATTTTGCCGTCGTCACTTCGTGGCCAAGCGCCCCGAACAATGCGGCCAGCGATTCCGCGGCATCGACGTTGTCGTCCACAACCAGGATACGTCTTGCGGCGTGCGCCGGATGGGGTAACAACGGAGCTGTTGATGCCATCTGCACCGGCACTTCCTCAGCCAACGGCAGACAGATAGTGAATTCAGCGCCTTTCTCCGCGCCTTCGCTGCGCAGGCTGACGGTGCCCCCATGCAGGGCCACCAGATGCTTGACCACCGACAGGCCAATCCCCATACCGCCCTCGCGGCTGGCGTCCGAACCCTCGGCGGTCCGGATAAACATTCCGAACACCGCTTCCTGCATCTCGGGGACGATCCCCATGCCGTTGTCGGCGCAGCGGACCCGCACCTGCTTGCCGTCCCGCTCCACGACCAGACGGATCAAGCCCCTTGGACGCGTGAATTTCGCAGCGTTGTTCAACAGGTTGACGAGTATCTGCACCAGCCGCGTGCGGTCGCCCAAGACCCACAGGTCCGGTGTCAGGGACAACTCCAGGCGATGGTTCTTGGACTCGATCAGGGGGCTGGTGGCTTCCATGGCATCGCTGACCACGTCGCTCAAGCCAAGTTTTTCCTTCTTGAGCTGGATGGTCCCCTGCGTCAGGCGGGAAAGGTCCAGCAGGTCTTCGACGAGGCGGCCCAGGTGATTGACCTGGCGCTCCATCATTTCCAGGGTGCTCCGAGGTACATGGCCGCTGTACCCGGTCATACGGATGAGATGCAGGCTGGTCTTGAGCGGAGCCAGGGGATTTCGCAATTCATGCGCCAGGGTGGCGATGAATTCGTCCTTGCGCCGATCGGCTTCGGCCAAGCTCCGCTCGGCGCGTTTGCGGTCACCGATGTCGCGGGCCACCTTGGATGCGCCGATGATCACTCCGTTACTGCCCCGGATCGGCGATATCGTCAGGGAGATTTCGACCGGAGAGCCATCCTTGCGCCGCCGAATCGTTTCAAAATGGTCCACCGACTCCCCGCGGCGGATGCGGGCGAGGACGGAGGGCTCCTCGTCGAGGCGATCGGGTGGGATCAGGATGGTGATGGGCCGGCCGATGACTTCCGCAGCCTCGTAGCCGAACAGGCGCTCCGCACCCTGGTTCCAGCTGGTGATGATGCCGTTGATGTCCTTGCTGATGATGGCATCGTCCGAGTACTGGATTATGGCGGCCAGCCGGGCACGGGCATGATCGGACTCCTTGTAAGCCGTGGCATCCAGCATCTGGTTTACGGCGCCCAGCAACTCTCCCGACGCATCGATGATCGGGTTGGGGTTCAGCCGCACCTGGCGGCGGCTGCCATCGGACTTCTCGATGATGATTTCGGCGTCGTGGATGGCTTGCCGGGCGCGGATGGCGAAGGCCATCGGGCTCTGATCCGGCGGCAATTCCTGGCCGTCCACCTGGTAGCGGCGCAGCGCCCCGCACCAGCGGTCACGGCCAATCTCGGGCCGGCGGCCCCAGAGGGCCACGGCTGCCTCATTGAAGTGAGTAATATAGCCGTCGGCGTCGCAGATGTAGACCGGGCCATGCAGGTAGTGGATCAATTCCGCCCAATGGGCACTGGCCAAGGGCGGCGCATCCCGAGCCTTCTCTGACCTCCCTTTTTCCATTACCCGTCCCTACCGGCCGCGCCCTGCTACTCGCGCCATACACAGTCTGTGGGCTGATGATACGCCGCGCCAGGACGCAACAGAACCCTCGGACGCGCGTACCGACTGCTTTAAACGGGCGACGGAATTGCCCGTCCGGACTCCATGCAGCATTTTGCGGACGCTCGCCGGCGGGATTGCTTATCCTTCACTGGGCAACTTGCGCGTCATGAAACGCATTGGCGATACCAAGCGCCGCGTTCATGGAGTGCTGCAGAGCCCGGCCCCTCAGGCCCTGGGCGAACAGGCCATCCTGTTCCATGGATACCTCCAGGTTCACCTTGCGCATGACGGCCGCGGCCTGGCGCAGGCGGGGCACTCCCTCGGCGAGGACATCCGGCGGCGCCTGGTCGTTAGCGCCCATTCCGTCGTCGAACCCGGCGGCACGAATCACGGCAATGGCGGCATCGAGTTCGTCGAGCGCGATCTGCTCATGCGGACTGGCGGCTGCTCCAGTTCCGCGGTGCCGGACCAGCCAGTGCGCCTGGCGCAGATCGCCGAGTGCCTGCAAATAGACCGGATGGGTCTGGGCTGGGGAAGGAGCCGGAGGTGGCGGGGGCTCGGACGGATCCTGAACGGCGCAGCCTGCCGCTGCGCTCAAAACGGAAACGGCCGCGAAGGCGAAGGCGGCAATACGCAAACTCATGGACGACTCCACTTGGCTGTCAGGAACAAAGGATGATAAGTCGGTAAATTGGTCAATGGCTCCACGCCCGAACGCCGCGGCGCATGGGCGCAGCGGCAGCCTCAGGCGATTAGGCAGCGTCACGCGGAATTCAGGACACCCGGTCTTGGTGATGCCTCCCGGCACTTCAGAAGCTCCAGCAAGGCCTCCCGCGCCTCGTCCACCACCGGCGCCCATTGTTCAGTCGCTTTTTGGCGGAAAACGCGGGCGCTGGGATACCAGGGGGAATCGGATCGATCCTGCAGCCAGCGCCAGCAGCCCGAGAAGCGGTTGAGGATCCACACCGGCTTTCCCAGCGCGCCGGCCAGGTGCACCACCGAGGTATCCACGGAAATGAGCAGATCCAGGTTTTCGATGAGCGCCGCAGTGTCCGAAAAATCCTTCAGCTGTTCCCCGCAGCGGTCGATCTGCGGCAGTTGCTCCAGCAGTTCAAGGTCGACACGCGGAATGTCCTTGTGCAGGCTGATCCATTGCACATCCAGTTGCAGCAAGGGCAGCAGCGAGGCCAGCCGCATGTCGCGGTTCCAGTTGATCGGCGGGTACTGCCGTCCGGCCCATACCAGGCCGACGCGCAGCCGCTCCTTGGGGCCCAGGCGGTCGCGCCAGGCGCTGACCCGCTCGGGCGGCGCTTGAACGTAGGGCACTTCGGCCGGAATATTCTCAAGGGTCGTGCCGAAGGCCAGGGGCAGGCTCATCATCGGGCAATACAGATCATGCGGCGGCAGCGGGGCGGTCTCGCCGACCACTTCCGACACGCCCGGGATGGTGCGCAGCAGTTCCAACAGGGAATCGGGCAGGCGCAGGATGACGCGGGCGCCCTGCGCCGCGGCCAGCGTGGCGTAGCGCGCGAACTGGATGCTGTCGCCGAGACCCTGCTCGCGGTTGAGCAGCAGGGTCTTGCCGGCCAGAGGGGGCTGCCCCAGCCAGCGCGGGGCCGCGGTGGCCAGCAACTCCTTGTCCAGCGGCGGCCGCCGCCAGCGGACTTCGAAGTCCGCAAATCCCTCGGCCAGGCGGCCCAGGCTCAGGTAGATCAGGCTGCGGTTGTCGATGGCTTCCAGGTTCTGCGGATCGATCGCCAGGGTCCGGCCGAGGCTCGCAATGGCCTCGTCGCTGCGGTTCAGATTGGAGTAGGCCATGCCCAAGATGCTGTGCAGTTCCGCACGCTGCGGATGCCGCTGCACGCCTGGCTCCAGGATGCGCACCGCCTCCTCGTGCCGGTTCAACTTGATGTACGCCGCGCCGCAGTAGTTGAGCGTGATCGGATCGTCGGGCGCCAGTTCCAGGGCGCGCTTCAGGCAAGCCAGCGCCGGCTCGCTCTGGCGCATGTCCGCATACGCCAGGCCCAGGCTGGCGTGAAGATCCGCGAGCTTTGGGTGGTGCGTGATCGCCCGCTGCAGCACGTTCACCGCCTGCTCGAACTGCCCGAGGTTGTTCAAGGCCATGGCGCAGTTGCGCAGCGCCACCACATTGTCGGGCTGCAATGCCAGGACCTGCTCCAGGCATTGCAGGACTTCCGGGTGGCGTTCCAGCCTCGCCAGCGATGCGGCACGCTCCATCCATGCCATGGCGTGCTGCGGCGCCAGGGAGGTGGCCATCGCAAAGCTGTCGGCAGCCTCGGCGAACCGGCGCAGGCTTTTGAGCACGCCGCCCCGGTGCAGCCAGGCGTCGAAGTATTGCGGTTGCAAGCTCGTCGCCCGCACCAGATAGGTCAATGCCGGCTCGTATTGACCGCCAAGCGCCAGGGCCACACCGCTGTGCAGCCAGGCGAAGGCATCGTTGGGCTGCTGCGCCAGCCTTTTGCGGAAGCAATCCAGGGCCTCGGGCGCACGGCCCATGCGCAGCAAGCTCAATCCCAAGTGGTTCTGGCCATCTCCATGGTGCGGCGCCCAGGCAAGCACCTGTGAAAAGGATCGATGCGCTTGCGCAAGATCCCCGCGGGACAGGGCTGCGAGGCCGCTGCGCATCGCCGCGTCGATCTGTGCATTCGTAGCCTGGCCTGTCGACATGATCAAGGCTCCCGAACGCCCGCGGGGACCAGGGGGCCGCAAGCCGACAGCGCGGAATACCAGCTGCCGGCGGCGCGATCCGCCGTATACCGTTCAAGAAACAAGGCCCTGGCTCTTCTGCCCATATCCAGTCTCAGCCCGGGCTCCCGTTTCAATTGCAGAATCCGTTCGGCCAGCCCCGCACCGTTTCCGTCCGCGACGGCCATGCCGCAGCCGGCCGATCGCAGAATCTCCGACATTTCTCCATCCGGGTCGCCGACGAAGATCAAGGGCCGCCCGGCGGCGAATATGCCATAGCATTTGCTCGGCACCAGCAAACCTTCCAGGCTTTGCAGCTGGCAAGCCAGATGCACATCCGCGACGGCCAGGCCATCGGCAAGCGACTCACGCGGCTGGTAGGGAAGAAACAGCATGTTGGAAAGGCCCTTGCGCGAGGCTTCCTGCTGCAACAGGCTCATGTGAGCGCCGCCGCCGGTCAGGACGAATACGATCTCGGGATCGGCCGCCAGGAGGGCGGCCGCATCCAGGATGGCGCGGAAGTCGTGCGCCCGGCCCAGGTTGCCCGAATAGCCCACGACAAAACGGCCCTGCAGATTCATCCGGCCCCTGAGCTTGCTGTGCTCCGCCGGGAGCGGCTGGATGGTATCGCCGTCCGCCCAGTTCTCGATGATGCGTATGCGCTCGGCCGCGACGCCGCCGCTCAGCAGGTGGTCGCGCATGCGCGTGCCCAGAACCACGTTGATGCGGGCGGCGGCCAGCGTGCGGTCGCGCAGGCGGCGCAGCCCGCGGTCAAACCATGCCGGCCAGGGCGCCACGCCAAGCCGGGAGGCAATCTCGGGAAAGATGTCCTGCAGCCAATTGACCAAAACCGCGTCCCGCAATCCGGCGGCGAGCGCCACCACCAGCGATATCAGGGGAGGATCGGTTTTGGCGATCAGCACGTCGCTCGAACGGGCAAGCCGCAGCAACATGGCGAACACGGAAACGTAGAAGCTTGCGTAATCCAGCGCGCGCCCCGGCAGGGTTCCGCGCCCGAAGCGCGTGGTCCAGACCCGGCGAACCCGGACTCCGGCGATTTGTTCTTCATCGGGCAGCCTGGCCTGGGGATCTTCGTACAGCTGGCGCGAGCTGACGATGTGCACCGCCAGCCCGCGCGCCGCCAGACGCTCCGCCAGATCGGTGAGCATCTGGCTGGTCGCCGACAGATCCGGACGGTAATAGCGGTTGACGAAGATGACCCTGCGCACGCCGATCGGCCCGCCTGCAACCGGACAAGAAGCCGTCTGTACAAGCATCTCGTCAGCCGTCATTTCAAGTGACAGGGCTCAGCCGGAATCCGGTATCTGCTTCGCGCCGCTCAGCGATCGCCCTGGGAAAACAAGCGGCGGACGGGATCGGTCCAGTGCGGTTTGCGCAGCGGCGGCGGGGGCGGCGCGGTAGGCCTGCGGGGCGGCGCGTCCGGCACCGCTGCCGCCGCGAACGGAGAGGAAGCCGGCGGCGGAAACAGGCCGCCGGCAATTCGATCCTTGATGACCTGGAGCATGACGACCCGGTCCACCTTGGTGCTTTCCGCGGCGTAGGCATAGACCAGCGCCAGATCGCAAATCTGATTGATCAGCCGCGGGATGCCGCGGCTGCTGGCCCAGACCAGGGACGCGGTGTCGCGCTCGAACAGATCCGCATTGCCGCCCGCGACGCTCAGCCGGTGGCGGATATATTCGACCACTTCCTGCTCGCTTAAGGGCTTCAGGTGAAAATCGACGCTGATACGCTGGGTCAATTGCCGCATATCCGGCCGCTTGAGCATCTCGCGCAATTCCGGCTGCCCGACCAGGATGATCTGCAGCAACAGGCGCTTGTCGGCATTGACGTTGGACAGCATGCGCAGCTCTTCGAGCGTCTTCAGACCGAGGTTTTGAGCCTCGTCGACGATCAGCAGCACCTGCCGTCCAGCCTCGTACTCCCGCTCCAGGAACGAGCGGAACAGCTCGTGGCGCTTGACATCGTCCTGGTCCGGACCGTCGAGCGAGAAGGCCACACAGATCTGGCGCAACAGGGAGCCCAGGCTCTCGCTGGTGTTGGAGATCAGCCCCACCCGGGTATCTTCCGGCATCTTTGAAATCATGCGCCGGATCAACAGGGTTTTGCCGGAACCGACTTCCCCCGTAAGCAGGGTGAACAGGGTCTTGTTCAGTATCCCGTACTGCAGCATGGTCAACGCCGCGCGATAATGCGGCGACAGGAACACAAACTCCGGGTCCGGCGGGAGCGCGAACGGCTTCTCTTTTAGCCCGAAATGTTCCTCGTACATACGGACTCAATAATACGCCAGGGAAGGCTTGTGGGAATTGTTCAGCACGGTGCCGACCACCGGTATTTCGCGCAGCAATTCCAGCGAACGGACCAGGTCTTCACGCCGGGTGCGGCGCTCTTCCACGACGATCAGCGCCGCCTGCACACAGGGCGAAAAGGCCAGGGCGTCGTCCGCCAGCAGCAGCGGCGGCAGATCGAAGATCAGGATCCGATTGGGATAGCGGTCGCGCAGCTGTGCGACGACGGCCGCGGTATTCTGGTCGGCCAGCAATTCCGAGGAGTTCTCAATCGAGGTACGCGCCAGCAAGACCGTCAGGCGCTCATACCCGTCGATCCGGACCATCGCCTCGGTCACCGGGCGCCCCTCTTCCAGGCACTCTTCCACGCCGATCTCGGGTTCCACTCCAAGCCGGTGTTGAATGCTCGGCCGCCGCAGATCGAAGTCCACCAGCAGCACAGACCGGTTCTTCTCCGCAGAGATGGCGATGGCGAGATTGATGGCGGTGAGGGTTTTGCCGACGTCCTCGGTTGCGCCGATCACGGCCAGGGTTCTGGCTTTCAACTGATCCATGCGCTTGAGCACCTGGGTGCGCAGCATCTTGTATGCCGGGCCGTTGGGGCCCAAGGCGTCCGGGTGGAGGATTTTCTCGCGCTCCCGCAGCCTTTCGTCGAGCTCGAACGGGGGCGATGAAACTTCCTCGCCGATGAATTCACCGGGCGGCGGCGGAGAGGACAGCGAATCCTCCTTGATGGCTTCCACCGCCTCGATCAGCTCCAGATCGGCATCGTCGCCCGTTCCGGTGGCCTTCTTGCGTTCCGCGGCCAGCCGGCGAGCCCGCTCCAGCGCGACGCTAATACGGTCCATATTATCCATAGGTAAGCCCTTCTCAACCGAATAGCCGGCGCATGCCGACATGCCAGAGCACGTCGAGCGGCAAATAAAGGAAATTGATCAATATCAGCAACACCAGCACCCCGACGCCACCACCGATGAGCGCATACATTTTGCGCCTGGCGCGCAGGGCGCGCTCGGCATTGGTTTCGATGACCGGCAGGATCGCCAGCGGCGGCACGCCGAGAATTGCCTCGAGATCCTGGAAGCCGCGGATGCTGGTATCGAGGTTTTCCAGCAGGAACATCATGCCAAGCGCCGAGGCCAGGGCCACGACCAGCCCGGCGACCAGGATGACCGTACCGTTCGGACTATCCGGCTGTTCGGGCGTGACGGGCGGCTCGATCAGGGCAAAACGCTCGCCCTTGCGCTCGTCTTCCAGGTTCTGCGAGACCTGGGCTTCCATCTGCTTCTGCCGGACTTCGCGATACTTGATCTGATCGTTTTCCATATCACGGACGATCGCGGCATAGTCGCGTTCCACGGCAGGGGCACCGGACAGCCTCTGCTCCAGGTCCGCGCGCTTGGCCTTCAGGCTGGCTTCTTTTTCGAGCAGCGATTTGCGGTCCTCGACATTGCCATCGCGCTGGGCCTTCAATTCAAGATAGGCGGGATTGTCGGGCTGCGTAACCGCCGTGGGGACTTTCTTGCTTTCGCTCTGCGCTTGGGCTTTCAGGGCGTCTACCAGCCTCTGCAGACGCAGCACGTCCGGGTGATCCGGCGCATATTTTTGCTTGGCCAGCGCCAGTTGGGTCTCCGTGTCCTGCAACTGGCGGCTGATGTCATTGCTGCTATCGACCGTGCCGACCGTTTTTTCCAGGCTGGCGATCTCTCGCTGCAGCCGCAATACGTCCGGATGATACGGCGAGTAAATTCCGCTGACCCGGCTGTATTCGGTACGCAGATACTTCAGCCGGT
The DNA here is from genome assembly GCA_903970595.1 of Verrucomicrobiota bacterium. Classification (GTDB taxonomy): domain Bacteria; phylum Pseudomonadota; class Gammaproteobacteria; order Nevskiales; family Nevskiaceae; genus Nevskia. The sequence goes on from CAJCJI010000016.1 coordinate 37,004, forward strand.
CCGCCGGCGAAAGCACGCGCTCGCCGGTCGAGGTGTAGACCTGCGAACTCGGACTGATCTGCGCCAGCTGTGCATCCAGGTAGATGACCTGCTGATCGAGTGCGCGAATCTGGGTCTGGACGTCGCGCAAATCGTCGTCGGTGCGGTTCAGCAACTGCGTGTTGATCGGATTCATGTCCGGCAGTTCGCTGAAATGGGCCTCCTTGAATTTTGCGAGGTCCACCTGGCGCTGCTTGATCTGCTGGTCGAGCCGCGCGGATTCTTCGGCCAGAAAGCTGGATGCGTTTTCCGCGTCCTGCTTGCGGCTGTCGATGTTGACCTGCAGATACAAGGACACCAGTTCATTGGCGACGCGCGCCGCCAGGTCCGGCGACCGATTGCTATAGCTCACCGAAAAAGCGATGGTGGCCTTGGTCGGATGCCCGGCCCGGGGATCGATCACGTCGGCGCTGATCATCTGGAAATTGATGTCATCGCGCATGCGCTTGAGGATCTTTTCACGCGGCGCCGATTTGCGCAGCCCCGGGTAGAGATTGTAACGCTCGATGATGCGGAACAGGTTTTCGGTGGTCATCACGCGCTGCGTGATCACCTGGATACGCTGATCCGCAAACCCATTGATGGCGGAACGCACGAAATCGGTCGGCAAGTCCTGCTGCTCGATGAGGATGGTGCCGGTCGAAACGTAGGTGGGCGGCCACAGAAACTCGGCCAGCAGCGCCGCGATCATCACGCCGACAAAGGTATAAAACACCGGCCAGCGCCGTCGGCGCAGGGCACTGCGCAGTTCCAGCAAACCGCCCGCTTTCTGGGTCTCGCTCATACGCACCTCGACCAATTGCCGCACAAAGAATTTGTAAACGCAGCGTCACCGGGACGCGCCGAGAGGAAGTTCGCTAAGGGCTTAGTTAATGAAGGCACGCGGGTTCCCATTCCAGATGATTTTGAAGCCGGCGCTGTAACCGTCCGCGTTGGTGCCCGGGACGTCCAGACCCTGTTCCGCGCTTTGCTGCCGGTAACGCGCCAGGGCTTCCAGGTGCCATTTCTCCGTAAGCTGCCAGAAGAAGGCCAATTCGACGCTGCGGTACCAAACCGTGGAATTGAACAAGGCCGCAGGCGCCGTGCCGCCGCCCCCG
>CAJCJI010000017.1 GCA_903970595.1 Verrucomicrobiota bacterium
GGCGCCTCGGCGTGGTGGTTCGGCGGCGGCTTCGACCTCACGCCGTATTACGGCTTCGAGGAGGACGTGCGCCACTGGCATGCCGCCGCGCGCGAGGCCTGCGCGCCATTCGGCGAGGCCGTCTACCCGCGCCTGAAGCAGTGGTGCGACGACTACTTTTACCTCAAGCACCGCAAGGAACCGCGCGGCGTCGGCGGCCTGTTCTTCGACGACTGGCGCGAGGGCGGCTTCGCGCCCAGCTTCGCCCTGATGCGCGGCGTCGGCGACCAGTTCCTGCCGGCCTACCTGCCCATCGCGCAGCGCCGCAAGGACATGGCCTACGGCCAGCGCGAGCGCGACTGGCAGTTGTACCGCCGCGGACGCTACGTCGAATTCAACCTGGTGTGGGATCGCGGTACCCTGTTCGGGCTGCAATCCGGCGGCCGCATCGAGTCCATACTGATGTCCATGCCGCCGCTGGCGGCCTGGCGTTACGATCACCGGCCCGAGCCCGGCTCGGCCGAGGCGAAGCTGTACGAAGAGTTCCTGATCAAGCGGGAGTGGCTATGAGCTTGCGCAGACGCTTGCGGTTGATGACGCACCCCTGGCGTCTGGCGGTGGAGCGCCTGCCGCGCGACGCCGCCCTGCCGCTGCCCTCGTCGCAGGACGGCCTGTTCGCCCTGGTGCGCACCCAGGAGTCCCTGACCGTGGTGCGCGCGGCCGACGAAGCCTTCGGCGGCACCATCTGGCGCGCGCTGGAAGTGGCCGGCCCCTTCCCCTTCTCCGAAGCCGGCGTGCTCGCCGCCGTCGCGCAGCCGCTGGCCGAGGCCGGGGTCAGCATCTTCGCGGTGAACAGCTACGAGACCGAGTACGTCCTGGTACAGGAGCCGGACCTGGAGCGGGCGCGCGCGGCGCTGGAGCAGGTCGGGCATTTGCTCGACTGAGCCAAGATGCGTACGGATGGATAAGCGCGCGGCTGACATCCTGTTTTCCAGCTACTGGGGGGACAAGGGATGGAAACGGGATCGAGAAGGCGTGCCTTCACAAGAGGATTTTGCTTACGCAAAAATTCACGGTCTGATGTTCGATCCGGAGTACCTGAGCCACGATCTGGTTATGGAAAAGGCTCTGGCGATCCGAGAGAGAATCGATGCGCGACTTGTGGCTGACGCATTTGTTTTCAGTCTTGGCACGCGACAGTTGGCGTATCGCTCGGCGCTTGGCAGTTATGCGGTTCTGCAACATTTCCCAGGTCACGAATGGTCAGGGAATGAAAAGCATTGCCGCACTTGCGGCAGCTACCACCGGACGGAGCCATCACTGACCGACCTAAACGTTCTGAATTTCGAACGTCTGAAGTGGGGCGGAGTCCGCCATAGCCAGCCGCTATATGCCGCCTTCGACCTGGAACGCTTCAAAACGCTTGAACCGGTCACTCCCACCCCGGAGCACGTATCGCTGCTCCGAGCGGTTCTTCAGGGTATCCAAGAAGCACCTGATGAAACGAGTTCGGCGAAGCTGCAAGCCTTCTTGCCTAAAGACCTCAAATCCAACAAGGCCGAGCGAGACATCCTCGTTGCCATTCTGGGAATCGCGGGCGTGCTCGAAACAAATGAGCATCGTGGATTTCTCTCGAACTTCATACCAGTTAGCAAAAGAGAATCGCCAGATCGGCGGTTTGTCGACATGGCCTATCCCGCATGCTGGTGGACCGGGTTCGAGGGCGTAAATTGGACCGCGGCAAGACACTGGTTTGGACATCTGCTTTGATGCAGCGGCGATTTGCTCCCCCTGGATTTTGTAGCTGGTGTAGGCTCTCGAAATGACCCTCACCGAGCTCCGCTACCTGGTCAACCTCGACAAGGAGCGCCATTTCTCGCGCGCCGCCGAGCGCTCCTTCGTATCGCAGCCGACGCTGTCGGTGGCTCTGAAAAAGCTGGAAGAGGAGCTGGGCGTGGCGCTGTTCGAGCGCATCCGCGGCGAGGCGCGGCCCACGCCGGTAGGGGAGCGCATCATCGCCCAGGCGCGGCGCGTGCTGGCCGAGGCCAAGCGGGTCGAGGACATCGCCGGCGAGGGCAAGGACGAGCTGGTGGGGCCGCTGCGCCTGGGCGCCATCTACACCGTCGGCCCCTACCTGCTGCCCAAGCTGGTGCCGGAGCTGCGCCAGCGCGCGCCGCGCATGCCGCTGGTGATCGAGGAGAACTTCACCGCGGTGCTGCTCGACCAGCTGCGCGACAACGAGCTGGACGTCGCCGTCGTCGCCCTGCCGGTGGACCTGCACGGCCTGGCCGCCTGGCCGCTGTACGACGAGGAATTCGTGGTGCTGCTGCCGCGCGCGCACCGCTGGATGCATGAGGCCGCGCTGCCGGCGAAGAAGCTGGCGGAGGAGCACCTGCTGCTGCTGGGGCCCGGCCACTGCTTCCGCGACCAGGTCATCGCCGTCTGTCCCAAGTGCGTCGACGCCGAAGGCGAGGGGCCGCGCCCGCACACCGGCAGCTCGCTGGAAACCATCCGCTACATGGTGGACAGCGGCCTGGGGATCACCGTGCTGCCGCGCGGCTCCATCGACAACCGCCCGGCGGAGCCGCATCCCCTGCCCTGGGTGCCGTTCGCCGCGCCGGCGCCGACGCGCCGCATCGGCCTGATCTGGCGGCGCAGCTTTCCGCGCCAGCAGGCGGTGCGCGTGCTGCGCGAAGGCATCCTGCAGGGCGGCGTGCGCGGCGTGCGCCTGCTGCCGGACGCGCCGGCGCAGATCGCCGAAGCGTGACCGAAGCACTGGCCCGGGCCGCGCGCGACTTCTTCACCGCGCGCATGCTCGGCCTGGTGCTGTGGCCGCTGCTCGGCTCCCTGCTGTTGTGGATCCTGCTGTGTTATTTCTTCTGGCACGACCTGGTCGACGGCCTGCAGCACCTCGCCGCGGTGCCGCTGCTGAAAAGCCTGCTCGGCGACACGGTGCTGTACCTGGCCGCGCAGTTCAGCGTGGTCGTCGCCGTGTTCGTGGTGCTGCCGCCGCTGGTGCAGGCCACCGCCCTGCTGATCACCGCCACGGTGGCGATGCCGCTGATGCTGGAATACGTCGCCGGGCGCGACTACCCGCAGCTGGAGCGGCGCCAGGGCGGCAGCGCCGCCGGCAGCATCTGGAACGCGCTCTCCGCCACCCTGGCCTACCTGCTGCTGTGGCTGCTGAGCCTGCCGCTGTGGCTGTTCGGCCTGCCGGCCCTGATCCTGCCGGTGCTGCTCAACGGCTGGCTCAACGACCGCCTGTTCCGCTACGACGCCCTGGCCCGGCACGCCAGCCGCCAGGAGTACGCGCAGCTGCGCCGGCGGGCCGGCCTGCGCTTCTACCTGCTGGGATGCTGCGCGGCGCTGATCCAGTTGGTGCCGCTGCTCAACCTGATCGCCCCGGTGTTCTCCGGCCTGTGCTTTATCCACATGGGCTGCACCGAGTTGGTGCGCCTGCGGGCGACTAGTCCCGGCGTGGCTTGAATTTCATCCGACCGGCAGCATACTGGCTCTTAACGCTGTCCAAGCTTCATCCCGAAACCCCGGAGGTTTCATGCGCAAGCCCACCCTGATCCTGTTGTTTGCCGCCGCTGCCAGCTTCGGCGGCCTTGCCGCGGCCGACGCCGATCCCAGCATGCACCAGGTGTACGAGGCCGCCAGCAGCGGCCACCTGGACCAGGCCCAGAGCATGATGGCGCAGGTGCTCAAGGACCATCCCGCCAGCGCCAAGGCCCATTACGTGGAAGCGGAGCTGGATGCCAAGCAGGGCAAATACGCCGCCGCCCGCGACGAACTGCAGACCGCCGAGCGGCTTGAGCCCGGCCTGCCGTTCGAGCGCCCGGAGTCGGCCGCCGCCCTGCGCGCGGAACTGTATCCGCAGCCGCAGCAGCGGATGGTGCCGCGCGTCGAGCAGGCGCCGCGCTACGTCAACGCGCCCGATCTGCGCAGCTCGTCCGGCAGCCATATCCCCTGGGGCTTCCTGATCAGCATCGGCCTGATCGGCCTCATCGTCTGGGCGCTGCTGCGGCGCCGGCAGGTGGTGATGTCCCCTGGGTACGGCGGCGGCGGCCCGTACGGCGCGGGCGGCGCCCCCTATGGCGGTGGCTACGGCGGCGGCGGTTATCCGCCCGGAGGCGGCGGTTCGGGCCTGCTCGGCAGCCTGGGCACAGGCCTCGCGGTCGGCGCCGGCGTGGTCGCCGGCGAGGAACTGGCGCACCACCTGCTGGACGGCAACGGCAACCGCATCGTCGAGGGCGGCCAGCCCGTCGTCTACCAGGATGATCCCGGCTCCGGCAACCAGAACGCCGACATGGGCGGCAACGACTTCGGCGTCAACGACAGCAGCTCCTGGGACGACGGCGGCAGCGCCGGCGGCGGCGGGGACGACAGCTGGTCGTGACACGGCTGGAGCGATAAGTACACCCGACTCCCCTCTCCCGCAAGCGGGAGCCCGCAGCCACCGGGCTGCCGGGTTGAAGGGGTTGGGGGAGAGGGGCTTTCCTTAGCTCCACGGGAGCAGGCTTGGCACACGGCCCCTGCCGCCCGAGGGTTTTGACCAAACGGAATCCGCGCGGGACGCCTTTGCCGGGCTACGATCGGCCTGCGGTGCGCGCCTTCACCGGCCCCTATACTGAGCGAAAATAACCTTCGCCCAGCCGGAGCCGCCCCAACTTGCACCCCTTCCTGGTTTCACTGGTCACCGTCGGCCTGGGCGAAATCGGCGACAAGACCCAGCTGCTGGCCCTGCTGCTGGCGGTGCGCTATCGCCGGCCTTACATCATCCTGGCGGGCATCCTGGCCGCCACCGTCTCCAATCACCTGCTCGCCGCCCTGGCGGGCGCCTGGCTGCGCAGCCTGCTCACGCCCGGCGTGCTGCGCTGGGGCGTGGGCCTGTCGCTGCTGGCGGTGGCCGCCTGGACCCTGAAGCCGGACCAAGTGGAGGAGGACGAGGAGGAGCCGCAGCCGCGCTACGGCCTGTTCTGGCTGACCCTGGTATCGTTTTTCGTGGCCGAGATCGGCGACAAGACCCAGATTGCCACCGCCCTGCTGGCGGCGCGCTACGGCCAGCTGCTGCTGGTGGTGGCGGGCACCACCGTGGGCATGATGCTGGTGAACGCGCCCTCGGTCCTGATCGGGCATCGCCTCGGCGACCGGGTGCCGATGTTGTGGGTGCGGCGCGCCGCCGCCGCGGTATTTGCCATCCAGGGCCTGCTGGTGCTGTTGGGCTATGGCCCCGGGCTGGGCGCGGCACCGGGCCCCGGCTGATCCGTCTGCCTGATCCGCCTACAATGGGCGGGTCCAATCCACGCGCGGCGCGACAGGCGCGGTTTCCGTGATTTCCGCGAGTTCCGGGGGCTGCGGGAAACTCGCCTGCGCGGCCGCACTCAAAGCCAGGTTGATCCGATCCAGGTGCGCCGATGAGGCTTAAAACTGCCGCGCTGTCGCTGCTGCCCGCCGCCGCGTTGCTCGGCGCAGCCTGGGCAGCCCGCGCCCAGGACGATCCCTACGCCGCCGTGCGCCAGGAATTCACGCGCGACTACGGCACCGCCACCGCCATGCTGCAGGAGGCTCCGGCGGCGGACAGCGCCGCGCTGCGCGCCTACCCGCTCTACCCCTACCTGCAGGCAGCGCGCCTGCAGCGCGATCTGCACCTGGCGCCGGCACCGGCGGCGGTGGACCAGCAGATCGCGGAATTCCTCAAGACCCAGGCGCCCAAGGACGGCAGCGAATCGCTGGCGGCCCGCGCCCTGCGTCGCGCCTGGCTGCCGGAGCTGGCGCGGCGCAAGTCCTGGGAGTTGTTCTACAGCGAATACGTGGATAGCGGCGCGGACCCGGCCCTGCGCTGCAATGCCCTGCAGGCGCGCATCGCCCTGGGCCAGACCAAGGACCTAGCGCCGGCGATCGTCGAACAGTGGCTCAACGGCCGTGACACGCCGCCGGAATGCGAGCCCGCGTTCGACTGGCTGCGCGCGCGCAAGCTGCTGCCCCCCTCGCTGCTGGACCAGCGCGCGCGCCTGGCGCTGTCCGCCGGCAACTACAAGCTGGCGCAGAAACTGATCCCGGCGCTGCCGCCCGAAATGGCCGCCCCGGTGCGGCAGTGGGCCGCCCTGCTGGAGCAGCCGCAGCGCGAAATCGACCGCCTCACCGCCCAGCCCGAGCTGCCGGTGGAACCCGGCGCCCTGCAGGACGGCTGGCTGCGCCTGGCGCGGTCCGACCCGGATGCGGCGCTGCAGCGTTTCCAGCCCCTGCTCGACGCGCGCCAGCCGGATGCCG
>CAJCJI010000018.1 GCA_903970595.1 Verrucomicrobiota bacterium
TGCACGTCGGCGCGTTTCAGCATCGACTGCTGCATGCGGGTGTTCACCAGGTCTTCGATCAGGTGCAGCAGCCGGCGCGTCTGCGGCGGCAGTTCGTCGAGGGATTGGCCGAGCACCTGGTGCGCGAGCCGGTTGGCAAGCGCGATGTCGGCTGGCGTCACTTCCAGGTATTCGATGACGCGGCCCTGATGGCGGACGGTCTTTACCTCGCGCTGGTACTGGTGCAGCAGCGTGACGGCTTCGATCAGCGACAGATACTTTTCATGATCGCGGCGCATGCGCGGGGCGCCATCGACGAAGCCGAGCTGCTCGGCGTAGGGGTTGACGATCGGCAGTGCGCGCAGCAGGCGCTGCGCGTTCTGGTGGGTGTGGGTGATGGCCTCGCGCGCCTCGCGGGCGAGCAGGCCTTCCAGCGTGCGGCGGCTGCGCTGCAAGCGATGGATCGCGCGGGTCTGTTCGCGGGTTTCGTTGACGGTCAGCACCAGGCAGCGGTTGAGGAGTTCTTCGTCGACCTCGATCGCGGTGGTGGTCAGAAACAGCATCACCGGGCCTTCGACCTTGTACTCCTGCGTGACCAGGCGGCCGGTGGCGGCGTCCTTGCCGGTCGAGGCGATGGTCAGCTCGCCCTGGCTCTGCAGGAGCTTCAGGGCATAGGCGGCTTCGGCGACACCGGCCTCCTCGCTGATCGCGAGGATTTTGTGTTTGACGCCGATCTCGCCCATGTAGAAAAGGCTCTGCCCGGTCATCGCCGAGTAATGCACGCGCTCCTCGCCCGGCATCAGCGCCAGCACCGCGTCCATCAGCGCAGATTTGCCGGCGGCGCTGGTGGACTGGATCACCACGGCCAGCGGCTTGTCCTGTTTTCTGGAGACACAGGCCAGGTAGGAGACGAGCTTGTTGAGGTCTTCGCCGACGATGCCGAGCGCGGTGAGATCGGTGGCGATGCGGTCGACCAGCTGCGGATCGCGCAGCAGGGCCAGGGCCGCATCGCGGTCTTCGTCGGCGATGGTGACGCTCTGCGATTTCGGCTGCAATTGCGCGGCGAGCAGCTCGGCCTGCAGGGCCTCGCACTTGAGCAGGATGCGGCCGAGGTCGTGCTTGAGCAGGTCTTCGGAGAGGGACAGCTCCGCCGCGGCTTGCTTGAGATAGCCAGCGCGCTGGCGCGCGCTGTACACGTCCAGCGTGTCGACGTGGAAGGCTTCGCCCTGGCTGACCAGCAGATTTATTTTTAGCTGCTCGTAGCTGCTGTTCTTCGACAGGCCACGGACACGCCAGCGGCGCTCGCCCAGGGCCAGCACGATTTCCTGCTCGCTGACTTCGGCGGCGAGGTCGGTGCTCGGTGCGGGTGGCAGCGGCGAGGCGAGCGTCGGCGGGGGTGGCTCGGTGTCCAGCAGCGATGCCGGCAGTGCGGACACCGGGTCAGCGGCTAAAGAAGAAATCGGCGACGGCGCGGCCGGCGATGCCGTGACGATCTCGGCCAGCGTCGGTTCGGCATTCGCAGCACGGGTCTCGATCTTCGGGGCCATGCCCTGCCCGAGCCACTGCGCGGCGCGCAGCACCACGCCCAGGGATTTCTGCGCGGGCTGCACCTTGAGCGCGTAGGCGTTGGCGTCCATGCCCTTGGGAAACAGCACGCGGAAACACTCGATGCCGATGGCGGTGAGCCTCGCAGCCAGTTCGGCGGCACCGGCCTCGCCGGCATCGTCGCGATCAAAGGCGATCAGCACACGGGTAATGCCGTGCGCCTGAAACGCCTGCAGATGATCGTCGGTGAAGCCGTGCACGCCGTAGGCGGCGGTGACGTTGCGAAAACCCGCACACCAGAAGGTCAGCGCGTCGATCAGCGCCTCAGTCAGGATGATCTCTTTCGACGCGGACAGCGCGGCGGCATTCCAGACCCCGCGATGCGGACCCGGCAGGTACAGATGCTTCGGTGTGCCGGGGCGGAGGTCGTCGCGGATCTTGCGGCCATAGACTTCGGTGACCTGGCCCTGTGCGTCGATGATCGGGATGACCAGGGAGCCATTGAAATGCTCGTGGCCGCTGTCGCGCAGAATCCCGATGCGCTGCAGCTGGCTGCGGATGGCTTCGCCGGCCTGGCGGTTTTTCTCGGGCAGGCGATACGCGAGGCTGCGGTTGGCATAGCCGAGCTGGAAGGTGTCGATGAGTTCGGGATGCGCCAGGCCGCGATGCTTCAGGTACGTCAGCGCCTCGGGGCTTTGCTTGAGGGTCTGGTGGTAGTAGTCGATGACCCGGCGCAGCAGGGCGGCATCGTCGGCGGCTTCGGCAAACTCGCCGGCGAGCTTGCGCACGGTGGTGCGCTTGACCGGTGCGGCAGCAGCACCCGCAGCGGCTAAGGGCAGATCGTTCTGCAGCAGCTCGACGGCGTGGCGGAAGCTCACACCCTGCAGGCGCATGGTCCAGTCGATCACCGTGCCGCCGGTGTTGCAGGCACCCATGCAGTGCCAGAGATTCTTGTCGGGGCTGACGATCAGGCTGGGCGTTTGCTCCGGGTGAAACGGGCACAGGCCGGCCAGGTCCTTGCCCTGCCGCTTCAGCTCGACGCCGGACGACTCAACCAGGCGCACCAGCGAGACTTCGGTTTTCAGGCGCTCGATTTCGGTGTCGGGGATGCGGGGCATGCGGTGATCTCCAAAAAACCTGTCAAGTCCCTCGCAGACTTTTTTTCAGGTTGCCGGCGCTGTCGCCGAGATGTACGATTTCCGGACATCCTAAACGCAGTACGGAGACCGTGCAAGGCTAATGTCCGAAAACCGGCCATACACTCTTGGGCAGAATTACACCATCGGAGCGGTGTGGATGCCCAAAGAAACGAAAGCGGCGATCGAGGCGTTCGGGCCGCGGCTGGCACGTCTGCGCAAGGCGGCCGGGTTTACGCAGGAAGCGCTGGCCGAGGAAATCGGCGTGAGCCGCCGGATGGTTGCGTACTACGAGGTCGAGGGCGAATACCCGCCATCTAACCTGCTGCCGCAGATCAGCCAGGCGCTCAGGGTTTCGACCGACGAATTGCTGGGCGTGGTTACGTCGAAGAAAGGCACGGCACCGGGCAATGCGCGGTTGCAGCGCCGGCTTCAGCAGATCGAGAAACTGGCGGCACGCGATAAGCGCCAGGTGCTGCAAGTGCTCGATGCGTTCATCGAGCGGGCACAGCTCAAAGCCAGCGCCTAGCCACGGCAGCG
>CAJCJI010000019.1 GCA_903970595.1 Verrucomicrobiota bacterium
GCCGATGGACCGGCTGCCGGCGATGACCATGCTTTTGCTGGCGTGGCAGGCACTGGCGGATACGCCCAGCAATTTCGCGCCCTCCTCGATCAGCGCCATGCGGCCGGCGGCACCGGCGCAGCTATACACCGGGAAGCTCTGCCACACCGACCAGCTGCCGCCGGTCAACATCAGCCCCCACTTCGGATCGGTATCGACGTGATTGATCCGTACCGACTCCCATTTTACTTCCAGCTCGTCGGCGACGATGCGCGCCAGCGCGGTACCGACATGCTGGCCCATTTCGGCGCGGATGATATTGACCGTGACGATGCCGTCCTGGTCGATGTGGTACCAGATGGTCGGCTCGAAAGCGTGCGCGGCGACAGCGGCCGCCGGGTCGGCCAGCACCAATCCGGCCCCGGCAAAAGCCAGGGTGAAACCGGTGCCCGCCGCGCCGATGAGGAAGCCGCGGCGCGACATCAAAGCGGCAGGCGCGGTCTGGTTCAGGGTATGGGCAAATTTATTCATGTGCGGCGCCGCCCCGCATTTCCTCGGCGGCAAGCTTGATCGCCTTGCGGATGCGCACATAAGCCATGCAGCGGCACAGATTGCCGTTCATCACGGCGTCGATATCCGCATCGCTGGGGTTGGGATAATCCTTGATCAACGTGGCGGCCTGCATGATCTGGCCCGACTGGCAGTAGCCGCATTGCGGTGTCTGCGTCTCGATCCAGGCTTTCTGCAGCGGGTGCTGGCCCTGCGGGTCCAGCCCTTCGATGGTGGTGATGGCAGCATCCGCCACGGCACTCAGCGGAGTGATGCAGGAGCGTACCGCGCGGCCATTCAGATGTACCGTGCAGGCCCCGCACATGCCGATGCCGCAGCCGAACTTGGTGCCCTTGATGCCCACCAGATCCCGAATCACCCAGAGCAGCGGCGTATCGGCGGCGGCCTCGATCGAAACAGGTCGCCCATTGATATTGAAATTGGTCATCGTTGCGCGGCTCCGGGCGGCGTCTTCATGGTGCTGCGTTGCCTTGCCTGCGGACGCCGGCGACAGCGGCCTGCAGATCGTTCCAGGGCGGCTGCCGCGTGCGGCTGCCGCGCAGATAGGCGGCCAGCGCCGCGATATCGGCATCGCTCAGGACGTCGCCGAAACCGGGCATGTAGGCGCCGGGCATGCCATCCTTCTGCCCGATGCCGCCGACCACGATATGGATGAAGCTCCCCGGGTCGGGACCGTTGACTGTGCTGCTCAGCGCCAGCTCAGGCCGTGCCGGCAGCGGCGCCGCGCCGCCGTTGTAGTGGCAGGAGGCGCAGGCGGCCAGATAGATCCGGGCTCCATGCTCCGGTTCCACGCCGGGATCACGCTGCGCCAGAGCCATGGCTTTGGCCAGTGCCTGATCAGCGTTTGCCGCCTGCGCTGCGGAGCCGTTGCGATCGGCGAAATAGACCGCGATCGCTCGCACATCCGCATCCGGCAGAGCCGCCAGTCCGTGCACCACCTCGGACATCGATGCCGCCGCAACGCCGTGATGTATCGATGCGCCGCTGCGCAGATAGGTGTAGAGGTCGTCCTGCGTCCAAGGCATAGGCGCGGCATTGGCCGCGGTCAGCGCCGGCGCCAGCCAGCCGTCGATCGGAGCGCCGGCATAGACCGCGTCGGACCGCTCCCCGCCCAGGCTGTTGCGCGGCGTATGGCAGGCGGAACAGTGCCCCAGTCCTTCGGCCAGATAGGCGCCGCGGTTCCATTCCTCGCTCTTGCCCGCCTGGGCTTGGTAGACGCCCGTGTCGAAATCGAAGAACAGCAGCTTCCAGCCGGCCTGCAGGGCGCGAATGCTGAGCGGAAACGGCAGCGTGTTCCGCCGCGCCTCGGCCTTCACCGGCTGGCGTGTCATGAAGTAGGCGTAGAGCGCCTTCAGGTCGTCATCCGTGACCTTGGCGAAGTGGGTATAGGGGAAGGCCGGGAAGAGTTGCGAGCCGTCGCGCGCCACGCCTTCGTGCATGGCCCGGGTAAACGCCGCCTCGGACCAGCGTCCGATACCGGTTTCCGCATCGGGGGTGATATTGGTGCTGTAGATGGTGCCGAAACCCGACTCCAGCCCAAAGCCGCCGGCATAAGCCTGGCCGCCCTTGGCCGTATGACAGGTTGCACAGTACCCCGCGCCGGCAAGCTGCTCGCCCTTCGCTATCAGAGCTTCCGGAAAGTTCGATGCCACGGGCGGATCGATAGGCGGCAAGGCCGGCCGCCAGGCCAGGGCAATCATCCCGAGGCCAACAAGGAGCACCAGGACAAACAAACCGATGAATATGCGTTTGAGCAAATCCGGCCTCCCATCGATTCCGTTCGGATCATCGCAAGCCCACTGGCGGCAACAGGCCAAGGCGATGGCTCCCCAACTTTACTCTTTCACCTGGCGCATATCCACGCGTCAGGCCGTAGGGCGCACCGAGGGTCTGTTCATGCAGAGGAACGAACAATTGGCCGACAACACCTATCTTACCGGTGAGGACTTCATTCTCGCCGATCTCGTGTCCGGGTTTGTCGTAACGACCCTGCCGCAGCCGGACGGGCGGCCCATTCACACCACCGGCAGTCTCTCGTTCAGCTCGTCGACCAGGACGAGCTTGTTCTCGGAATAATCGATCGGCACGATGACCAGGTGAACCCCGCCACCGGCAAATGCGGCCTCCAGCGAGGGAAGCAGGTCCTGGATCGCCGTGACCCGCGTCGCCTTGGCGCCATAGGCCTCGGCATACTTGACGAAGTCCGGGTTGTGGAAGGTCATGCCGTAGTCCGGGAAATGGTCTGCTGCCTGCTTCCAGCGGATCATGCCGAAGGCCTGGTCCTCGATGATGAGGACCACCAGGTTCACGCCGAGCCTGACGGCGGTTTCGATCTCCTGGCTGTTCATCATGAAGCCGCCGTCGCCGCAAACGGCCATGACACGGCGTTCCGGGTGGATCAGCGCCGCCGCGATCCCGGAAGGAAGACCGGCGCCCATCGTGGCCAGGGCATTATCGAGCAGCAAGGTGTTGGCGACCTGGGTGCGGTAGTTGCGGGCAAACCAGATCTTGTACATGCCGTTGTCGAGCGTCAGCACGCCGTCGGGCGGCATCACCCGGCGCACATCGTGCACCAGCCGCTGCGGCGTGAAGCGGTCTTCCGTCGCGCGGGCCGCGATGCGCTCCAGGATCCCCTGGCGCAGGTACAGAAGCGCCCCGGCGCGCGGCAGGCGCCCCTCGATGCGGTCGGCCAGCAGCCGCAGCGAGCGTCCCAGGTCGCCGACGACCTCGACCTGCGGAAAATAGACGTGTTCGACCTGGGCCGGCTCGTAACCGACGTGAATGACGGTCGGGCCGTGCGGACCCATGATGAACGGCGGCTTTTCGACGGTGTCGTGGCCGATGGTGACGATGAGGTCCGCGCGCTCGATGGCCTCGTGCACGTAGTCGCGCTCCGACAGGGCGGCGGTGCCCAGATACAGGTCGGACCCGCCGGGAACCGTACCCTTGCCCATCTGCGTGGTGAAATACGGAATCCGCGAGCGCAATACGAATTGCCCCAGATCGGATGTCGAGCGCGGCCGCGAAGCCGCCGCGCCCACCATCACCAGGGGACGTTCGGCCTTCATGATGATGTCGGCGGCGCGATCCAGGGCGCCCTCGCTCGCCGTCGGCAGGTCGATGGGATGTGCCGGGATCGGCGGGGCCTCCGGGCCGACGGCAGCGGCAATGTCCTCGGGGAGTTCCAGGTGCACCGGCCCCGGCCGCTCCCACTGGGCGACGCGAAACGCCTCGCGCACCAGGGTGGGAATCGAGGCCGGCGACACGATCTGGCAGGACATCTTGGTCAGCGGCTTCATCACCGACACCAGGTCGACCTTCTGGAACTGCGCCTGCCGCGATGACAGGATGCCTTTCTGGCCGGTGATCATGATCATCGGCATGGCGCCGAGGTGGGCGTAGGCGGCGGCGGTCGTCAGGTTCAGCGCGCCGGGTCCCAGCGTGGTCAGGCAAACGCCGGGCCTTCCGGTCAGCCTGCCGCAGGTTGCAGCCATGAAGCCCGCTGCCTGCTCATGCCGGGTCAGGACCAGTTCGATGGAGGACTTGCGCAGCGATTCGACGACGTCGAGGTTCTCCTCGCCGGGAATGCCGAAGATTCGATCGACGCCTTCGTTTTCCAATGCCGCAACCAGAAAATCGGAACCTTTCGGCATCGCCTGTCTCCTGTTGTCGCGTGAGCGGAGTGTAGCGTCTGCCGGCAAGGCAGCGACGCCCGCGATCTGAAATGGTTTGCGGAGAAAGTCGGGCGTGCTCCCGAAGTGCCCGACACCGGAGGGGAATTCGGGGAGCCGCTAACGGCGGTACAAAAAATTCGGATCGGGCGCCAGAAAGTGGCGGAGAGAGCGGGATTCGAACCCGCGATACGGGGTTTAGCCGTATACACGCTTTCCAGGCGTGCTCCTTCAACCGCTCGGACATCTCTCCGGATTTGCTGCAGTGCCCGGCCTTAAAGCCCAAGTCAAAGCCCCGGGCCGCCGGGGGCGCGTATTGTATGCGAGACGCGCGCTACTGTCCCGTGCCCAGGCCGGGGTCGGCGCCGGGCGGCATCGGCGGCGGCTCGTCCAGGCAGGCGTATTCGGTGCGCTCGGGGTGCTTGGGATCGCGGACGCGGTTGCCGTACGGGGCATCCTGTTCCGGCGGCGGGGCCGGCGGCACGATCAGGGCGGTGGGGGAGGTGGGGACGCTGAGGCCGTCGCCGCCGGTGATTTTCGGGATGGACGCCACGTGATCGTATTTTTGCTGCTGCACGCAATAGGACTTGGGGGCGCAGGCGGCGAGCAGGGCGGCGCCGAGCAGAACGGGGATCAGGAGGGGGTTGGGGACGGCATTGAAGCAGGATTTCATTACAGGGCTCCGGCCGCGTGCAGGGCTTCGCGCACGGTCGTGTAGTAAGCGGGGTCGAGCGGCACCAGGGGCAGGCGGATGCCGCCGCCGATGCGGTTCATGGTTTGCAGCGCCCACTTGGCGGGAATCGGATTGGGCTCGATAAACAGGTTTTTGTGCAGCGGCCTCAGGCGGGCGTCGATGGCTTCCGCGCCAGCGCGGTCGCCGGCCGCAGCCGCGGCACACATCTGGTGCATCAGGCGCGGCGCGACGTTGGCGGTGACCGAGATATCGCCCTGGAAACCCATCAGGATGGATTCGCAGGCGCTGGCGTCGTCACCGGACAGCAGGGCGAAGTCCTTCAGCTTCAGGCCCAGCAGCTCGTGCACCCGGCCCAGCTCGCCCTTGGCTTCCTTCAGGCCGATGATATTGTCGATCGGCGCCAGGCGCGCAACCGTCGCCGGCAGCATGTCGCAGCCGGTGCGGCCGGGCACGTTGTAGAGGATAATCGGCACGTCCACCGCCTCGGCGATGGCCTTGTAATGCCGGTACAGGCCTTCCTGCGGCGGCTTGTTGTAGTAGGGCGTGACCAGGAGGCAGGCGTCGGCGCCAGCGCTCTTGCCCTCGGCGGTCCATTCGATCGCCTCGGCGGTGGAGTTGGCGCCGGTGCCGGCGATCACCGGCACCCGCTTGCGCGCGGCCTGGATCACGCAGCGGACCACGGCGAAGTGCTCCTCCACGTCCAGGGTGGCCGATTCGCCGGTGGTGCCCACGGCGACGATGCCGTCGGTGCCCTCGGCGATATGCCACTCGACCAGGCGCTCCAGGGCCGGAAAATCGACCGAGCCGTCCTCCGACATGGGGGTGATAATGGCAACGATGCTGCCGCGGATCATTCGTATCTGGGCGCGGATTGGGTAAACTGGGATTATAGCCGTGCGCGCCGCCGGATAGCTGCGAAACGTCCAAAAAACCGCCAGGCGCTACCACCCCAGCCGCCGATGTCCTATTCTTGAGTTCGATGCCCGCCTCTTCCGATAATCTGCTCTCCATCTCCGTCCTGGCCAGCCCGCGGCCGCAACTGGCGCTCGACCTGTTCAAGGCGATCCGCGAGCGCGGCGGCGAGGTCGAGGACTGCCGCATCGCCCCGGTGGGCGACCGCCTCACCGCCAATATGGTGGTGTCCGGCAACTGGAGCGCCCTCGGCCGGCTGGAAACCGCCCTGCCCGGCATCGCCGAGAAGCTGGACCTGCAGGTGCGCTTCCAGCGCTGCGGCACGCGCGAGCAGAACCCCGATTTCCGTCCCTACGCGGCCGATGTGATCGCACCGCAGCAACCGGACCTGCTGGTGCACTTGCTGGAGTTCTTCCATGGCCAGGACGTGCAGGTGGCGGAAATGTCGACGCAAAAGTACCAGTCCACCCATACCGGCGCCGGCATGGTCAGCGTGCAGATGGTGCTGCACGTGCCGGTGAACCAGCATCCGCAGGCGCTGCGCGAGTCCTTCATGGACCTGTGCGACGACCTCAATGCCGACGGCATGCTCGATCCGATCAAAAGCTAGCCCCTTGAGAGCGATCGTCACGGCCGTGCAACACGGTTGCAGTCTGATTACCACTCCGCCGCCGCGGATCAAAACCATGCGGCCGCTTAGGCTGAGGAGCCCCAGATGAGCATCAAGCCCGGCGACAAGCTGCCGGACCTCAAGCTGCCCGCCAACGGCGGCCGCGAAGTCGGCCTGAAGGACTACAAGGGCAAGAAGCTGGTGGTGTATTTCTACCCGAAGGACAACACCCCCGGCTGCACCACCGAAGGCCAGGAATTCACTGCCCTGTACCCCCGCTTCGCCAAGGCCGGCGCCGA
>CAJCJI010000020.1 GCA_903970595.1 Verrucomicrobiota bacterium
GCCTCTCGCCTCTCGCCTCTCGCCTCTCGCCTCTCGCCTCTCGCCTCTCGCCTCTCGCCTCTCGCCTCACGCCTTGTGCGCCTCGATCCTGAGCCGCCCCTGCTCCAGATAAGCCATCGCGGCGGCGCCGCGGGGGCTATCCTTCATCTGCTCGGATACGGCATAAATGCCGGCGATGGCGATTAGTTCCGCGTCCAGTTTGCGGCAAAAAATCCGCGCGCTCTCGTCGCCGCGAGCGCCGGCGATGGCGCGGCCGGACAATTTGCCGTAGACGTGCACGCAGCCGTCGGCGATGACCTCCGCGCCGGGGCTGACGGCGCTGAGAACCACCAGGTCGCCGTGTTCGGCATAGATCTGCTGCCCCGAGCGCACCGGCTCGGAAACGATGCGGGCCGGACGCCTGGCGGAGGCGGGTGCGGGGGCCGCGGCCGGGGGTTCGGGCGTTTTCGACTTTTCCGGCGCCGCCGCCGCGGCCTTGCCGGAATCCCTGGAAACCACCGCCAGGCCCAGGTCCCGGGCGGCGGCGGCCAGGGGGCCGTCGGACACCGCCAGCGGCTGGATGCCGATGCCGCGCATCGCCCGCAGCAGCGCCGGCAGGTCGGACTCGAATTCGGAGTCGATCACCGCCGCCATGCCCTTGACGGCCTGCGGCATCTGCCTGGCGAGTTGTTCGAGCTGGGCGCGGATCGCGGCGCTGTCGGGGTCGAGCACCCGCACGCGCGTGATCGACAGCATGCGGCCCTTGATTTCCAGGGCGGAGCGGGAGCGGGTCATCAGGTCTGCGGTCGGGATAGGCCGTTGAATCGGTGCATTATGGGGCGGCAATCGTTCTTGGCTTGGCGCGTGGCTTGGGTTTTGCGTCGCGTTCCTGCTAGGTTAGAGAGCAAACCCCGCAAATTCAATGCGTCGGCGGGGATTTGACGTATTGTGCGGCCCAAGCGACCCCCAAACCGAACCAGGACTATAGATCGACCGATGGCTTTCGAATGGAGCCAATACCGCTGCCAGGAAACCTACGATGAACTGTTCGCCCAGCCCGGCCAGCCGCGGCCGGCCGCGCGGCAGCTGCTGAGCTACCTGCAGAGCATTTCCGCCAAGGACCTGGCCGACCGGCGCCTGGCGGCGGACTTGGCGATCAAGGTGATGGGCATCACCTTCACCGTCTATTCCGAGGGCAAGACGCTGGACCGCGCCTGGCCCTTCGACATGATTCCGCGGGTGATCGCGCGCAAGGACTGGGAGCGCACCGAGCGCGGCCTGAAGCAGCGCGTCAACGCGCTCAACCATTTCATCCAGGACATCTACGGCGACCAGAAGATCGTCAAGGATAAGGTGGTGCCGGCCGAGGTGCTGGTCGATTCGGTGAATTTCCGCCCGCAATGCGTCGGCGTGGAGCCGAAATTCGGCGTCTGGGCGCATATCTGCGGCAGCGATCTGGTACGCGACCGCGACGGCACCCTGTACGTGCTCGAGGACAACCTGCGGGTGCCCTCGGGCGTGTCCTACATGCTGGAAAACCGCAGCGTGATCAAGCGCGTCTGGCCAGAGCTGTTCGAGACCAGCAACATCCTGCCGGTGGACGACTACCCGGCGCAGCTGTACGACACCCTGTCGGCCCTGAGCCCGCGCCCCGGCGACCAGCCGAACGTGGTGCTGCTCACCCCGGGCATCTACAACTCGGCCTATTTCGAGCACGCTTACCTGGCGCAGCAGATGGGCATCGAGCTGGTGGAAGGCACCGACCTGTTCGTCGACGACGACGACTGCGTCTACATGCGCACCATCTACGGCCCCAAGCGGGTCGACGTCATCTACCGCCGCATCGACGACCTGTTCATCGACCCCGAAGCGTTCCGGCCCGACTCGATCCTGGGCGTGAAGGGCTTGATGCGCGCCTGGATCCGCGGCAAGGTCGGCCTGGCCAACGCCCCCGGCGCCGGTGTGGCCGACGACAAGGTGATCTACGCCTTCGTCCCGGCGATGATCAAGTACTACCTCGACGAGGAGCCGATCCTGCCGAATGTGCCGAGTTTCCTGTGCATGGATCAAAAGCAGCGCAAGCACGTGCTGGCCAACCTGGACAAGCTGGTGGTCAAGCCGGCCAACGAGTCCGGCGGCTACGGCATGCTGATCGGTCCGCGCGCCACCAAGGAAGAGCGCGAAAAATTCCGCGGCCTGATCGAGAGCAACCCGCGCAACTACATGGCCCAGCCAACGCTGTCGCTGTCCACCGCGCCCACCATCACCGACGAAGGCGTGGAGCCGCGCCACCTGGACCTGCGTCCGTTCATCCTGTCGCGCGGCGAGAGCACCTACGTCACCACCGGCGGCCTGACCCGGGTGGCGCTGGTCAAGGGCTCGCTGGTGGTCAACAGCTCCCAGGGCGGCGGCAGCAAGGACACCTGGGTGGTCGATTTCGACGAGGACCTGGAGCCCAAGCAATCTCAGGGGCAGTCGCAAGGGCAGTCGCAGGCCCAGTCAACCGGGGGAGCGCGCTGATGCTGTCACGCGTCGCCGATAATCTGTACTGGTTCGGGCGCTATCTGCAACGCGCCGAGAACACCGCCCGCCTGATCAACGTCAACGCCATCCTGATGCTGGACCTGCCGCGGCGCATGACCCTGGGCTGGGGGCCGCTGATCGAGATCGTCGGCGCCGACAGCGTCTTCCGCGAACACTACGAAGACGCCACCGAAGAAGACGTGGTGCGCTTCCTCATCGCCGACCCGCGCAATCCGGGCTCGATCCAGTCCTCGGTCTACAACGCCCGCGAGATCCTGCGCACGGTGCGCGACACCATGCCGCGCGAGACCTGGGAGCGGCTCAACGACCTGTATTTCTACGTGCAGGAGCGCGGCGAGGCGGGCATTCCCCGGGCGCAGCGGCAGGGCGTGCTGAGCGAAGTGATCAACCGCACCCTGCTGATCTATAGCGTGCTGACCTCCAACATGAGCCGCGACGTCGGCTTCCAGTTCCTGCGCATCGGCACCAACCTGGAACAGGCGGACATGACCACGCGCATCCTCGACGTGCGCTCCACCCGCCTGGGCCGCGAGCAGTCCGGTCCGGACCTGTCGCCGTTCGAGAACATCATCTGGATGAGCGTGCTGCGCTCGCTCACCGCCTACCAGATGTACCGCAAGCACATGAAGCGGCGGGTCAACGGCACCGGCGTGCTGCGCTTCCTGCTGCAGAACCGCGAATTTCCGCGCAGCGTCATGTTCTGCCTGTCGCAGGTTGCCTCGACCCTGCCCACCCTGCCGGAGAACCGCAAGATCGAGCGCGCCATCGAGCGCATCCGCGCGCTGGCGCGCGACGCCAACATCGAGGCCCTGCTCGCGGCGGAAGCGGGCGTGCCGCACCTGATGGACGAAATCCAGATCGGCCTGGGCGAAGTGCATGAGGCGCTGAGCGCCGCCTACTTCAAGACCGACTAGGGCCTGTTAGCGCTACTTTGGTCGCAGCGACCAAAGTAGCGTTAACAGGCCCTAGAAGTCCGTATTGTCCGACGAGTTGCCGCCGCCGAACTGCGGCTGCATCTGCGCCGCCGCATTCAGGCCGCTCTGCTGCGCGTTCATCGATGCCTGCGACTGCGGCTGTTGCGACTGGTGTTGCGTCTGCAACTGCAGCTGCGGTTGCTGCTCCCATTCGAACTTGGGCAGGCTGCGGATGGCGTTTTCCAGCTGCCGCGACCAGGTTTCCTTGAGCTGCGAATAGTACGGCGTATCCAGGTCCAGGCGCAGCGAGTGGGTCAATTTCAGGTCGTCGCGCGGCAGCAGCGACAGGTCCACCGGCGGTCCCACCGAGATATTGGAGCGCATGGTCGAGTCCAGCGACACCAGGGCGCAGCGCGCCGCGTCTTCCAGCTTGACGTGAGAGCGGATGAAGCGGTCCAGGATGGGCTTGCCGTACTTGATCTCGCCGATCTGCAGGAACGGCGTTTCCGGACTGGCGGCGATGCAGTTGCCGACCGGGTAGATCAGGTAGATCGCCGGCTCCTCGCCCTGGATCTGGCCGCCGAGGATCAGCGTGGTTTCCACGTTCAGGCCGCTGTACTGGCCGCTCATCTGCTGCGTCACCTGCTTCTGCGCCCGTACCGACAACTGGCCGAGGTAATCCGCCGCGTCGAACATGTGGCGCACGGTGCGCAGGTTGACGGTGCAGTTGCGGTCGTTGAGGTCGCGCTGCGCCTGGGCCAGCACGTGCTGGGTGGTGGCCAGGTTGCCGGCGGACAGCACCACGAAGACGCGCTCGCCCGGAAACTCGAAGGTGTGCATCTTGTTGTAGGTGCGCACGTCGTCGACGCCGGCGGCGGTGCGCGTGTCGGCGGCGAAGACCAGGCCTTCGTTGACTTTGATGGCGACGCAGTAAGTCATCTGTTAATCGGTGGGTCGGGCAGGTCGAAAGTGGTGCCGGCGCTACTTCGATTGTAGCCGAGCGCCGCGCCTGCCCGCTGCAAAAAGCACGATCGGAAGATGCATGGCTTGTGCCAGACGGCGGCGCCATGCAGACTGCCGGCAGATGCGTCGAAGACACGGAGGAGCCGGTGATGGAACAGCGTAACATCGAATTTTTCTGGGACGCGGCAAGCCCTTACACCTACCTGGCGGCGACCCAGATCGAAGCGCTGGCGGCACGGGCCGGCGCCGGCCTGCAGTGGCGCCCGTTCCTGCTCGGCAAGGTGTTCGAGGCCACCGGCAACAGCATGCCGGCCGCCGTGCCGGCCAAGGGCAAGCACCTGTTCTGCGACGTGCAGCGCTGGGCGCGGCATTATGGCGTGCCGGTGGCCTTTCCCAAAATATTTCCGGTCAACAGCGTGCTGGCCCTGCGTGCCGGCATCGCCGCCGGGGCGCAGGGCAAGAGCGCCGCGTTCGCGCTGGCGGTGATGCGCGCTTATTGGGCGGAGGGAGCGGACATCAGCCAGCCGGCGTCGGTCAGTGCCGCCGCCTCCGCCGCCGGGCTGGACGGCGCGGCCCTGCTGGCGCAGGCGCAGGAGCAGCCGGTGAAGGACCAGCTGCGCGCCAATACCGAAGAGGCGGTGCGCCGCGGCGCTTTTGGCGCGCCCACGTTTTTCGTCGGCGAGCAGATGTTCTGGGGCAATGACCGGCTGGTGCTCCTGGAAGAGTTCCTGCGCGGCAAGCTGGCGGCCTGAAACTTGAGACCAGAAAACCCGGCGGCGCACCGATTCCCGCCTGCAGGCCGATGAACAGCCGCTCCGAATTCCTGCGCGTGCGCGGCCTGCGCTACCACGTCAGGCGCTGGGGCGAGCCGGGCCTGCCCCTGCTGTTCATGACGCACGGCTGGCTCGACGTCTCGGCCAGCTTCCAGCCGCTGGTCGAGCACCTGCTGCAGCGCTGGCAGGTACTGATGCCCGACTGGCGCGGATTCGGCCTGACCGAGTGGCCGCAGGACGGCTACTGGTTTTACGACTACGTCGGCGACCTGGACGCCCTGCTGGATCACTACTCTCCCGGGCAGTCGGTGCTGCTGGCCGGCCACAGCATGGGCGCGCAGGCCTGCGCCCTGTATGCCGGCCTGCGTCCGGCCCGGGTGCGCCGTCTGATCTGCCTCGACGGCATCGGCCTGCCCGACATGCCCGTCCGCGAAGCGCCGGCGCGGGCGCGCCGCTGGCTGGACGATCTGCGCCGGCTGCCGCGCATCAAGACCTACGATTCCTTCCAGCAACTGGCCGGGCGTGTGCACCTGCAGCATCCGCAACTCAGCGCCGAACAGGCCTTGTTCGTGGCGCATTGCTGGGGCCAGGAGGACGGCTACGGCCGCATCCGGCTATGCGCCGATCCCAAGCACCAGTTCAACGGCCCGCGGCTGTACCGCGCCGCCGAGGCGGAGGAAGTCTGGCGCCAGATCACCGCGCCGACCCTCTTCATCGATGCCGGCCAGTCCCAGACCGGCATGACCGCCTCAGGCCGCGCCAGCGGACGCGCCGCATTCGCGGATCAGCGCACGGTGGTGATCGAACACTCCGGGCACATGCTGCATTTCGACGCGCCGCGGGAGACGGCGGAAGCGATCGATGCATTCATGGCGCAATGAAAGCAAAAAATCACTCGCGCAAAGCCGCAAAGCCGCAAAGCCGCAGAAAAAGAAAATGATTAATCAGGCCTTTTTCTTTAACTTGCGGCTTTGCGTCTCTGCGCGAGATCGCTTTCAATAAAATCAGCCCATGCGCCTGAATCCCGCCCAGCTTGCTCCCCACCTCCAGCGCGGCCTCGCGCCGGTCTACCTGGTCGCCGGCGAAGAGCCCCTGCTGCTGCAGGAAGCCCTGGACGCGATCCGCGCGGCGGCCCTGGCCAAGGGTTTCAGCGAGCGCGAGGTGCTGGATGCCGAGCGCGGCTTCGACTGGCAGCGCCTGCTCGATACCTGCAACATGCCCTCCCTGTTCGCGCCCCGGCGCATCGTCGAGCTGCGCTCGGCTTCCGCCCCGGATGCCGCCGGAGCGGCGGCGTTGACCGGCCTGGCAAAAAATCCGGCCCCCGATGTGCTGCTGCTGGTGACGCTGGGCAAGCTGGATTCGCGCGCGCGCAACGCCGCCTGGTATGGCGCCCTCGACACGGCGGGTGCCAGCCTCTACGTCTGGCCGCTGAAACCCGAGGAACTGCCGGGCTGGATCGAAGCGCGCCTGCGCGCCGCCGGCCTGCGCTGCGATGCGGAAGGCGTGCGCCTGCTGGCAGAGCGCACCGAGGGCAACCTGCTGGCGGCGCAGCAGGAGGTGGCCAAGCTGGCCCTGCTCTATCCCGCCCAGGCTATCGGCCTGGCGCAAATCGAGGCGGCCGTGGCCGACTCGGCGCATTACGAGGTCTTCGGCTGGCTCAACAAGATCATGTCCGGCGATGTGCGCGGCGCGGTGCGCGGGCTGGAGGGTTTGCGCGACGAGGGCGTGGAGCTGCTGGCGATCCTGGCGGTGGTCGCCAACGGCCTGCGCCAGCTGGCGCGCGCCGCCGCGGCATACCAGCGCAGCCGCAACGCCGGCGCCGCGGTGGAGGCGGCCGGGGTGTTCCGTTCCAACCAGCCGGCGTTCGCGCGCGCGGTGGAGCGCAGCCGCAACAGCCAGGTGCTGGGCTGGCTGCGCGACTGCGCCAATATCGACAATCTGGCCAAATCCAGCGGCACCCAGTCCGCCGCCTGGGAAGAGTTGCTAACATTGGTGCTGGCGGCGAGCGGCGCCGCGAGAAGCAAGCCTGCCGCGGCGCGGCAGTGATCCCTATGATGACTCGGGCGGTATGGCGGTTTCGGTAAAGGACAGCAAGCGGGCTCCGCGCACGGAAGGCGTCGCCGCCTACATGCGCGACGTGGGTCAGCGCGCCCGCACCGCCGCCCGCGCGGTGGCCAAGGCCAGCAGCGGCGAGAAAAACTCCGCGCTGTTCGCCCTGGCGCGTATCATCGAGGACGACAGCGGCGCCATCCTCGAAGCCAATCGCCAGGATCTGCGCGCCGCCCGCGAGCAGCGGCTCGAGGAAGCCCTGCAGGACCGCCTGGAACTGGACCCAAGCCGGATTGCCGCGATGGCCGACGGCGTGCGCCAGGTCGCGGCCCTGCCCGACCCGGTGGGCGAGATGTTCGACCTGAAAATGCGCCCCTCCGGCATCCAGGTCGGCCGCATGCGCATGCCGCTGGGGGTGGTGGGGATCATTTACGAATCGCGGCCCAACGTCACCGCCGACGCCGCCGCGCTATGCCTCAAGTCCGGCAATGCCTGCATCCTGCGCGGCGGCTCCGAGGCGCTGCAATCCAACCAGGCCATCGCCGCCTGCATCCAGCGCGCCCTGCGCGATGCCGGCCTGCCGGCCGACGCGGTGCAAGTGGTGGGGACCACCGACCGCGAAGCGGTGGGGCAGATGCTGACCATGCCGCAGTTCGTCGACGTGGTCATCCCGCGCGGCGGCAAGGGTCTGGTGGCCTTCGTCTCCGAGCATGCGCGGGTGCCGGTGATCAAGCACCTTGACGGCAACTGCCACGTCTATATCGACGCCGAAGCCGATCCCGAAAAAGCCATCGCCATCGCCGTCAACGCCAAGACCCAGCGCTACGGCACCTGCAATACCATGGAGACCCTGCTGGTCGACGCGCCGATCGCGCAACGCGTGCTGCCGGAGTTGGGCCGCATCTACTCCGGCCACGGCGTCGAACTGCGCGGTTGCGAACGCACTCGCAAGATCCTGCCGCAGGCGCGCCCGGCAAAAGCCGAAGACTGGGACACCGAATTCCTGGCGCCGATCCTGGCCGTGAAGGTGGTGGACGGTCTGGACCAGGCCATCGAGCACATCGCCCGCCACGGCTCGCAGCACACCGATGCCATCGTCACCGAGAATTACAGCAAGGTGCGGCGCTTCCTGCGCGAAGTCGATTCGGCCTCGGTGATGATCAATGCCTCCACCCGCTTCGCCGACGGCTACGAATACGGCCTCGGCGCCGAGATCGGCATCAGCACCGACAAGTTCCACGCCCGCGGCCCGGTGGGGCTGGAAGGGCTGACCTCGGTGAAGTGGATCGTGCTGGGCGATGGGCATGTGCGCTAAAGCGCGGGAGGCGGGAGGCGGGAGGCGGGAGGCGCAGAAGCGCTGGTTTGGCATACCTAAGCTCGCCGAATTTCTTGGTGTTGCGCCTCCCGCCTCTCGCCTCCCGCCTCCCGTTTGAACGCCGTCGGCATCTTCGGCGGCACTTTCGCCCCGATTCATCACGGGCACATCCGTCTGGCGCTGGAACTGCGCGAACGCCTGGGACTGCAACAGGTGCGCTTCGTGCCGAGCGCCAGACCTCCGCACCGGGCCGCGCCGGAGGTGCCGCCGCAGCGCCGGCTGGACTGGGTGCGGCTGGCGCTGGCCGGCGAGCCGGGGCTGGTGGTGGACGACCGCGAAATCCGCCGCAACGGCCCTTCCTACACCTACGATACCCTGGCCGCCGTGCGCCGGGAGAGCGGCGCCGGGACACCGCTGGTGCTGCTGCTGGGCGACGACGCTGCCAACCAGCTGCACACCTGGCACCGCTGGCGCGAGTTGTTCGACCTGGCTCACCTGGTGTTCGTCGAACGCCCTTATGAACCGCCGGCCCCGGCACCGGAACTGGCCGCCTTCCTGCGCGGCCGCCGCGCCGCTTCGGCGCAGGCGCTGCTGCGCAGCCCGGCCGGCGCCTGGCTGGCGGCCAATGTGCCCCCGCTGGCCATTTCTTCCACCCGTATCCGGCAGCTGCTCAAGGCCGGCCGCAGCATCCGCGGCCTGGTCCCGGATGCCGTCATCCAGACACTCACCACCGAGGACGTCCGCGCACTCACTCACGATGAAGACCCCGCCCAAGACTGAAGCTCCCAAAAAGGCCGGCAGCAAAGCCGGAACCAAGACCGCGACCAAGGCCAGGACCAGGACTGTGGCCAAGGCCAAGCCCGCGTCCAAGCGCGCGAGCCCGGCGAAGGCCGCCAGGAAGGCCAAACCCGCCGCGCCGTCTGTGCTTGGCCCGAAAAGCAAGGCGGTCTCCAAGACGGCGCCGAAGTCCCGCGGCGGCAAGGCCGCCGCACCGGCCAAGCCGCGCGACCCCTCGGCGGAATTGACGGCGCTGACCGTGGCCGCGCTGGAAGACCTCAAGGCGGTCGATATCAAGGTGCTGGACGTACGCGACCTGACCCCCATCGCCGATGCCATGGTGATCTGCACCGGTACCTCCAACCGCCACGTCAAATCGCTGGCCGAAAACGTGGTGGACTGCGCCAAGCAGCGCGGCTTCAGGCCGCTCGGCCTGGAGGGTCTGAGCGAGGGCGAATGGGTGCTGGTGGATCTCAACGGCGTGCTGGTTCACGTGATGCAGGCCCAGACCCGCCTGTTCTACCAGCTGGAAAAGCTTTGGGACATGAGCCAAGCGGCGTGAGGCGGGAGGTGAGAGGCGAGAGGCGCAACCACGGCCGCCTTGACCGAACCCGCGCGGTAGCAGGGCTGCTTTGGCTTTTGCGCCTCCCGCCTCCCGCCTCCCGCCTCCC
>CAJCJI010000021.1 GCA_903970595.1 Verrucomicrobiota bacterium
ACAATCGCGCTTCTTCTTTTGCGATTGTCCGGCGCAAACGCAGGGGCATGTTCTTTGGGTTACTTTTCTTGCGCCAAGAAAAGTAACTCGCCGAAGGCGAAATAGGGAGGTACGCTGCAAGGGAGGATACGGGCCGCGCGCAAGCGCGCTTGCTGAAGTTTCAGCAAGGCGGTGGGCTACGCGCCTGCGGCGCTAACCCACCCTACCAACCTCGGGACGAACGGAGCTTGGTGTAGGGCGGCCCCGCACCACCCCATTCACCTACTGCGTCCGTACATGCTCATGATTCCGCAAATGCTCCGTACAATAAGCCAACGGCGGCTCGCACTTCGTGCAATAGCGAAAATCCATGGTGCGGTGGGTCTTGTCGGTGATGCCGCACACCGCGCACACATGCAGCGGCTTGTCGCGATTGGCGATGGCGCTCGACTGCAGCTTGATGCGCCGATGCCCATAGCGGATCTTGTGGACGATGTCCGCGCCGAAGAACACCAGGAAGTTCGCCACCGAGGCCAGGATCAGCAGCCGCGCGGGCCAGCCGCCCATCAGCAATTCATAGCCGTAGTAAAGCCAGGTCAGCAGCGCCAGCCACTTGATGCGCACCGCCAGCACGAAGAACAGGTAGATCTGGTAGTCCGGGAACAGGTAGGCGAAAGCCAGGAAGATCGAGCCGGTGATGAAGCCGTTGGAGGCCGCGCTGTACGGAAACAGGAACGCCGCCGCGATCGTCAACAGATAGCCGATCAGCACGTACAGGTTGTACCGGAACGTACCCCAGTGCGCTTCCAGAGCGCCGCCCATGAAGTAGAGCATGTAGAGCGTGAATGCGGCGAAGATCGGGTTGCCGAACGGCGGGGTCAGCGCAAAGCTGAGCAGCCGCCACCACTGGCCGCTCATGACCTCGGCCGGGACCAGCTGCATGGCGCCGGCGAAGCCGGGCGCAGCCAGGTTGAGCAGCAGGGCCGCGCCCTGCCCGACCACCAGGTACAGGGTCAGGTTGCGGATCGCGAACCGCCCCAGCTTGCGCTCAAATTTGTTCAGGGATTTCATGCCATTTCTTCGGCTTCGGGTGCAGTGGCCGGTGCAGGGAAGCCGGGCGGGCACGGCTCGGCCCAGACCGCTTTCGAGCCTTGACCAGGCAAGCGCTCCCGGCTCGGGCGGCGCTGCCGGCTATAAGGACTCCGCGATCGGCGCCAGCGGATTTTCGCCCCTGATCGACGGAGGCCCTAGTTTATCCGATTGGCGCCGGTGCATGCCGCAGGGCGCGCCCCAAGGGAAAACGGCCGCCCGGCAGGCTACGCGCGCTGCGGTGAAGCCCTCCCGACGATCGGCCGGATGCGCCGCCCGTGTTCAGTGGGCAGCAAGCTTTGTGGCGTTAGCCTTCCTACAAATCCGTGGCGGCAAGACGGAATTGGCGGCGGTAACCACAGCAAAGGGGGCATGGTGCATGCCCCGGCAAACCGGAGGATGCAGCATGAAAGCAAATCTGATTTCCCGTGTCACCTTGATGACCTTGATCTTGTCCGCGGCCGCGGCTTCGGGCGCCGCGATGGCGCAGGCCGAGCCGGCACCGGTGCCGGATCACCCGCGCGTCAACGAAGTGAACCAACGGCTGGACAACCAGCAGAACCGGACCCAGCAGGGCGTGGCGGACGGCCAGATGAACGCCAGGCAGGCAGGCCGCGATGAGCAGCACGATGCCAACATCGCGCAGCGCGAAAGCCACGACGAAGCCGAGCACGGCGGTCACCTCACCAAGGGCGAGGACCGGCGCCTGAACAAGTCGCTGAACAGGAACAGCTCGAGCATCCATAAGCAGCGTACCGGCAACTAAAGCTTTGCGAGGAAGCCGGCTGCCTGGGGCAGGCCGGACGCGATCCTCCCGCAGCTGTATGCGGCGGGAGGATTCTTGAGAGGCATGCCCCGCACTTGGCTCGATCACACAAGCCCGCTCAGAACGGCAGGTTATAAAGCTCCACCGCATTGCGCTCCAGCACGCGCTTGCGCACGGCGTAGTCGTAGCCGCCGAGCGTCTTGACGATGTGATCCTGCACGCCGGGATAGAGCGAGGTGGGGTGCGGGAAGTCCGTCTCGAACAGCACCTTGTTGACGCCTATCGTCTCCAACAGCAGCTTCGGCCCGATGGTCTCGAACCAGTAGGTCACCCAGAAGTGATCGCGGAAGTATTCCCAGGGCCGGCGCTGCACCAGCCTGGCCTTGCTCGGCATCATCTCGTCGAACTGGTGTTCCAGGGCTTCGATCGCGAACGGCACCCAGCCCATG
Organism: Verrucomicrobiota bacterium; assembly: GCA_903970595.1. GTDB lineage: Bacteria > Pseudomonadota > Gammaproteobacteria > Nevskiales > Nevskiaceae > Nevskia. The sequence goes on from CAJCJI010000021.1 coordinate 2,284, forward strand.
CCGCTTTCGATCAAGCCGATCTTGAGCTTGGGATGCCTGTCCAGCAGTCCGCTGACCATCCAGTTGCCCATGGTGGCGGCGTTGCAGATCGAATACATCGTCGCCACCACCGACAAGGTCTGCTCGAACGCGAAGCCCTGCCAGGTCAGGTCGTTGGGATTGATCGCCGCGTTGAGATGGAAGTTCAGCGGCGTGCCGGTGTCGTTGCAAAGCTCGAGCAGCGGCGTCCAGTATGCGTCCAGGTAGGACGGGATGCCCAGCCGCTCCGGCGTGTCGGGCAGCACGAAGCCCTTTAAGCCCAGATCGATGCAGCGCCGCGCCTCGGCTTCCATCGCGGTCTTGTTCCACAGCGGCAGGTGGCCGAGCGTGAACAGGCGCTGGCCGGACTCCTGCTGCCGTTCGGCCGCCGCGTCGTTGTAGATGTTCAGGATGGCGTTGGCCAGGCCTTCGTCGTGCAAGGCCATCAGGGAGCCGGCCTGGGTCACGCCGGAATTCTGGTAACAAATTTGCGCGTGGATGCCCAGGTCGTCCATGGCCTGCAGCCGAGGCTTCACTTCGTAAGCGCCCGGATGACCCTGCTCGAACGTGGGAAAGGCCAGGCGGCCGAGCAGCTTGTTGTGGTCGGGCCGGATCACGTTGCCGCCGATCGAGCCGAAATCCCGGTCGCCGACAAACCAGCGGTCCACGCCGTTGACACGGCGATGCCTGGGCACCTTGTCCTTGTACGCAGCCGGAGCCCGCGCGGTGAACAGGTCCGCCGGCTCCATGAAATGCGTATCGCAATCGACGATCTTGATGCCCGCGAGCGAGGGGTCCAGGCCCTTGCGGCTGTTGGCATAGTCCACCTCGCGGATCACGCCGCCGGCAGTGTAGCCCTCGTCGCTCCAGTACTTGCGCGCCGCGCTGGCAAGCTCGCTTTTCTCTTCTTCAGACATGGTTTGCTCCTCGAATATCGGATGATTGCCCGCGCGCCTCACCACCGCTCGGGCGTCTGCTCCAGGCTTAGCGGACGCTGGTAAGAAACGTCGCGTTTGTCCCGCAAGCCCTTCGTATAGCCAAGCTGCGCGAAATACGGCGTCTTGAGGATCGAGGCGTCGCCGGACAGCAGCGCGTCGACCGTGGTGCGGCGCAGCGCGATCTTCCATTCGCCGTTTCTCTTCTCCAGCCGGTCGAGGTAACGGCCGCTGATGATCCGCGCGCTCTTCTGGTCCGTGTTCAGCAGCATGACCAGCACATAGCTCTCGCAATGCGCCGTGTCGCCTGCGATGTCGCAGCTGTGCGTCGTGATGTTGTGCGTATGCAGATGCGCGCCCGCGGCGTGCTGCGCATTGGCCCACTGCGCATAACGCGGCCCCGGATTGATCGCATGGCCGTGCTCGTCGATGCCGTCTTCGTGGTACGCGCCGGTCAGCAGATCGGTGTCGTGCCGGTCATGCCCGCGCGCGTGGCGTGCAATGCAGTCGAGTATCGCCGTGCGGTCCATCAGGTATTGAATATCGCGGCGCAGCTTCTCCAGGCCTTGCTCCTCGCTCATTGGATTCTCCTCGTTGAAATCGTTTTTCGCCTGCGGCGGATGCTCTCCGGATGGTCGCCGCTGCCCGGTGCGGACGCAGCTTGGGACGGAAGGGTGGCTGAACACCTGTTCAGCCACTGTAGCAGCTTCGATTCAAGGAGGTCAATCCGGCTCAGAATCCGGCTCAGAAGCAAGCCGGTCAAATCCTTCGTCATTCCCGCTGAGGCGGGAATCCAGTTTTGGCCCTTTGCGAAGGGAAGCACAGCAAACTGGATCCCCGCCCGCGCGGGGATGACGACGCAAATTTTGTCAGCGAATATCCGGCCCACACCGCCTGCCTTTCAACCCCTAATCCGCGCCTTTTTCATGATGACTCAGCCACCACTCGACGAAAGCCGTCACCTCGGCGTGCCCCAGCGAAATGCCCAGCGCCGTCTCCATCACCAGCGCCCGGGCAATGCCCACCATCACCACCGCGACGCCTACGGGCGGACAAATGCCGGCTTGGACCGATCCGGGCACCAGCAAGGATGACAGCACTTCGACCTGGCGCTGACGGATTCTGGCGTTGTGGACGGCGATTTCGCTGCGGATGAGCTTGCGGTGATTGGCCAGGGCCATGAATTCCACGGCCAGTGCCGTTCGGCCGGTTTCCTTGGAGAACGTCCAGATCGCGCGCAGCGGCTGCGCCGATGCGATGGCCTCGTCGAGCCGCTGCACCACCTGCTCGGCGGCACGCCGATAGACCGCCAGGAACAGGTCATCGGTCGCCGGAAAGTAGTAATGCACCAGCGGCGCCTTCAAGCCGGCCTTGATCGCCACGCTCCGCGTGCTGACGGCGGCATAGCCCTGCTCCAGCATCAGCTGCTCGGTTGCGTCGAGTATGGCGGCTCGCGTCGCGGAACTCTCCGCCCCCACTCTGCGGGTTCGTGTCACCTGGGTCTCATCCTTGCAGCAAGACGGCTTGCGCCAGACGGGCAATTCTACGAACTGCGGGAATTCCAGGCACGCCCGGTCGCCAGGGGCGGAATTCGGCGCTCACTCATCGAGGGCCGGCCCCCACCACCCGCTCAAGCCTGCTCCCCCAGCCGCTCCACCGCCTCCCGCGGTAAGGCCTCCAGCCCCTCCCCGCCCTGCCGCAGATGCTCGACGATCTGCCCGCGCATGCGCGGCGTCCAGAACTTTTGCAGGTGGTTGAGCATGCCTTTGACGGCGTCCTCGCGCAGCGGCTCGGCGTGGAAGAAGGCGCCGATGTCGTTGGCCATGTTGACCAGGTGCTCCGTGCTCATGCGGCGGCGGGCCCTTCCGCGTCGATGACGCGCGCCGGGCAGGCGTAGACCACGAAGCTGTCGCCGCGGGCGAAGCCGATCAGGCTCAGGCCGGCTTCCTCGGCGACGCGGATGGCGTAGGCGGTCGGCGCGGAGATCGCGGCCAGCAGGGGAATACCGGCCATGGCGGCCTTGAGCGCCATCTCGTAGCTGGCGCGGCTGGTGACCAGGGCGAAGCCGCGGGCGCTGTCGCGGCCCTCGCGCAGCAGGGCGCCGATCAGCTTGTCCAGGGCGTTGTGCCGGCCCACGTCTTCGCGCACCAGCAGTACCGCGCCGTCCGGCGCGGCCCAGGCGGCGGCGTGGGTGGCGCCGGTGAGGCCGTTGATGGCCTGGCTGCGGCGCAGCTGGCGAGCCCAGGAGGGCATTTGCCCGCGGCCGGAAGGCCCGGACGGTCCTCCGGCCGGCTGAGGCCTTTGGGTGGCCGCCTGTGCGCCAGCGGAATAGC
>CAJCJI010000022.1 GCA_903970595.1 Verrucomicrobiota bacterium
CCTCCAGCCGCAGCTTGCCGCCGTGCAGCACGGCGTGGCCAGCCACCGGCACGGTGCAGGCGCCGCCCAGGCGTGCATTGAGCGCACGCTCCGCGGCCAGCCGGGTGGCGGAAGGCGCATGGTGCAGCGGCGCCAGGCGCTGGCGCGTCGCCGCATCGTCCTCGCGGCACTCGATGCCGATCACGCCCTGGGCGATGGCGGGAATGAACACGTCCACCGCGAAACTTTCGCGGATGCGCGCCTGCAGGCCGAGCCGCTGCAGGCCGGCGTGGGCCAGGACGATGGCGTCGTAATGGCCTTCGTCCAGCTTGCGCAGGCGCGTGCCGACATTGCCGCGCAGTTCGCGCAGCTTCAGGTCGGGCCGCAGCCGCAGCAGCTGCGCCTGCCGGCGCAGGCTGGAGCTGCCGACCAGGGCGCCGTCAGGCAGCGCGGCCAGGCTGGCGTGGTGCCGGGATACCAGGGCGTCGCGCGGGTCTTCGGCGCGCAGGAAGGCGGCCAGGCACAGGCCCGGCGGCAGCTGCGCCGGGACGTCCTTCATGGAATGCACCGCGATGTCGGCGCGGCCTTCCAGCATGGCCGTTTCCAGCTCTTTGACGAACAGGCCCTTGCCGCCCACCGTGGCGAGGCTGCGGTCGAGCAGCTGGTCGCCGGCGGTGGTCATCGGCACCAGCTCGACCGACAGCGCCGGGTGCGCCTCGCGCAGCAGGGCTTTGACGTGGTGCGCCTGCCACAGGGCCAGCGGACTTTCGCGGGTGGCGATGCGTAGGTGATTCACGGGATCGGCTTTTAAACGAGGTGCGGACGCGCGGCGGGGCGCGGGTAGACGCGCAGTTTAGTGGATCGGCGGCCCTGAAGCCCCGCGCTTGCCGGGGCTATTCCAGGTCTTCCTCGCCGCCGTCGTCGGTGAGGAAGCGGCGCACCTCGGCCAGGCGCCGCCGGCTCACCGGCAGCAGCGTGGGCGCATGGCGCACGCGCAGCCAGTGCTGCGATTCGTCGGTCTTGCCGCGCTCCAGCCCGGCGATGAAGCGGGTGGCCACCAGGGCTTTGCGGTGCACCCGCAGGAACCAGGGCGAAAAATCGTCCTCCAGGGTCTTCAGCGATTCCTCGATCAGCACTTCGCCGTGCAGGTGGCAGACGGTGGTGTACTTCTGGTCGGCCAGGAAATAGACGATGTCGTCCACCGGCACCCGCACCAGGCCTTCGCGGGTGGTGGCCAGCACGAATTCGCGCTTCGGCCGCGCCCCCGGCGCCACATTGGCTATCGGCTTTTGCGCGCGCGACAGCTTGCGTACGCGCTGCAGCGCCTCGCGCAGCTTTTCCTTGCGCACCGGCTTGAGCAGGTAGGCGTCGGCCTGGGCGTCGAAGGCGGACAGGGCATGCTCGGGATAGGCGGTGATGAAGATGATCGCCGGCGGCATCTCCTCCTCGGTGATGGCGCGCGCCACCTGCAGGCCGTCGACCATGCCCATGCGCACGTCCAGCAGCACCACGTCCGGCTCTTCCTCGCGGATGATCTCCAGGGCGCTTTCGCCGTCGCCGGCTTCGCCGACCACCTCGTAACCGGGAAATTCGGCGATCAGGCGGCGCAAGCGCTCCCTGGCCAGCGGTTCATCGTCCACGATTACCACTCTCATGCGGCTTCTCCTGGCTCCAGGTTGCGATCCGGGCTGTGCTGCACGAAGGGCAAGCGCAGCCGCGCTCGAAAGAAAGGACCGAATTCGCCGTGATCCTGCCCCAGGATCAGTTTGGCACGGTCGCCGTAGATCAGCTTAATACGCTGCGCGATATTGTTCACTGCCGTGCCCGTCCCCTCCGTGTGCGGCGCCGCCTCCTGGGGCGGCACCGGGTTCTCCACGTCCACCACCAGGTAGCTTCCCTCGCGGCGGCCGATGACGTGCAGCATACCGCGCGCGCGCAGGCGGGAGACGCCATGGTGCACTGCATTTTCCACCAGCGGCTGCAAAATCAGCCGGGGCAGCTCGGCGTCCATGGCTTCGGCGGTGATTTCCCAGTTGACCAGCAGCTTGCCGCCCAGGCGGACTTCCTCGATGCGCAGGTAGCCCTTGACCACGTCGATCTCCTCGCGCAGGGTCACCAGGCGCTGGCGCGAATCCAGGCTGACGCGGAACAGGTCGGCCAAGTCCACCACCATTTCCTCGGCCCGGCCCGGCTGGGAGCCGATCAGCTCGGCCAGGCTGTTGAGCGAGTTGAACAGGAAATGCGGCCGGATGCGCGCCTGCAGCGCCAGGTAGCGCGCCTCGGCCTCGGCGCGCGACTGCTCCTGCCACTGGTGGCGCTCCCAGAAATAGCGCAGCAGCAACAGCGAGACGATGCCGCTGATCAGCAGGTTGCGGATGGTGAAGGGCCAGGGCGTATCGCCCAGGGGGACGCCCAGGCCGAAGCTCTGGTCCAGGTACCAGGCGATGATGCTCAGCGCCATGGTCACCAGCAGCAGCAGCCCCCAGCAAGTGAAGAACACGATGCCGACCTGCGCCAGCTTGAGCCAGCGCTGCGCCGCGCACAGCACGGCGGCGTTGCACAGGGCGATCCACTGCAGGAACAGCGACAGCGAGACAAAGCGCAGCTGCACCGCCTCGTTGCCGGCGGTGCTGGCCAGCGACAGCACCACCACGATCAGCTCGATCACCGCCGCCAGCTGCAGCAGGGCGCGCCCGGTGCAGAAATTGGGGATCAGCGAACCTTCGGATTGCGGTTTGACTTCGTAGCGTTTCATCGACGCGGCCGGTTTGTGCACGCAGTTTAGGCCCTGCCGGCGCTGGGCGGAACACGGCGGATGGGCAGGCCTTACAATTCGCTCTGCGCGCCAAGCCCGGTTGCCAGCGATCTGCCATGAGCCAACCCGATCAATTCCCGCCCAGCGACACAACCAAGCCCAAGCTGTGGGGGGGCCGCTTTGCCGAGTCCACCGATGCCCTGGTGGAGGCCTTCACCGAATCGGTCAGCTTCGACCGCCGCCTGTGGCGGCAGGACATCGCCGGCAGCCAGGCGCATGCGCGCATGCTGGCCAAGGTGGGGGTGCTGAGCGCCGCCGAGGCCCAGGCCATCGTCGCCGGGCTCGACGCTATCGGCGCCGAAATCGCCGCCGGCAGCTTCCAGTGGCAGCAGACGCTGGAAGACGTGCATATGAATATCGAGGCGGCGCTGACCGCCCGCATCGGCGAGGCCGGCAAAAAGCTGCACACCGGCCGCAGCCGCAACGATCAGGTCGCCACCGATCTGCGCCTCTACACCCGCGACGCGATCGATGAGCTGGCCGGCCTGATCGACGCCCTGCAGCAGGTGCTGCTCGATCTGGCCGAGCGCGAGGCGGACAGCGTCATGCCCGGCTTCACCCATCTGCAGATCGCGCAGCCGGTGTCGTTCGGCCACCATCTGCTCGCCTGGCGCGAGATGATCCTGCGCGACCGCTCGCGCCTGCTCGACGCGCGCAAGCGCCTCAACCTGCTGCCGCTGGGCAGCGCTGCCCTGGCCGGCACGGTCTATCCGATCGACCGCACCTACGTCGCGCAGCAACTCGGCTTCGACGGCCCCACCGAAAACTCGCTGGATTCGGTCAGCGACCGCGATTTCGCCATCGAATTCTGCGCCGCCGCCAGCCTGCTGATGGTGCATCTGTCGCGCTGGAGCGAAGAGCTGATCCTGTGGAGCAGCCCGATGTTCGGCTTCGTCAAGTTGCCCGACCGCTTCTGCACCGGCAGCTCGATCATGCCGCAGAAGAAGAACCCGGACGTGCCGGAACTGGTGCGCGGCAAGACCGGCCGCGTCATCGGCGATCTGCAGGCGCTGCTGGTGTTGATGAAAGGCCAGCCGCTGGCCTACAACCGCGACAATCAGGAAGACAAGCAGCCGCTGTTCGACGCGCACGATACCGTTGCCGCCTGCCTGCGCGTGTTCGGCGCGATGCTGCCGAACCTGCAGGTCGAGCGCGAAGTGTGCCGCGCGGCGGCGTCGAAGGGATTTTCCACCGCCACCGACCTGGCCGATTACCTGGTGAAGAAGGGCCTGCCGTTCCGCGATGCGCATCACGCGGTCGGCTCGGCGGTGGCCTATGCGGTGACCAAGGCCTGCGATCTGGCCGATCTTTCGCTGGACGAGCTGCGCCGGTTTTCGCCGCTGGTGGAGCAGGACGTGTACGAACGCCTGACCCTGGAGGGTTCGCTGGTGAAGCCGCGCGACAGCTATAACGAGTCCTATTACGGCCGCCCGATCGCGGTGCGCGAAATCCTCAATATGAACGCGGGCCGAAACGCCGGCGCTGAGAGTCTGCGGGCCGCGCTGAAGTAATCTCCGCCGGCATGACATGTGGAAC
>CAJCJI010000023.1 GCA_903970595.1 Verrucomicrobiota bacterium
TGGCATTCGGCGAAATCCGGACATTTGGCGCCGAGGCAGTTGTCGGCGGTGGAGGAAATCGCCGGCAGCAGCGGATCGTCGGCAGCGACCGAGCCCAGCTCGGAGATCTCGCCCTTGTCGGTGCGGTGCGCCCACTCGTCCACGATTTGCAGGCGGTCGCGCCGCACCCGGCCGCGCGGGTCGAGCTGGGCCTTGCGCAGCCGGTACAGGCACAGGTAATTGGCGCGGCCCTTGAGCAGGCTGACCCGCGAGGGCAGTGCCAGGGTATCGCGCACCTTCGGCAGATCGCGGAAAAACAACTGGTCCTGCAGGTTCTTGGTCCCGGTGGACACCACCACGCGGCCGCCGCCGAGCAGCGCCGGGGTCAGGTAGGCGTAGGTCTTGCCGGTGCCGGTGCCGGCTTCGACCACCAAGGTCGAGCGCTGCGCCAGCGCATCCTGCACCGCGTCGGCCATCTCCTGCTGCGCGGCACGCGGGGTGAACCCAGGCAGGCTGTAGGAGAACGGGCCCTTGGCGCCGAGCAATTCGCCAGCACTTTTGGCGTCCATGGAATGAACGCTAATCAGCCGACAACGCCCGCGCGATATTGTCCGCTTGTGTTTGCGCCTGCAGCGCGCCGCCGGTGTCGCCGCGGGCCTGACGGGCGGCGGCGATGATGCGCCAGTTGCCGGCTTCGATGTAGGGGTTGCCGCGCGCCAGGTCGTTGGAGCGGGCGGCAAAATCCTCGGCCTGATCCGCCTGGTGCAGGTCCAGCTTGGTGCCGGCGATGGCCTGCCAGATGAAGGGATTGTGCGACTCAATGCGCCTTGCGCGCTCGAGCAGTTCGTCGGCCTGCTCGGCGTTGCCGGCGGCGCGCGCGTCCTGGGCCTTGCGGTACAGCGACAGCACCGCCGGTCCGGCGCTGCTGTCCTGGATGGTCTTGGGGTAATTCTTCGAGATCGGCGGCGTGACCGTGTTCGGCGGAATGAGGGTGCCGGCGCCCGGAATGACGCCGCCCGGAGCCATCGCCGGGGGCAGCTCCGCCGCGCCAGCCGCGGGTACGGAGGAGCTCTCGCTCAAGCCATGCTCGGTGGCACATGCGGACAGCAGCGCAGCGGCGACCAGGGCAGCCGCCGCGACGCGCCCAGGTGCAAGCTTGCTGCGGGTTTTTCCAGTGCTCATTTGAAGATGTTCTGCAGCCAGTTCGATGGCGCCGATTTTGACTGATTCGAGCAGGGCGCGTATTGCTGCGGTTCGCCGCCGCGCAAAAACGGCATGACGACGATTTCGCCGCAGCCTTCGTCGGCGCGCAGGCCGCTGACCGGATCGATGCCCAGTTCCGCCACATCGGCCGGCGGCAGCGGCTCGATGCCCTTGGCGTCGAGATCGCGCATCAGCTTGCCCCAGATGCGCAGCGCCCCGGTGGCGCCTTCGAAGCCGGTGGGCTTGTTGTCGTCGCGGCCGACCCAGATCACCGCCACCCGGTCGCTGCCGAAGCCGGAGAACCAGCTGTCGCGCAGGTCTTCGGTGGTGCCGGTCTTGCCGGCGTACACGCGACCGGCCGGCAGCACCGATGTGGCCCAGTGCGCGGTGCCCAGTTCGATCACCTTGCGCATCGCCCAGGTGGTCAGGTACACCGGGCCCTCCGGCAGTGTGTGTTCCAGCTTGAAGGCATAGCGGCTGAGCGGCTGGCCGTCCTTGGTCAGCACCGCGCGGATCGCCAGCAGCGGCGTGCGGTAGCCGGAAGCGGCCAGGGTGGAATAGATCTGCGCCACGTCCAGCGGCGACATGTCGATGGCGCCGAGGAAGATTGAAGGCACCTCCGGCACGTCGTCGAATCCGGCGGCGGCGAAGGTCTTGCGCACCGGGTTGATGCCCACGTCCAGGCCCAGGTGCACGGTCGCCAGGTTGTAGCTCTTGGCCAGGGCCATGTACAGCGGCAGCGCGCCGTGAATCTGGCGGTCGTAGTTCTTCGGCGACCAGATCTGCCCGGTGGGCAGCGGCACGTCGATCGGCACGTCGTCGAGCGGCGTCTGCAGGTTGAAGCGGCCGGGCTGTTCCAGCGCGGTCAGGTAGGTGAAGGGCTTGGCCAGCGAACCGATCGGGCGGCGCTCGTCGATGGCGCGGTTGAAGCCGGCATAGCGCGTGTCGCGTCCGCCGACCACCGCCAGCACCTCGCCGCCCTCCACCGAGGTGACCACTCCGGCGCCCTGCAGGCTGCCTTCGGCCATGCGCCGCGACTTCTCAAGCTCCGGCACGTCGTTGGTGATGCGGTTTTCCAGCGCTTCCTGCACCCGCGGGTCGAGCGTGGTGAAGATGCGCATGCCTTCATTGGTGAGATCCTGCTCCTGGTACAGCCCGGCCAGCTGGCGCCGCACCAGGTCGACGAAGGCCGGGAAGCGCGCCGCGCCGCCGCCCGGACCGCTGGCCACCCCCAGCGGCCGCTGGATCGCGTCCTGGTACTCGTCCGGCGTGATGTCGCCGGCGTCGGCCATCATCTTCAGCACCATGTTGCGGCGCTCAAGGACCAGCTTGACCGCGCGCCGCGGGTTGTACTGGCTCGGCCCCTTGACGATCGCCACCAGCATGGCGATTTCGTGCGGCTGCAGCTCGTTCAGCGGCTTGTTGAAGTAGAACTGGCTGGCCAGGCCGAAGCCGTGCACGGCGCGGGGGCCGTCCTGGCCGAGATTCACCTCGTTGAGGTAGGCCTCGAGGATCTCGTTCTTGCTGACGTGGCGCTCCAGCAGCACCGCCATCCAGGCCTCGGTGAACTTGCGCTTGACGGTGCGGGCGTTGGTCAGGAACAGGTTCTTGATCAGCTGCTGGGTGATGGTGCTGGCGCCCTGCACCGAGTGCCCGGCGCGCATATTGGCGAAGGCTGCTCTGAAAATGCCGCGCAGGCTGACCCCGCCGTGGCTGTAGAAATCGTGGTCCTCGACCAGCAGCAGGGTTTGCGGCAGCAGCGGCGGCACCTCGGACAGTTTCACCATCACCCGGTCCTCGCCGCTGTGCGAGGGGTAGATGCTGCCGATCAGCATGGGGTCGAGCCGCAGCAGGTCCAGGCTCTGGTCGCTGCCCATCAGGCGCAGCGCGGAGATGCCCTGCGCATCGGCGCGCACCTCGACCCGCTGTTCCGGCTGCGCCCCATCCCAGAAGGCGAAGGCGCGGCTGTCGATGCGCAGGCTGTCCTTGGCCGGAATGTAGGTTCCCGGCCCCACCAGTTCGTCGCCGGCGCGATAGCCGAGCCGGTCCAGTTCGTGCCGCAGTTGCTCCAGGTTCAGCGCGGCTCCCGGGTAGACTTCCAGCGGCGCGGCATAGACCTGTGCCGGCAGCACCCAGCGCACCGCGGCAAACTTGGCCCGCACCTCGCCGTCGAGCCCGACCAGGTACAGCGTGAACAGCAGCAGGCCAATGCTGACGGCCACGGCCAGACCGATCAGCGTCCAGACGACCAGGGGGGAACGCAACCAGGCGAAACGGGGGGATTTTTTGCGCACCATTAAGCGCGAATGCTAACGGTTTTCCGGCGGGAACGCAGTGCGCCGCAGCCTGCGGACCGGCCTCAGTCCCCGCCCTTGACCTCGCGCTCCATGGCCTCGATGCCGATGTGCCGCACGTCCTTTCCCTTGACGAAGTAGATGACGTATTCGGCAATGTTGCGGCTGTGATCGCCGATGCGCTCCAGGGAGCGCACCGACCAGATGATGTCCATGACACGGCGGATGGTGCGCGGATCTTCCATCATGAAGGTGATGCACTGGCGCATCAGCGACTCGTATTCGCGGTCCACCGACATGTCTTCGCGGGCCACGCCCAGCGCCGCATCCGCATCCATGCGGGCAAAGGCGTCGAGCGCGTCGCGCAGCATCTGCGAGACGTGGCGCGACAGGTGCCCGACCTCGACCAGCGGCGTGCCGCCGCCTTCCTGCGAGGCCAGGTCCACCGCCATACGCGCGATTTTCTCGGCTTCGTCGCCGATGCGCTCCAGGTCGGTGATGGTCTTGATGATGGCGTAGACCAGGCGCAGGTCGCCTGCGGTCGGCTGGCGCCGCGCCAGGATGCCGCTGCATTCCTCGTCGATCAGCACTTCCAGCTGGTTGACCTTGAAGTCGTTGCGCGACACCTCGTCGCCGAGCAGGCTGTCGTTTTCCATCAGCGCGCGGGTGGCGTCGACGATCTGCTGCTCGACCAGGCCGCCCATGGCCAGCACCCGCTGCCGCACATCCTCCAGCTCGTCGTTGTACTGGCTGGAAATATGCGATTTGTAGGACAGAGAGCTCATGATCTTGAGGTGCGCGATCGAAACCGGGTGACGCAAGCTTGCCTGAAATCCGCAGTCCCGGCACGCCTGCGGACCCCGGTACCGCCGGAAAATCAGGAATGCGTCGGTGCGCCGCGCGGCAGTTCCAATAATTTCAGCGCCTTACGCAGCATCCTTGCCTATGCGAGGCAAGCTATCAAGTCGGCATGACAGTGCGGTTACAGGGCCGGCCGGCAACGGCCAGGGAGACTATCCGGGATGCCCGGATTCGGAGGCGCCCGGCGCCCAGCCTCCGCCGAGCGCCCGCACCAGGTCGATGCTGGCACGCAGCTGCCGCGTTTCCAGCCGCAGCGCCGCCTGCCGGGCGCTCAGGGCTGCCGTTTGCGAATCGACCACTTCCAGGTAGGCGATGCCGCCGTCCCGGTACTGGGTCAAGGAGATATCCAGGGTCTTCTGGGCGGCTTCGACCGCCGCGCTCTCGTCGACTGTCTCGCTGCGGTAGTTTTCCAACAGCGCCAGGTTATCCTCGACCTGCTGGAACGCGCCGAGCACCGTCGACCGGTAACGCGCGGCGGCCTCGTCCAGCCGGGCACGCGCCTGGGCCAGCTGGGCCCGGTGCAGCCCGGCACCGAAGATGGTCTGCGTCAGCATCGGCCCCACCGACCAGAACGTGGATGGGGCCATGAACAGGCTGCCGGTGCTGGTGCTCTGCACGCCGATCGCCGCGCTCAAATCCAGGCTCGGGAAGAATGCGGCACGCGCCACGCCGATGCTGGCGTTGGCCGCGGCGACGCGGCGCTCGGCGGCGGCAATGTCCGGCCGCCGCTGCAGCAGGCCGGCCGGCACGCCGGCCGGAATCTGCGGCAGCGCAATCTGCTGCGGGTCCGGCGGCAGGGAAAAGCTCGACGCCGGCTCGCCGACCAGCACGGCGATGGCATGCTCCAGCAAGGCGCGGCCGGCGCGCGACTCCGCCACCTGGGCCCTGGCGCTGTCGAGCTGGGTCTGCGCGCGACTCACGTCCAGGCCCGAAACCAATCCGCCGCCATGCAGGGTCTCGGTCAGTTCGAGCGCCTTGTCGTAGGCGGCCACGGTATCCTGCAGCAGCTGGATCTCGCGGTCGGCGCTGAGCAGGGACACGTAGTCGTCCGCAAGCCTGATCTCCAGGCTGAGCCGCGCCGACGCCAGATCGCCCGCCGCCGCCTGTGTCCCGGCATGCGCCGCCGCCACGGTATTGCGCACCCTGCCCCACAGATCAAGCTCGTAGTCCTCCTGCAGGCCGACCGTGTACGAACCGTATTCATCCGGTTGGCCAGCGCCGCGCAGCGGACGGGTATCGGACTGGCGATCGCGGGTCGGGTCGAGCAAGCCGGAAAGGGTCGGGAACAGCCCTGCCCTGGCCTGGTCGTCGTAGGCCCGCGCCTGCCCGTACACCGCCAGCGCGGCGGCGAGGTCCGGACTATTGGCCTGGAGGCGTGTCTCCAGTTCGGCCAGGCGGCTGTCGTGATAAATGCTCCACCAGTCTCCGCGCGGCAGGCCGTCGGCAGGCTGGGCGTCTACCCAGGGCGCGGCCTCCTTGAAATGCCCGGGAATGTCCATCGCCGGCACCTGGTAAGGCGGTGCCAGCGAGCAGGCCTGGAGCAGCAGGCTCAAGGCCAGGCTCAGCCATATGCTTGTCGGCGGTTTAATCCGGCCCATTCCCTGCTCCCTGCTGGGCGGCCGCAGTGGCGGCCGGGGCATTGGATGCCGCGGGCATGGCGTGGACTTCATCGCCATCCGAAAGCGCGTCTGGCGGGCTGTCGATGATGCGGTCGCCCGGACTGATGCCGGAGGCGACCTCGACCCAGCGGCCCAGGTCGTGCCGGATGGTGATGGTGTGAAGCCTGGCATGGCTATCGGCATCCACCGTCGCCACCTGCAGACCCGCGGTACGGAAGATCAGGGCGCTGGCCGGCACCCGAACCAGGCCGGCGGCGGCCGGCACGGCAAAGCGCACATTGGCGAAATCGCCGGGCATCAGCGCGCCGGAGCTGTCGTCCAGGGACAGCTCCACCAGCAGGGTGCCCGATTCCGCGTTCACCGCGCCCGCGCTGCTGTCGACCTTGGCGATGTAGGTGCTGCCGGCGTGTCCGGGGACGCTCAGTTCGGCCGTCATGCCGGGATGGATGGCTGGCGCATCGTCCTGCGGCACCCTGACGTAGACCCGCAGCTGATGGATGTCGGAGACGGTGAACAGCTGCGGTCCGCGGCCGCCGCCGGCGTCGATCAGGGCGCCGACGTCGGTGTCGCGCGAGGTCACCACGCCATCGAACGGTGCGACGATGCGCTTGAAGCCTTCGAGCGCCTGCAGCCGTTCGACATTGGCTGCCGCGGCATTGGCGATGGCCTGCTTGGCGGCCAGGTCGCCGGTCTTTTCGTCCACCGCCTGCTGCGACACCGAGTCGGATTTGAGCATCGCCTGCCAGCGCCTGGCGGTGGTTTCCGCCAGCGCCTGGTTGGCGCGGGCGCTGGCCAGATCGGCCTTGCCCTGCTCCAGCTGCTGATCCAGATCGGGCGTCTCGATCAGGCCGAGCACCTGCCCGGCCTTGACCCTGGCACCGATATCGGTGGACCAGCTCTTGAGGTAGCCGCTGACCCGGGCATAGATCGGCGCCCGGTAGTAGGCCTCGAGCCGCCCGGGCAGGACGATGGACTCATCGGCATCGCCGGCGGTCGGCTGGATCACCGTGACCGAAGGAATCGCTTGCGCATCGGTCCATTGCTTGAGACGGGATTCGTCCGCGGCGCGGCTGGCGATGCCGTAGGCCACCACCACCACAGCTACGGCGATGGCGGCTACGGCGGCGACCTTCAGCCGCCGTGGTGTGATGGCGCGCGCGGGGCTGGCTTCAAGCGTCATGGGGAAACTCCGGATGCGACAGCAGGCGGCGCAGGCTCGGCCTTGCGGCGGTGGACCAGGCTGAACACCACCGGCACGAACAGCAAGGTGGCGATGGTGGCGAACAACAGGCCGCCGATGACGGCACGTCCCAGAGGGGCATTCTGCTCGCCGCCCTCGCCCATGCTCAAGGCCATGGGCGCCATGCCGATGATCATCGCCAGGGCAGTCATGCACACCGGGCGGAAGCGGGCGAAGCCGGCGTCCACCGCGGCGGTGAGGGCATCGCCGCATTCCTCCAGCCGCTCCCGCGCAAAGCTCACCACCAGGATGCTGTTGGCGGTGGCCACGCCCATGCACATGATGGCGCCGGTCAGGGCTGGCACCGACAATGGCGTATGCGTTGCAAAGAGCATCCAGACGATGCCGGCCAGCGCGGCGGGCAAGGCAGTGATGATCACGAACGGATCGGCCCAGGACTGGAAGTTGACCACGATCAGCAGGTAAATCAGCACCACGGCGGCCAGCAGGCCGAACAGCAGTCCCGAGAACGCGCTATTCATGGTCTCCACCTGGCCGCGCAGCACCACGTCCGTGCCCTTGGGCACGCCGCCGGCATTTTCGGCGACGACTTTTTCGATCGCCGCGGCCACCGCGCCGAGGTCCCGACCCTGGGTGGTGGCGAAAATCTCGACCATGGGCGAAATGTCGTAATGCGACACCACCGCATCGCTGCGGCTGCGGCTGATGCCGGCGATGCCGCCAAGGATTTGTGAACGCTTGCCGTCGCCGCTGCTGACCTGGAGGTTATGCAGGTCGGACAGCGTATCCAGCCGGTACTGCGGCGTCTGCGCCACGATCGGATACGAGATGCCGGTTTTCGGATTGAGCCAGAAGGTCGGCGCCACCTGCCCGCTGCCGGCCAGGTTGACCACCAGGCTGTTGGTCACGTCGCGCTCGGTGATGCCGACTTCGTCGGCGCGAGTGCGGTCCACGTCGATGCGGAACGCCGGGTTGGCATTGGATTGCTGGATGCGCGCATCGGCCACGCCGGGAATGATCCTGATCTGATGCAGCAGTGTGGCCGCGTAGTTGTAATTGTCCTGCTGCCGCGGGCCGACGATTTGCAGGGCGATCGGTGCCGGCGCGCCGAAATTCAGGATCTGGCTGATGATGTCGGCAGGCAGGAAGGCGAAGGTGGTGCCGCGGAATTCGCGCGGCAGCAACTCGCGCAGACGCTTGACGTAGTCCGCGGTGGGGCCATGTCCGGGCTTGAGCGAGATCTGGATGTCGCCGTCCTGCGCGCCTATGGTGCCGGTGTTGCTGTAGGCATTGTTGACGCCGCTGTAGGGCAAGCCGATGTTGTCCACGATGCTGTCCAGCTCGGCCGGCGGAATGGTGCGGCGGATCGCATCCTCGATCCGCGCGAACGCGAAAGCCGTCTCCTCGATGCGGGTGCCGATGGGCGCGCGCACGTGCAGGTCGATCTGGCCCGCGTCCACCGTGGGAAAGAAATTCCGGCCCAGCCAGGGCACCAGGGCGAAGGACAGCAGCACCACCGCCAGAAACCCGATGATAAAGGCGCGGCTGCCGGCGAGCGCCATTTCCAGCAGTTCTTTGTAGCCTGTGCGGACCCGCTCGAACCTGCGCTCGAACGAACGCTGGAAACGCAGCAGCGGGTTGCGCGTGGGCATCCTTGCGGTCTGCACTTCGCCACGCGGATGTGCGTGCGGGACATGCGGGCGCAGGATGTACTTGGCCATGGTCGGCACCAGCGTGCGCGACAGGATGAACGAGCTGATCATGGCGAACATCACCGCCTCGGCCATCGGCACGAACAGGTAGCCGGCGACGCCGCCGAGAAAGAACATCGGCACGAATACGATGCAGATGCACAGCAACGAGACAAAGGCCGGCGTGACGATTTGCGCGGCGCCGTCCAGGATCGCCGGTTCGACCTGCTTGCCCTGCTCCAGGTGCCAGTTGATGTTTTCGATGGTGACGGTGGCGTCGTCCACCAGGATGCCGACCGCCAGGGCCAGGCCGCCGAGGGTCATGATGTTGAGGCTTTGCCCCAGCACCGACAGGGCCATGATCGAGCCCAGGATGGCCAGCGGGATCGAGGTGGCGATGATCACCGTCGAGCGCCAGCTGCCGAGGAACAGCAGGATCATCAGACTGGTCAGGGCCGCGGCGATGACACCTTCGCGGGCGACGCCGCTGATCGCGGCGCGTACGAACAGGGATTGATCGTCCACCGCCTTGATCTCGAGATTGTCCGGCACCACCGCCTTCAGTCCTGGCAGCAGGCGCTTGACGCCCTGGATGATGGCCAGGGTCGAGGCCGAGCCGCTCTTGAGAATCGTCATCAGCACCGAGCGCTTGCCGTCCACATGCACGATATTGCTCTGCGGCGGATAACCGTCGCGCACGTGCGCCACGTCGCGCAGCAGGATGGTAGTGCCGTTGACCGCCTTGATCGGCAGATCTTCCAGCTCGTCGATCGCCTGCGGGCTGTCGTTGAGCTGCAGCGTATATTCGAAACTGCCGATCTTCTCGGTGCCTACCGGGATGAGCTGGTTCTGCTCGGCCAGCGCCGTTTCCAGGTCCTGCGCCGACAGTGCGCGGGCCTGCAGGGCGGCGGAGTCGATGTCGATCTGCACCTGGCGCACCTTGCCGCCATAAGGCGTGGGGGTGGCCGCCCCGGCGACGGTCGACAGGCGCGGACGGATGATGTTGTTGCCGATATCGGCCAGGGTCTGCTCGGGCAGGCCCTGGCCGGACAGCGCCAGCTCGATGATCGGCACCGTGGAGGCGTTGTAGTTGAGGATCTGCGGCGGCGTGATGCCGGGTGGCATCTGCTTGAGCACGGTCTGCGAGATGGAGGTGACCTGGGCGGTGGCGGTGCGGATGTCGACCGTGGGCTGGAAGAATATTTTGACGACGCCGATGCCCAGTACCGACTGCGACTCGATGTGCTCGACGTCGTTGACCGAAAGGCTGAGCGAGCGCTCGTAATACGTGATGATGCGTCCGGCCATCTCCGAGGCCGGCAGGCCGGTATAGGTCCAGACCACGGCGATTACCGGGATCTTGATGTCGGGCAGAATGTCGGTCGGCGTGCGCACCGCGGCCAGGGGCCCGAAGATCAGGATCAGCAAGGCCAGCACCACGAAGGTGTATGGCCGCCGCAAGGCAATCCGGACGAACCAGATCATTCAGCAGCTCTCCAATACAGGGCGGTTATGGCCAAAGGCCGCGCGGGACCCGCCCCGCGAAAATCGGCAATGACGGAAAATACGCGGGTGCTTGCATCGTATGCCGGCACGGTTGCAAGCCGACGATCTTGACAGGCGAATACCCAAAGAGATTCTCACGAATTTCCCATGAATCGATTTACGATTTCAACTGGATGATTTTAAAGGAATATATTTCGCGCTCCGGCACCGTTCCGGCCGCTTCCTGGCGGTTCGGCGAGGCTTCGTTCGACGAGACCAGATGGGAGTTGCGCGTCCGCGGCATGCTGGTCGAGCTGGAGCCGCGCCCGCTGGAGATTCTGTTGCTGCTGCTGCGGCACGCCGGTGAAGTCGTCAGCCGCGAGGAATTGCTGCTGTCGGTGTGGGGGCACGCGCATTTCAGCGAGAACACCCTGAGCAATGCCGTGGCCAAGCTGCGCCGCGCCCTGGGCGACGAACAGCAGTCGATGGTGGTGACGGTGCATCGCGTGGGCTACCGCCTGGCGGTCCCGGTTACACGGCGGGATGTGCCGGGCAGCGGCCTCCGCACCTTGAGTTTCCAGGCCGGCGATGCGGTTCCGGGACGCGAGCAGTGGAAGCTGTTGCGGCCGCTGGCGCCGGCCTACAACAACGAGGTCTGGCTCGGCGGGAACCCGGCGAGCGGCGAGCAGCGGGTCTTCAAGTTCAGCGGCGACGGCGAGCGCCTGTCCGCGTTGAAACGCGAGGCGACGCTGTCGCGCTTGCTGCAGGACGCACTGGAGGGGCGCCCCGACATCGTGCGAGTGCTCGACTGGAACTTCGAGCGGGCGCCGTTTTTCATCGAATGCGAATACGGGGGAGTCAGCCTCCCCGAATGGGCCGAGGCGCAAGGCGGCCTGTCCGGTCTGCTGCTGCCCCAGCGGCTGCGCCTGGTGGCGCAGGTCGCGGAGGCAGTGGCCGCGGCGCATTCCGTCGGCGTGCTGCACAAGGACCTGAAACCGTCCAACATCCTGGTGGACCAGGCGAAGCAGGCAGACGAAGCAGACGGCTGGCTGCTCAGATTGACCGATTTCGGCAGCGGCGGATTCACCGATCCGGCGCGCCTGGCCGAACTGGGCGCGATGCGCATGGGCTTTACCCAGGCGCAGGACGGCGCAGCCGATTCGCGTTCGGGCAGCCCGCTATACCTGGCCCCCGAACTGCTCGACGGCCACGCGCCGACGGTGCAGTCGGACATCTACGCACTGGGCGTGATCCTTTATCAGGTGATCGTCGGCGATTTGCGTCGGCCGCTGGCGCCTGGCTGGGAACGCAATGTCGCCGATGAACTGCTGCGCCAGGACATCGCCGACGCCGCCTGCGGCGATCCGGCCCATCGGCTGTCCTCCGCCAGGGAGCTCGCCGAGCGCCTGCAGGCACTCGACCAGC
Source organism: Verrucomicrobiota bacterium (assembly GCA_903970595.1). Lineage (GTDB taxonomy): Bacteria > Pseudomonadota > Gammaproteobacteria > Nevskiales > Nevskiaceae > Nevskia. The sequence continues at coordinate 11,759 of CAJCJI010000023.1, forward strand.
GTCACCGGCAGCTGGAGGCAGCCCGCGCAAACCAGGCCCGCCAGGAAGCCACGCAGCGGGCGCTCGACCGGACGCGGGCGCGCCGTCCCTGGCTGATCGCGCTGGTGTTGAGCATGACGCTGGGCCTGCTGCTCAGCCTGTGGTTCTTCCGGCTGTCGATCCGATCCCGCGACGAAGCGCTGCAGCAATACGACATCGCCCAGGCGGTCAACGATTTCCTGAACAACGACCTGATGGCCAGCGCCAACCCGAATGCCGGCGGCTCCGACAGCGTCACCTTGCTGGACGCCGTGCGCAAGGCCACGGACAAGATCGACTCGCGCTTTGCCGCTTCGCCGCAGATCGCCATCGCGCTGCATCAGACGGTGGGCAACACCTATCGCGCGCTAGGCGTCTATGCGGCGGCGGAATCCGAGTTCCGCCGCGCCCAGTTGATCGCCGATGCGAAGCTTGGTCCGGACAGCGAGCCTGCCGTCGGCAACGATCTGCTGCTGGCGCAAATCCTGGCTTACGAAAGCCGCTATGCGGAGGCGCAGGCGATCCTGACTCGCATCGAAGACATGGCCAGGCGGCGCTCGTTTACCGATCCGATGATACCGGTAAGGCTTTCGTATGTGCGCGCCCTGTTCGACCGGCACAACACCAACCTGCTCGCCGCCGCGCAGGATTCGGATCAGGCGCTGCGCGCCCTGGAGGAATTGCGCACAAACCATCCCAAGGCCTATGGGGCCAACAGCCAGTCGATTTTCCTGACCCGCCTGCACGCGGCGGAGGATTTTCAGGATGCCGGCCGGCGCCAGGAAGCCGAGCGTATCGAGCGTGACCTGCTTGAGGAAGCGTCCGCCCGCCGCGGCATGGCGGACCCGCTGAGCATCCGGGTGCGGCAGCAGCTGATCGCTAATCTGGCGCAGCAAGGCCGGCTTGCGGAGGCCGGCGGCATGCTGCCCGACCTGATTCGCGATGCCAGGCTGATGCTGGGCGCCAGCAACCACGTCTACCTGAGCATCGTCAGCGACCAGGCCCTGGTCAGCGAAAAGCAAGGGCATTGGCAGGACGCCCTGGCGGCAAGCGCGCAGGCGGAACAAGGCTATCGGCAGTTGCTGGGTGCGCTCAACGACGCCACCGTGCTGTCGATGACCGACAGCGCGCGGATACTCGCGGAATCCGGGCAGGCAGAGCCGGCCATTGCGCGTTACCGGGAAGCCCGGGCTGCCGCCATCCAGATCCAGGGCAGCAGCGGGCTACTGGTGCAACTGGTCACCTACGGGCTGGTCGATGCCTGTCTCGACGCGAATCAGACGGCGCAAGCCGCCGCCCTGATCGAAACGCTGGCGCCGGACGCCTTGCGCAACGCAGTGCCCGATGCGGCCTGGCCCCCGCGGCTGGACTTCCAGCGCGGCCGGCTGGCGGAGCAATCGGGAAATAACGTACTGGCCCGCCGCTATTTTTCCGGGGCCATGCGGCTGGCTGAGCAAGACGTCGCCTTGCGCTCGAACATTGAGGCCGCACTGAAGAAATTACGATAGCTGGGCGGTGTGGCGTCCCGACAAGTCGTGCTGTCTTTGTTTTTATTCCATTTTGGAATAAGTCAATCGCTTTTTATTCTTTCCTTACGCTCCCGCTTTCGGGCAATTTCTCCCGCACAAATCCGCGGCGCGCATCCCCTTGGGGGGAATACGGCAGGACGGAGTTGAACTCAATTCCATTTGGGAGAAAACAGTGAAAATATCCGTGCGATACGGCGCCCTCGCCGTGTTCCTTGGGGCCAGCGTAAGCGGCGCGGCAATCGCGGACAGTGCTAAAACGCTGGGCGGCATCGTCGTCAGTTCGGACGACGGCAATTTCGTGGCTTCGCTCGGCGGCCGCATCCAGTTCGACTACACCGGCATCCTGCCGGACAAGGGCGTGCCGTTCGACAGCGGCGACGAGGAAAATGACAGCGGCTTTTTCTTCCGCCGCGTCTACCTGAGCCTGACCGGAAAGATTTACGGCTGGCGCTACCGTATCGACGAGGACATCTCCAACACGGCTACCCCTGCGGCCGGATTCAAGTACGTATTCGTGTCACACGACATCGGCGACTACGGCACCATCCGGGTCGGCCAGAGCAAGCCGTTCCGCAGCATGGACGAACTGGTCAGCGACCTCGACACCCCGTTTGTGGAACGCAACGTGAACTCCTCCTACGGCCTGTTCGGCGGCCGCCAATACGCCCAGGGCCTGTTTTACCGCTACTCGCATGCCAATACCCTGATGAAGGACGATCGCATCTGGGCCGGTGTTTCGGTCTACTCTCTCAACTCCGCCGGCGCCGTGACCAACGAGGGCACCGGGACGCCCACGCAGGGCATGGGTTACAACGGCCGCCTGGCTTATGAGCCGATCGTCAGGGACCGGGAATGGCTGCATGTCGGCGCAAACTTCTCCAGCGAACATGCCGACAACGGCGCCTCGCTGTCCGCTTACGACAGCGCCTGGTATTCCTACAAGGGCGTGACGCAGACCCTGGCCAGCTTCTCCGGCTCGACCCCCAATGCCACGCCTCCGACCACGAGCGCCCCAAGCCTGGCCAACATCGGCGGCGGCAACAACCCGAGCGTGGCCATCGCCCAGGGCGAACTGGCTGGGGCGTTCGGCTCCCTGTATCTGCAGAGCGAGTACGGACTGGCCCGGTTCAGCCAGGAAAAGGCAAGCGCCAAGGGCGTGCCGAACGTGCAGCACGTCTATGCATTTTCCGGCGAAGGCACTTATTACCTCACCGGCGAATCCAGGGGCTACGACCCGGAAGTGGCCTCGTATACCAAACCGGCGCCGCGGCATGGCTTCGGCGCGGTCGAAGTGGCGCTCGGATACAACTTCATCAAGAACCGCGACCTGCCGGCCGACGACACCTCGGTGTGCAAGCCCTCCCTCGGCGCAATCAAGAGCGGCAGGACCATCAGCCGCTGCGACCTGACCTCGGTGACGGCCGGCGTCAACTACTACGCCAATCGCAACATACAGTTCAGCCTGGACTACTACTATGGCGACTTCAACACCGGCAATGCCGGCAAGAATCTGCCCAAGGCGGTGAACGCGCGCATGCAGCTCAACTTCTGAAGCTCAAGCCCTTGAACCTGAGCCCCTGGACCAGACCGGCCCGGGGGCTTTTTCTTTTTCGATCCGGCTGCGGCTGGCCGCGGGCCGGGCCATTGCGTCAGGCTTCCGCCGCGGCGACCGCCTGACGCATGTGTTTGCGCCCGGTCAGCAGCATCAGCGCGGCCAGCGGCAGGCACAGCGCGACCACCGCAGCCATGCCATAGCCGATGGCAGCTTCGCTGTGAAACACATGATCCGAGATCGCGCCCATCAGGAGCGGTCCCAGGCTCAGGCCGACGAATCCAACCGTTGCGCCATAGAACGACACGCCAGTGCCGCGCAGCGCGTTGGGCGTAACCAGGTTGAGGGCGGCGTTGCTGCAGGCGCTGATCGAACTGGTCAGCAACTGGAATAGGGTGATGAATACGATGAATACCGCTGGCGATTTCGAGGTGAGCGCAACGATGCCGGCGGGCGCCGCGATGGCCACACAGCTGCCGTACCAGAGGAACTGCGCGTCACGCCGGCCGTGACGGACCATTGCATCGATGCAGCGGCCGCTGATGATGGGGCCGAAGATGCCGCTGATACCTACGATCAGGCCCAGCACCAGGCCTATCTTTCCGAATTGCCAGCCGAAGGTGCGGCCCATGAAGGCGGCGAGCCAGCTGCCGGTCCCGGTAAGGACGGCCGAGACGAGGCCGAAGCCGACATAGTGGCTGAGAAAATAACGCGGCTGAGTGCGGATGAATTTCACCAGGTCGCGATACGCCGCGGCGACGAAGGTCCAGCTGGTGGTCACTGCGCGTCGGCCGCGGCGCAGGGGCTCCGGCACCGTGAACATCAGCAGCGATATGAGGGCGCCGGGAATGCCGACGATGAAGAACACGGCCTGCCAGGACCGCATCTCGCCCAGGAGGGGCAATGCCACTGTGCTGTGTTTCGAAACTGCTCCGATGATAAAGCCGCCGAACAAGTACGCGCAGGCCGAGCCGATGGTGGAACCGAGTGCATAGACCGCGATCGCCGTCGTGAGGCGATCGCGCGGGAACAGGTCGGTGAGCATCGACGTCGCCGCCGGTGCCAACGAGGCCTCTCCGGCGCCCACGCCGATACGGGCCGTAAGCAGAGCCCCGAAACTCTGCGCCGTGCCGCACAGCGCGGTGGAGATCGACCAGATCGACACGCCGCTGAATACCACCCAGCGCCGGCTGAAGCGGTCGGCCACGGCGCCCGCGACCAGGCCGAACAGGCAGAACGTCAAGGCGAAGGCAAAGCCGTTGAGCAGTCCGAACTGTGTATCGCTGATGCCGAGGTCGGCCTTGATGGGGCCTACCAGCAGCGAAACAATGAAACGATCGAGCACCGACAGCCAGTACATCACGGCCAGTACGATGGTGGCGTACCACGCGACGGCCCGCGGCGGATAGGCAGGCTGGGGAGAAGCACCAGCGGCGGGAGCCTTGATGTCTGGCATTGAAGGAAGGCTTCTCTAGTGGCGATGTATCACAGTGTACGTTCTACGTACCCTTGAGAACCGATCGAGCGCACTTCCCCCCGCGTACAGCTCATGCTCCGTCACCCTCGCTTGCCTGAGGATTCCGCGATCGATTGTCCGCAGGGGAAAATCCGGCTCTGCCGTTCATTGCCTATGCTCTCGCAACTCCTGCTCAAGGGCCCGGACTCTCAATGTCGAAAGAGGGCCATCCTGTATCGAGAGGGCCGCTTTCAAATGGAATCCCGGGTTTCCCAAAGCTCTGCCCCCGCAAAATGGCGAAAAGGGGACCTGGAGAATCCAAATGAATCCGGCTGATGTCACCGGACGATAGGCCTCGAGGCAAAAAATCCCGCGAGCCGAGGCTCGCGGG
>CAJCJI010000024.1 GCA_903970595.1 Verrucomicrobiota bacterium
ACCTACGACACCGCAAAGCGCTGCGCTGGTCCCTCGATACACCCGCTCCGCGGGCACTCGGGACGAACGGAGTTCGGCGTTGTGCACGTACGAAAAGCCCCTCCCCGGCAACTGCTCCATGCGTTGCCCTACCTCGGGCATCCATGCTCTCCCCTACCCCTCTCTCCCCGTAAAGCAGCGGGGACACGCCGCAAGCGGGCGAGGGGAAAAGCAGGCCGCTCGACCCAGCCAGGAAAAGGCGCAAAGGCCCGCCCGGCCCCCCGGCCCGACAGGCCCCAAAACCGTGCACCCGCACACGCTCCGCTCCGTCTTGGCATAATTCACCCCCCAAGATTCCATCAACCGCCCGGAGCCCAGAATGAAAAAGCCCGTCCGCGTTACCGTCACCGGCGCCGCCGGCCAGATTTCCTACTCGCTGATCTTCCGCATCGCCAGCGGCTCGATGCTCGGCCCGGATCAGCCGGTCATTCTGCAATTGCTGGAAATCACCCCGGCCCTGGGCGCCCTGCAGGGCGTGGTGATGGAGCTGAACGACTGCGCCTTCCCGCTGGTGCACGGCGTGGTGGCCACCGACAAGCCGGAGGAAGGCTTCGACGGCACCGATTACGCCCTGCTGGTCGGCGCGCGGCCGCGCGGGCCGGGCATGGAGCGCAAGGACCTGCTCACCGCCAACGCGGCGATTTTCTCGGTGCAGGGCAAGGCCATCGCGGCCAAGGCCAGCAAGGATGTGCGCGTGCTGGTGGTCGGCAACCCGGCCAATACCAATGCGCTGATCGCGCAGTCCAACGCCAAGGGCCTGGACCCGAAGCAGTTCACGGCGATGGTGCGCCTGGACCACAACCGCGCCATCAGCCAGATCGCCGGCAAGACCGGGGCGGCGGTGACCGAGGTGGACAAGATCATCATCTGGGGCAACCACAGCGCCACGCAGTATCCGGACATCAGCCACGCCACCGTGCAGGGCAAGCCGGCCAAGTCCCTGGTCAGCCAGGAGTGGGTCGAAAAGGACTTCATCCCCACCGTGCAGCAGCGCGGCGCGGCGATCATCAAGGCGCGCGGCGCCTCCAGCGCGGCTTCGGCGGCGTCCTCGGCGGTGGACCACGTGCGCGACTGGGCCCTGGGCACCGGTGGCAAGTGGGTCAGCATGGGCGTGCCCTCCGACGGTTCCTACGGCATCAAGCCGGGCGTGGTGTATGGCTACCCGGTGGTCTGCAAGGATGGCCGTTACGAAATCGTGCAGGGCTTGTCGGTGGACGAGTTCTCGCGCGGCAAGATGACGGCCACCGAGACCGAGTTGCGCGAGGAGCGCGCGGCGATCGAGGATCTGCTGAAGTAATCGCAATACGCGGTCAGTACTGTTGCATGCATCAAGAACCCGGTCAGGGACGACCGGTATGATGGACGGATAAGTCCACCAGCGGCCGGCGGTGGGGCAGGGCGTACCAGGAGAACCATATGAGAATTTGGCAAGGGTTTGCGGTAGCGGTTCTGTTGTCGATGGCGGCGGGTTCCGCCCAGGCGTTCACCATCAAGACGCAGTCGGAAAATCCGCTGCTCACGGACGATGTCCTGCGCAGCGCCACGCAGCAGGCCGCGGCGGCCGTGGGCAACAACATCCCGGACGATCCCAACGTCAAGGTCTACGTCGCCTCCAAGGCGCGGCCGACCAAGCAGGCCGACGGCAGCTACGTCTACCTGCACCGCATCGAGCTGCGGCGCGCCTTCAATGCCGGGCCGCCCTATGCCTATGCCGGCTGGCTGCCGATCGAGTCGCATGAGCGCTACGGCGTCGGCACGCCGGACCAGGTGCGCGCCGATCTGGACCAGATGCTGCGCGAGTTCTTCACCACCATGAAGACCGTCGATCCCGCCAAGGGCTTCAAGTAAGGCGCGGGCGCCTGCCCGGCCCGTTCCGGCCAGGATGGAAATCTATCACTGCATCGGCGGCCAGCCGCCGGTGCTGCACAACGCGCTGACCGCCGATCACAGCTCGTACTTCGACGGCACCGGCGACTACGACATGCTGATCTTCGAGGGTGCTCAGTCCCGACAACAACATGGACGACTGGCATCCCCTGCTCGAGGGGCGCCGCATCGTGCGCCGCTTGGAAGCGCTCAGCGAAGACCAGATCGAGGCCCTCGACGCCTGGCGCCGCGGCACCTGCCTGGACTGGAGCGGCCTGGTGGAGGTGTGCATGCGCGACCTGCGCGAGCTGCATGCGCCAAGGGCGGATACGGCGGGCATGGCCCGCCCTACAAAATCCTGGTCAGCCGTGCGTAATAAAACCCATCGAAGTCCCCGCCCGGCGCAATCCGCCGCCCGACCCCGCAGGCCTCGCCCCAGGCCGCTTCGATCGGCGCTTCGCGCGCATCCGCATGCGCGCCGAGGAACTCGCGCAGCACCGCCTCGCCTTCCGCGCGCAGCACCGAGCAGGTGGCGTAGAGCAGCAGGCCGCCGGGCGCGAGCAGCGGCCACAGGGCGCGCAGCAGGCGCTGCTGCAGCTCGGCCATGCGCGGGATGTCGGTGTCGCGGCGCAGCCACTTGATGTCGGGATGGCGCCGGATCACGCCGGTGCCGGAGCAGGGCGCGTCGAGCAGGATGCGGTCGAACGGGCGGCCGTCCCACCACACCGTGGGCTTGGCCGCGTCGGCCGGCTCGAGGCGGGCCGACAGGCCGCCGCGCCGCAGGTTTTCAGCCACCCGCTGCAGCCGCTGCGCGTCGCTGTCCAGGGCCAGCAGATCAAGGCGGTCGACCGTCTCCAGCAGGTGCGCGGTCTTGCCGCCGGGCGCGCTGCAGGCGTCCAGCACGCGCTGACCCGGCCGGGCGTCGAGCAGCCCGGCGGCCAGTTGCGCGGCGGCGTCCTGTACCGAGGCGCGGCCGGCGGCGAA
>CAJCJI010000025.1 GCA_903970595.1 Verrucomicrobiota bacterium
AGCTGTGCCGCTGGCTGCTGCTCGGCCTGGACCGGCTGCCGGATAACAAATTGATGATGACGCAGGGTTTGATCGCCAATATGCTGGGGGTACGCCGCGAGGGCGTCACGGACGCCGCCAGCACGCTGCAGGCGGATGGGCTGATCACCTACCATCACGGCACCTTCACCGTGCTCGACCGGCCGCGGCTGGAGCTGCGGGCTTGTGAGTGCTATTCGGTGGTCAAGCGGGAGTTTGACCGGCTGCTGCCGCAGGTGAAGGCGGGGTAGCGGGCTGCCTTAGGACCGCGAGGTTGCACTCAGCATCCTTCGACGATCGCGATGCACACCGCGATCGGCAGGGTGGGACCGACGCAGGCGCGCCCGCTTGGGCCAACCGCCGCCCAGGCCGCCCTGGTTCTCACGACCCTGTCGATGTACTTGTCCATCAAACGCAGGGCTTCGCCTGGATCGCGGGTCGGTCTATACGGGGATTGGTCGCCATCTGCCGCTTTCCCGTCCGGATTCAAGGGAGTAACGGCAAAGCCCTCGATTCTGGCGACTGCGCAATCGAGCAAGTCGAGATCGGCGTAGTTCATGATCAATCCCTTTAACGCGACGCATGCGCCGGAAATACTACACAGCAGTGCGAATCTGGCATCCTTCCCTGACTGATGATTCCGCAGATGCCATGCACTGCAGTTTCCAGTCTCAAGCTAAGCCAAATCCCCGTACAAGTATGTTCGGTAACGTACATAGTCTGGTACTGGTCACCCCTATGCGAACTCCAGCCATGAACAGAGCGGTGCCAACACCCCTTTGTTGCCCACCAGCGAGAGTTTCCCGGACGCCCCGCTGCTTTTCATGTCTGTGTACGGAGCCCCATATAACGCTCCGACATCCGCTGCACAGCCACAAAACCGGTGTTGGCCGCTGAGGTGCCTTCGTTAGCCAGCGCACGGACGCGGAGCCTGGAAGGCGTTCAGCATTTAAATGGCTTTTTTCGTTGCATATCAGCAGCCGCACAGGGAGACGTTATGCTGATCCAGGACACGGTAAAATCGCTCAACGATCTGTTTGACACGGTGGAGGTGCTCAACGAACTGATACAAACCTCCACGGATCGCAGCAAGGGATTCGCCGACGCGGCCGGGGCGGCGAAGAAGCCCGAACTGGTCGCCCTGTTTCAGCGGCATTCCACCGATTGCGCGGCAGCTGTGGCCGAATTGCAGCGGCTGGTCAATTCGATCGGCGGCACGCCGAAAAGCGGTGGAACGCTTGCCGGTACCGTCCGCCGATGCTCGGTGAAGGCAAAAGGAATCATCGGCGACGCCGACATTGCCTGGCTTGAAGAAATGAAGCGTGTCGAAGACCGGGCCGCTACGGCTTATGCCAGGGCTCTGACCGCCGCGCTGCCGCCGCAAATCCACAGCGCCTTGCAGCTGCAGCATTACGCCGCGGTCCGCAACCAAAACTTTATTCGCGATCTGTATAGCTGCCGCAAGGCTCCGAACGATGCCATCTTGGGCTGAGTCCATTCACTTTTTGGAACGGACGGCATCATTCCGGCGGCGCCGTCGTATCGAATGGCATTGCCGCCGCCAGCTCCGTCGCAGTCAGGAACTGGCAAGGTCCGCTCCGCACCTCGGCGATCAGCGCGGCGACGCGATGCATCTTCTCCGGCGTGACGAGAAATTCAGGTGCGCTTTCCGGGTCCGTCAATGTCGCCGCAGGAGCGGCAGCGGCGTACTTGAGGGGATTGCGCAGTATTGGCAAGCCCTTTCTCGCCCGCAGCAGAATGCGGCGAGCCTGATCTCCAAGGCATCTGCGCCAGAAAAAGGGACTGCCGGCACGATAAATCTGAGCGCATTGCGTTTCAGTCCCCTCGGCGAGCCATCGATTCTTAAAGTAGTCGAAGCCGGACAACAGGTTGAAGAGCCGGTGTTGGCCGATGATTGCCTCGCGCATGCCCATCAGCAGCATTGCCGAGCCTGGAGACGCGGCGCTCAGACGATCGTCGAATACAATCTGCAACGCATGGAGTCCGCCCCCATAGGCGCCGACGATCAAGCCGGCGATCGGAACGCCGTTGAGCAGGAGCAGCAGGATGGAAATACGCATTGGCTGAGGCGCTGCCAACAAGCCTTCAAAATACCGGATTCGGGCCGGATCGCCGCTTATGCTCAGACCGGCTTGTGTCTTCCAGCTATGCGGCTCGATTCCAAGATAGAGTTCAAGCAGGGCCGGAGTTTGCGCCGGGCTGTCCGAGCCGATGAATTCCAGTTCGCCGGCTGCGAACAGCCGCCTCATCTGGCGTCCGACATTGGAGCGGAATTTCTTGGAGAAGTCCTTGTAGTAGGCATCCAACGAGTCCCACTGAATGGGGATTGACCAATTGCTCCAGCCCGACCATGTTCGAACACGATAGCCCTTCGGCGCGCTTTCCAGCGCATACCGCAGCAAAGGTGAATCCATTGCCTGCTGCTCGAATTCCAGCAAGCCCCAGTTCCCGATGTGATCGAACAAGTAGTCGTGGACGGCAGTGACCACCGCGTCCAGCAACTCGGGTCGTGCGATCAGCTGAGGCCGATCGACATCATGGGCTGCAAAGAAGCTTAATTTTGCGGTGCGCAGACCGAGGATGCGGTGCCTGGTATGTTTGAGCGGAATGTAACCGACGAGGCTGCCCTCGGCGAATGCGGCGAGAAAGCACAGGCGAGAGCCCTTCGATTCCGATAGCAACTGATCATGCTGGAGATAATTCTCATAGAATTCCAGCGTCGCGAATGGGTCCGGACGCCTGGATGCCAAGTTCAGCGCATTGATTTCGGCGCGCAGAAAGGAAACGTCCTCGAGATTCTGGAAGCAACGAACTTCGATCAAGAACGGCTACCTGTCGGCTTGGCGTCAATCGCGACGGTCCCTCCCGGGGCCTCTGGATCGACACGCAATAAAGGGATATGCCGCTTGAGTTGCAGCGGGTCCCAGCCGCACCTGCGGGCGATCCGGTGAGCGGAGGTCTTGACCAAGGCGGCGACGCCATTGCCGCGTGTGGAAAGATTTCGCAGTCCAAGCCGGGTGCGTAGAAAGCGATTGGCGACGTATACCCGCGCGCGGGCGCGGCTATCCCGGGTGCAATACTCGGTGGAAAGCGAAACATTGACACAATCGAGGTTGACCAGGCGGTGCGGAGAATTGCATGGCCAGGAAACCCACTGCCCGGGCTGAAGATCGTAAACCACGGCAGCTTGGTCGTAAGACGGATCGTAGGGCAGATATTCATGCCGCACGCCTGCGTAAATATCCTCCAGGTGCTCCCGATTCACATAACGATCGTCAGCCGCGGGATAAACCCAAAGACGCTTCCGGCCGCGGATATGCCAAAGCACGGAAGGTGAAGCGTCCGCGTGGTAGTAGACCAGCGCATGCGGCGACGAAATCAGCAGCGTGCCCTGGGTGGATTCCGGGCGGAGTCCGGGAACAAGAACCACGAGCTGGGCGAAAAGCTGCTCAATGAGAGCCCGATAGCGGCGATCGGCCGTGTGAACCTGAGTAACATTCAGCCATAAGCGGCCGCTTTTCACCGCACGAAGCAGGGATGCGCCGCTGACGCCGTCGTGCACTGCCAGTCGATTGTCGTCGGTCCGGGTATCGTCGGTTCCCATGGTCAGCGCATAGAGGTGCTCACGCGGATAGTGATCGAGAAGCTCGACCAGCGCCTCATCGGAGAAAAGCGGGTGTCGATGCAGGTTATGCGTCGACATCACCGGCCGCACGCCAAAATCGCGCCGACTCCTGTCGTACAGATCAACTGTTGGCATGGATGCGATCAGGTCCCGGCGAAGAAGTCTTTGATCTGCCCTTCCACATCGTCGAGCGCGATGTTATTGCGCCTCATAAGCCGATCAGATCGCCCCTGATCGTGGCTTTTCCTTTTTGCGAAATCGCCAGAGGCCTGCTGGTCCCAGACCTCTTTCGAGGTGCCGTCGCGATGCTTGCGCTTGTTCTTGAACTCATCCATGTTCTGACGTCGATTGATCCAAACTCATTGGCGCCTCCGCTTGCCGGGGTAAACGTTGTGATTTATGAGCCAGCCATCCGTTTCGGCAGATGTTCGAGCAGCCGCTCCGCTGCATTGAGCAAGCCCTCCTGTGCCTTGAGCACGGCGCGGAAATACAGATTGACGGGCAGTAGCCTGCCGCCTGCCTCGACCTCACCGCTATGCAGCGCGATCTCATACAGATGCTGTGCAATGACCTGATTCCTGCGCACAAATTGTTCGGTATTCATGGCTTGATTCCTTGCCGAAGGCTAAATGGTCCAGGTACACACATATCCACCGATACGTGTTGCTCTCGACTCGACATAACTACGGGATGCACGCGCACGCGAGATGTTCGGCAACGGCGTAACGAGACTCAGGGTATCGGCAGCTTGCGGTTCGCAGTTGCCAGAGCCGCGAGTGGACCTTGCAATCCGTGACGGATGGGATGAATGTGGCTCTGCCAAAGAACTGCTTGCTCCCGTTTCAAGAGTTCGTCCGGCTACCGCATAGGTCCCACCCAAAAGAAGGCCTAGCAGTATCGCCAAAGCGTAGTTGTTTAAGCTTCCGCCCTTGATGGGTGCTGCGGCGATCCTGTAACTATTCATCAGGTTTACCTCGTGTTCCCTGGCGCTACCGTGTTTGCGCTGCGACACAAAGTCCCACAAATCAAGACCGCGTCACCGTTCGGTGGAATACCTAAACATTTCCAGTTCGTACTACGCGCGTGCCCAGGCACTCTCTGTGCGGCATCACACACGGAGTGTTCCACCGCTGCGCATGCTGCGACAGGCCGCGGTGATTTATTTGCAGATAGTGTCCGTGAATCAAGACGTCTTTCTGCTGACGTGCTTATGAGGTTGATCGGCCGGGTCTATCACAAAAGGTTAAGGCTGTGATTGTGCTGGCTCTTTTGGCCATTGCAGCATGTTTCTATCGCCAGCTGTTCGCACTCTTCTGAATTCTGGCGCGGCCATTGATCCCCTTTGTCCGTTGGATCTCCTGACTGCGAATGTTCGCTCAGATTGAGGCGTTCGTTCAGATTCCCTGTTATTCCCTGTTAAGGGCAAAATAATTCCCTGTTCCTGGGCTTAACAGGGAATTTAAATCCCCTGTTATTTTCAGCCTTATTTGCAGTCCAACGCCGGGAAACTGGCGCCGATGGCGGCTTTCAGCCGTTCTTGTCGGTTGGGAGGCCGCCAAAATCGGCGAAATTCCCTGTATTTTTCCCTGTTAGCAGGGAATTCGGGTAGGAGCTGGGTTCGGTGCAGACTGCCTCCACCGCCAATTCAGGCGTAAAGCCGGCCCAAGGGCCGGCTTTTTGCTTTGAGGGCGGCGTTCAGAATGCGTGCCGTAGAGCAATCGTGGTCTGCCCCGACTGTTCCCGCTCCCTCGCAGTACCAGTTCCCTGTCTTAGAATGGGCTGCCCGCTTCCGGGCCTTGGGCAAGAGCCTGGCGCAGGCGCCCGGCACAGGGGATGGAATGAAAGTCGTCAATCGCGTCGCCGATATGTACACGCGCACCGGGAACCTGCCGTACGGCACCGGCATAATCAGCGGCGTCATTGCATTCTCCCTGGCTATTCTGTGCGTGCTGGCCGTGCTGGCGTTCCACTTCCCGCAGTACCTCACCACGCCCGAGTTGCGCCAGCAGTATTCGGTGGGCTTCTTGCGCGAGGCGCTGCTCGTGGCCCTGATCCTTGCCGGCGGCCTGTCGCTCGCCAATATTGTACTGGGCCGTACGCGATGGCTCAACGTTGCCGCCCTGCTGCTGGTGCTGCTGGCCGTGGCCGGCGGCGGCAACCGCGTGCCGGTGGACCCGAATTTCCCCGACCACACACCCTACATTGGCCTGGACTGGTTCATCCTGGACCTGCTCGGCTCGACCACGGTGTTCGTTGCCATCGAGAAGATTTTCCCGCTGTACAAGGCGCAACCGGTGTTCCGCGCCGAATGGCAGACGGACTTCACCCACTTCGGGGTCAACCATTTCCTGGTCGGGCTGGTCTTGCTGATCGTCAACTTTCTCGACTACGCCTTCGGCACCGCCGTTAAAGTCGAACAGCGCTTCCCCGAGCAATACGGCGTGCTGGGCAATTACATGCCGAAAGGATTTCTCAGACAGCAGATGTTTCCGTTCACTTACCGCGAAAAACGCGATTAGCCTTCCGTGCGGCATCCGATAATCCGGCTGATCGATGTCTGTTCGGTTCCGAAAGGCAGATGAAATGGCCGATAGCCGGCGTCCGCGAGACATGGAACGACCGGCGTAGTGGCATTCTGGAAATCGACGTCCTGGAGTTGACATGTCCAACCTGGAAGATCCGCGCGTGTTCCTGGCTGCCGAGCGCTCCTTGCTGGCCTGGAACCGCACCTGCCTGGCGATGATGGGCTTTGGTTTCGTCATCGAGCGCTTCGGCCTGTTTCTGCGCCTGATGGATCCGGATCATCCGCAGGCGGCGACGCGTGGCCCCTCGTTTTGGGTCGGCTTGGCCCTGATGCTGTTTTCGGCGGCACTGGCCTTTGTGTCGACCCTGTCGTTCCGGGCCCTGGTCGTCACGCTCGGCCCGAACGAGCTTCCTCCGCGTTTCGCGAATTTGGCGCTACTGGCCAACTATGGCATTGCCGCCGCCGGCATCGTGCTGACTATCTATTTGGGCACGGCCACGCGCTGAACCGCAACGATCGTGCCAGGCGCAGTTCTTTGCAGTTCCCTTTGACTCTTCGATCTCCTCCCGCAGGATGAGCGGCCAGCGTGCGAATAAACTGGTGCTCGGCCCAGGCTGCCCTCGGCTTCTGCCGATGAACGGCAGTAAATAGCGCCGTCAACGGAGGCAGGATCGCCCGGAATTGCCTCCTGGTTGTCCCGCATGTGACTGTGCTTCTCTCTCCATTGGCTGTAGCGTGCGCGCCACTTTGGAGGAGAAAACAATGGTTACCAAGAGAGGGCGCACAAGCCTGCGCGCCGCCGCGGCGATAGCTTGCGCCGCATCCGGGATCGGCAATCTGGCGTGGGGCCAGGAAGGGTCCGGGGGAGCCGCATCCAGCCCGCCCGCACAGCCCTCGAACCTGGCGCAGGCACCCGATGGCCAGGCACCGCCGGGCGCATCCGCCGCCACGCAAATCGATGAGGTGGTAGTCACCGCCACCAAGCGCAGGGAATCGGCGCGCGACATCCCGGAGTCGATCGCCGTGTTCTCCGGCACGCAGCTTGAGAGCAGCGGCAAGACCAATCTGACCGACTTCATCGAGGAGACGCCCGGCGTCACCGCCTCTGAAGGCGGCCCTGGATTCACCCGCGTCACCATGCGTGGCATCGATACCGACACCAGTCCGTACTCCGGCATCACTTCAACGGTCGGCTACTTCATCGGCGACACCGCCTTCACCGACTCCTACAACAACAGCATCATTCCCGACCTGAGCGCCTTCGACCTGCAAAGCGTCGAAATCCTCAAGGGGCCGCAGGCAACCCTGTTCGGCGGCGCCGCCTTGGCCGGTGCGGTGCGCTACATCTTGAACGAACCGGTGCTCGGCGAGTGGGAGGCGCGCGGCTTCACTCAATTCGTCGACGCCAACGGCGGCGGTGACGCGGAAACCAGTGGCGCCTTGGTGAATATCCCCGTGTACAAGGATCAGCTGTCGGCGCGGGTGGATTACGTGCGGCGCAACTACCCCGGCACCATGACCGACACCTACACCGGCGCGCGCGACCAGGCCTATGGCGGCGGCAACCAGGTGCGCGCCACCGTGCTGTGGCAGCCGCTCAGGGACTTGCGATTCAAGTTCACCCACCTCACGCAGGACTTTCACTCGGCCAACGACCTTTTCGCCGCCCGCTTCCCGGACGGGCCGCGCGAGAACGTCACCAACATCATCCCCTCGCCATCGACCAACAGCTTCCGGCTGGACAACGTGGAGGCCAACTACAACTTCAGCGACATGCGGCTGACGGTGCTGGGCTCGTCCTTGCAGAAAAAGGTAAGCCTCTACGGCGACGACACCTCCTTGCTGATCGGCACGCCGCCGCCCGGCTATCCGGCCTCGGCCACGATCCAGTCGGCGACCACCGACAACATGAAGGCGCTGTCGGAAGAGGTGCGCCTGCAGTCCAATGGCGATGGTCCGCTCAAGTGGCTGGCGGGGCTTTATTTCTACAACTCGTCCAGCTATTTCAACCTCAATGACGAAACGCCCACGGGCCAAAGCCTGACCGCGCCAGGCAGCTTTATCGGCATCAACCCGGAGCTGCTGGCGCTGTTCGAGTTCTCCGGCGTGCCGGCCTCCGCGCTGGAGCAGAACTCGCTGCTGGACGGCACCTCCAATTCCAAGTCGTATGAGCACGCGGCCTTCTTCAATGTGGATTACACGCTGTGGCAACGCCTGGACCTTGCCGCCGGCATGCGCATCTACGAGGCCTCCGTCGGCGGCGGCTACATCGGCTCCGGCCCGATCGTCCTGCTGGAGAACAACCTCCAGGACAGCAACACCGAAAGCACCATCAAGGAAAAAGGCGTCGCCCCAAAGTTCTCGGCCACCTATCACTTCACGCCGGACATTTCGCTCTACGCCACGGCCGCAAAGGGCTACCGCTACGGCGGCATCAACGACTTTCCCTCCACGCCGGCCAACGGCGTGCCGGCCACCTACAAGTCCGACTCGCTATGGAACTACGAGCTGGGCCTGCGCACCGCCTGGCTGCACAACACGCTGCACGCCGACCTCACGCCGTACTACATCGACTACAAGAATCCCATCATCGCCCAGAACACGCAGGCGGCCATCCCGATCGGCTACAGCGCCAACGTCGGCGCCGCGAAGTCCTATGGCGTGGAATCCAGCGTGCTGTGGAAAACACCGTTGCGCGGCCTGAGCCTGCTCCTCAATGGCGCCGTCAGCAACGCCCACACCACCCAGGCGTTCAAGGACTCCAGCGGCGTGGAACTCGAGCCCGGCCAGGAAATGCCCGGGGCCAGCCACCTGCAGTACACCGCCGCCGCCTACTACCAGCGGCCGCTGGGATGGGACGTGAGGGGCGGGCCGGATGTGGGCTACACCTTCGTCGGCAAGGCCTGGAACGACCTCAACCACGATGCGCAGATCGACGGCTACGGCAACCTGCGCGCCGGCTTCTTCTTCGAGCGCGCCGTGTATGACGTGAAGGCCAGGCTGGCGATCAACGCCACCAACCTGCTCAACACGACACGGCCAACCGCCGCCGCAATCAACACCGCCATCATCACCCAGACGCCGGTCGATGGGTACACGCTCACGCCGCCGCGCGAGATCTCGGTGCGCCTGAGCCTGGACTACTAGCCGCCCCTGATGTCACCGCCCCGAATGGCGCCTACCTAAAGGGACAATGAACCCAACCGTAGGGCGGCCCGTGGCCGCCGGGCTCACTCCCACCCCGAACCACGGCGGCCCATTGCCCTACGATGGTGGAATGAACGCGGCCACGGATCGCGCTCAAGCAAGCGCCACTCATCACCGCCCCCATTGATCGGGAAAAAGGCATTCAGGCCCGCGGGTTCGCAACTACAGCCCCGCCGCACCAGCGGCTGCTTCACCCAAGCGCGGCGTTGAGCTGGTCGCGCAGCGCCACGAACTGGTCCTTGAGCTTCATCAGCTCGTCCACCGAGCGGTTGCAGGCGCGCAGGATACCGGGCGGCACGTTCTTGGCCTTCTCGCGCAGCTCGCGTCCGGCGGCGGTGAGCCGGATGCGCACCTGCCGCTCGTCCTCCGGGTTGCGCGTGCGCGTTACCAGCCGTGCGGCTTCCAGGCGCTTGAACAACGGCGTCAGCGTGCCGGAATCCAGGTGCAGCAGCTCGCCGACCTCGTTCACCGCCAGGCCGTCGCGCTCCCAAAGCACCAGCATCACCAGGTACTGCGGGTAGGTGAGGCCCAGCGTATCCAGCAGCGGCTTGTAGACGCGATTGAAGGCATGCGCGGTGGAGTAGGCCGCAAAGCAGATCTGGTTGCCCAGCAGCAGCGCCATGTCTTCCTGTTTCCTGCTCATCCGCTTTGCTTCCATCTCCAGCCCTCCCATGCCCTCGATTACATTGCATGCAATTATATTGTAAAAAAGTATTATTGCATAATGAAGCCGCCCTTCATAACCAATAATTATTTTGTGTGCAATCTAATTGCGCGTAATGTACGCTCAGTCCCGAGGGGGTAGGTGCTTAAACTACACCGCCAACCGGGTTTCATCCCAAACCGAATCAAGCAAGGAGTCCACCATGTCCGTCAACGTCCTTTACCGCACCGCCGCCTCTGCCACCGGTGGCCGCGATGGCCACGCCGCCACCCTCGACGGCAGCCTCGATGTGAAGCTCACCACCCCGAAGGAACTCGGCGGCGCCGGCGGCCCCGGCAACAACCCCGAGCAGCTTTTCGCCGCGGGCTACTCCGCCTGTTTCATCGGCGCCATGAAATTCGTCGCCTCACAGGGCGGCCCCAAAGTGCCTGCGGACACCCGCGTCACCGCGGAAGTGGGCATCGGCCCGCGCTCCGAGGGCGGCTTCGGCCTCGATATCGAACTGAAGATCTCCCTGCCCGGCCTGTCGCGCGCCGAAGCCGAAGCGCTGGTGGAAAAAGCCCACCAGGTCTGCCCCTACTCAAACGCCACCCGCAACAACGTGCCGGTGCGCTTGAGCATTGTCTGAGGTTTCAGCGGACGGCGCCGGGATGCCCGGCGCCGTCTGGGGTGCTACAGGTGCTGAATAGGCTTTTCCTCTTTTAACAAAAGCCAAAAACAGGTGTGACACGAATGAATATTCAGCCAAGGTCAAATGAACCACTGCCCAAAGGCATGGCATAGAGAGCCGCAAGTCGAAGCTCCAAGCCTCACCGCGTCCACTTCAACGCCAGATTGTAGGAAAGCCTGTCGTTCTCCCGATCGCCCGCGATGCCGGTATTCACCGAGGCGACGAGGTGCCAGGTCTGGTCGAGGTCGTAGAGGGTGGCAAAGCCGATGGCCGCGCTGCCCTGGTCGTCGACCGTGGCGGCGGTCTGGCCGAAGTACTCCACGCCCAGTGCCAGTGCTTCGGTGACCTGGCGCTGCAGTCCCGCGCCGTAGATCATATAGTTCCGGTTGCCGCTGCCGGGGTTGTGGGTGTAGCCGGTGCCGCCGAAGGCGGTCCAGGACTTGAAGGATTTCTGCATCCATAGCGGCAGCAGCTCGGTCGTGGGTGTCGTATGGGAAGCGGCGCCGATCGGGATGAAGACTTGCGGGAATATCGCCACTTGCGGGCGCCAGCCCTCTGTGTCTTCCTTGATGAAGCGGTACTTGATGCCACCGCCCAGCGGCGTCCACACCAGGCCCATTCCCCCCGGCCCCGGATTCGGATTGAGCGGAATTGCCCAGCTCAACTGGGTATTTTCAAATGCGCCGTAATTGATCTCCACGCCGGCGCCAGGGTAGGAGAACGCCCCAGCCGCATGAGTGCCTTCCGTGTACAGATAGTTTTCGAAATGACCGGTATCGGTTGGTTCCGGATCGTCGGTGACGTAGGGCGGTCCGGCGAATGCGCCGGGCATGATCGCCAGCAAGGCAATGGCGAAATCGCGTTGGACTAGTATCCAACGTTTAGTCATGGCTTTCCTGGTCATGGCTATGTCTTGAGGTGTGTGGTGGTGGTGCGAACTGCCCGGAGTCGATTGGCGCCGCCCGCATCATTCATTCCAGACCGTGCGCTCGCTCCAGCCCAGCTGCGCGAGTTCCGCGGCGCGCAGCGGCGCGTCCATCGCGCAGAAGAATTCATCGAGTTGCGGCGGCCGCACGGTGGTCGCGCTCAACATCGCATGCGCCTGTCCGCGATGATGAACCTGGTGCTGGAACAGGTGCAGCAGCAGCCGGTCGCAGCGCTCATGCTGGAACCGGTCGCCGCGGCTGATCCTGACGATGCCGCTCAGATCGTCTTCGCCCAGGCGCTCCACCGCGGCGATCAGCCGCCGGTCCACGTCGCCTTGCGCCGCCTGCAGCGCCGCGATGTCCGTGCAGGGTTCGCGCTCCGCCCAGGCCGCCGGTCCCAGCGTGCCGCCTTCCAGCGCATCCACGTAAAAGCGGTCCACGATCAGGATGTGATTCAGCGTCGCGCGCAGGCTGGGAAAGAAGCCGCTGCGCGGCGCCGTGAATTCCGCCTGCGGCAGGCCGGCGCAGGCGGCGAGCAGGCGATGGTTAGCCCAGGCGTTGTTGTAGGCCATTGCGCGGAAAGCAGATACAGCACTCATCGGCGTCTCCATAAATCCTGAACATCATCCTGATGCTGCGAAATTCGAGCGCGCGCGGGCCATTGCCCGCCGCCGTGCGATTTGCCACCGCTTGTCAGGCCTGATATCGCCTCATGCCTGTTCAAGGTATATTGAGCCCCGCCGGCTCGGATGCCGGTCGCGGCATGCAACTGTATCGCGCCATGTTTCGGATCGGCAAAACGATCCTCAGGATCCAGCAAAATTGTCTTTCATGAAAAAGTCTGCCTCGCCAAACGCCGCGGCCAAACCGATCGCCGCCGGCAAGTCTTCCGCCAAGCACGCGCTGAGCGAAGCGGAACTCCGCGGCATGCCCGCCGCGGACTACATGAACGAGGCCCAGCTCGATTTCTTCCGCCGCCGCCTGATCGGCATGCGCGAGGAAATGCTGAGCCGCGAGCAGGGCTCCAAGGAGCGCCTGCATCATAACGAAACCCATGCGGACCCCGCGGACCGCGCCACCGCCGAGGAAGAGCATTTCCTCGACCTGCGCCTGCGCGAACGCGAATCCCTGCTGCTGCGCAAGATCGACGAGTCGCTGCGCCTGATCCACTCCAAGGACTACGGCTATTGCGCCAAGACCGGCGAGCCCATCGGCATCCCGCGGCTGCTGGTGCGGCCCACGGCCACGGTCTGCATCGACGTCAAGGATCGCGACGAAAAACTGGCCACGCATTCCTTCTCGGCCCAGCACGCCAGCCGCCGCTGAGGCCCCTGGCGCCGGCCGCCCCTGGCCACCCAAGGCCGCCGCCGCATTCGACATTCGCGCCCCAAGCGCGTATCGTACGCAACGCAGTCGCTCAAGCAGCTTAGTTCAGCGCGGTTTCCCCTCAAAGCTTTTCGTCGGGTTCGAATCTCACTCAGCTTTTTTCTTGATGGCCTGCAGCCTTGCGGGCGGCGTGCCCGCGCAATAAGCAAAAGGAAACAAGCAATGAGCGATGTCTCAACCGGTACCGTGAAGTGGTTCAACGACGCCAAGGGTTTCGGCTTCATCACCCCCAGCGCCGGCGGCGAAGATCTCTTCGCCCACTTCAAGGAGATCCAGGGCAACGGCTTCAAGACCCTGGCTGAAGGTCAGCGCGTCGAGTACAAGGCCGCGCGTGGCCCGAAGGGCATGCAGGCGACGCAGATTCGCCCGCTGTAATCCATGCCGCAAGTTGAAAAAGCAGCCGCGGCCTCTGGCCGCGGCTGCTTTTTTACGAGCCGCACCAACCCCGCCTCCGGTGGTGGCGCATGAAAACCCCCAAGGGCCTGCAGGAACTGATCGAAGACGGCATCATCGACGAGGTGATCCGCCCGCTGAAAAGCGGCAAGGAAGCCTCGGTCTATCTCGTCGCCTGCGGCCCGGTGATCCGCTGCGCCAAGGTTTACAAGGACGCCGGCCAGCGCGGCTTCCACAAGCTGGCCGAATACCAGGAAGGCCGCAAGGCCCGCGGCAGCCGCGATGCGCGCGCCATGGGCAAGCGCAGCCGCCACGGCCGCAAGGAGCAGGAAGCGGCCTGGAAAAACGCGGAAGTGGACGCCCTCTACCGCCTCGACGCCGCCGGCGTGCGCGTGCCCAAGCCGCACGGCTTCTTCAACGGCGTGCTGCTGATGGAACTGGTCTGCGACGAGCAGGGCAATGCCGCGCCGCGCCTCAACGACGTGCAGGCCAGCCCCGAACAGGCGCGCGCCTGGCAGGGTTTCCTGATGACGCAGATCGTGCGCATGCTCTGCGCCGGCCTGATCCACGGCGACCTGTCCGAATACAACGTACTGCTCGGCACCGATGGCCCGGTGATCATCGACCTGCCGCAGGCCGTTGATGCCGCGAGCAACAACAACGCCTTCATGATGCTCAAGCGCGACGTCGACAACATCACCGCCTATTGCGGCCAATACGCGCCCGAGCTGCTCGCCACCGAATACGCCTACGAAATCTGGAAGCTGTTCCAGACCCGCAAGCTGCGCCCGGATAGTGAACTCACCGGCCGCTTCGTCCACGACCGCACCACCGCCGACGTCGGCGCCGTGCTGCGCCAGATCGACGAAGCCCGCCAGGAAGCCGAGCGCCGCCAGCGCGGCCGCGACGAGGCCAATGCCATGCAGGCGGAATGAGAATCACGGCTTGATTCAGGGTTTCCCGTGCGCATCGGCCGCAGCGGGATTGAAGGCATAAGGAAAAGGCATGCAACGCAGCAAACAGGTTCGCGGCGCAGACGGCAAATACCACCCGGCCGGCTGGGTCCTGCTGGGCGATGGCAACTACTACCCCAAGGGCCATTTCCTCGGCGTCGATTCCAAGGGCCATCCCGCCGGCTCCTTCCTCGGCACGGACGGCAAATACCATCCCCAGGGCGATGTCCTGTTCGAGGACGGCAAATACCGGCCCAAGGGTCACTTCCTCGGCAAGGACGGCAAGTATCATGAGATGAACTCCTTCCTCGGCGAGGACGGCAAATACCATCCGCCCGGCTCCTTCCTCGGCCAGGACGGCAAATACCATCCGCGCGGCTGCTTCCGCGGCAGCGACGGCAAGTACCACTACCCCGGCTCCTACCTCGGCACCGACCGCAAATACCACCTCGAAGAAGCCCGCCCCGGGCGCAGCGGCGGCTACGAAGTGGACGCGGCCCTGACCGAGAAGGAATTGCGCAACCAGCAAGGGGTCGACTGCTAGTTCTTTGTAGCAGGGTGGGTCGGCCTTCAGGCCGACGCTGTAGGGCGGCCCGTGGCCGCCGCCGCGAAGTATGCGCGCAACAGCCGGCGGCCACGGGC
>CAJCJI010000026.1 GCA_903970595.1 Verrucomicrobiota bacterium
CGAGAGGCGAGAGGCGAGAGGCGAGAGGCGAGAGGCGAGAGGCGAGAAAAGAGTTAAATCATGACGGTGCTGTGTCAAGCTTTTGCCGTTGCACCTCTCGCCTCCCGCCTCTCCCCTCCCGGCTTCACGGCTTCACGAACTTCAAGGTCATGCGGTCGGACTCGCCGATCGCCAGGTATTTCGCCTTGTCCTTGTCGCCCAGGGTCAGCGTCGGCGGCAGGGTCCACACGCCTTCGGCGTAGTCCTTGGTGTCCTTGGGGTTGTTGTTCACCGGCGATTCGGCGACGAAGCGGAATCCGGCGTTGGCGGCCAGCGTCTTGATGTAGGCTTCGTCGACATAGCCGCTTTTCTTGGTCTGCTCCAGCGTGGTGTAGGGCTTGGCCCGGTGCTCGACCACCCCCAGCACGCCGCCGGGCTTGAGGGCCGTATAGAACGCATTGAAAGCCTCCTGCTCGTAGCCGCCGTCGATCCAGTTGTGCACATTGCGGAAGCTCAGCACCAGGTCGGCGGTCCCCGGCGGACAGATCGCAGTGCGCTGCGGCGGCCGGAATTCGGTGACGGTCACCGCCGAATAGCGCGCCGGGTCGGCGTCCAGTTTCTGCTGGAACGCGGCTACGCTCTTGCGCGTCCCCTCCGAGGCGTCAGGCAGGCTGGCGGCCGATCCCGCAGCGTAGTACTTGCCCTTATCGCGCAGGTACGGCGCCAGGATCTCGGTATACCAGCCGCTGCTCGGCCAGATCTCCACCACGGTCTGGTCCGGGCGCAGGCCGAAGAACTTCAGGGTTTGAGCGGGATGGCGGTAGACATCGCGGGCACGGAACTCCGGAGTACGGGAAGGGCTGTCGATAGCCTGTTGCAGCGCATCCTTGGCAGGCGACGCGCTCGCCGCAAACGGCGCAGCCGCGGCCAGCATGGCGGTCAAAACCATCGGAGCAAGGCGGAAGTGCAGGCGCATCATGGATTCTCCAGGCAGGGCACTGTGCGGTAGAGCACATTAATTAATCGGTCGGTAGTAAATCACCACTACTTCCCCGCGCGGCGGTGATTCATTTAGAGTTGGTTGAAGCGCATCATAACGCCCGCAACGTTCTCTTGGGGGGAACCGCTTGAACCATAAACTGATGGGCCTGTTGGCCCTGGCCCTGCCCATGCTGGCGCGGGCCGAAACGCCGCTGTCCGTTTTCGCCAAGCATGACGATTTCGCCGAAGTCACGATTTCGCCCAACGGCGACTATCTGGCAGCCATGATTCCCTCGGACGATCAGACCACGGTGGTGATTTTGCGCCTCTCGGACCGCAAGCCGGTAGGCAAATTTTCGCCCATGCAGGGCAGGAGCGTCTATAAATATGAATGGGTGGGGCCGCAGCGCCTAGTGCTGGAAACCGCCGTCCAAGACGGCTTGCTTGGCGAGCCCCAGCCCACCGGCGAGTTGATCGGCGTAGATGCCGATGGCGGCGCCAGCGGGTACCTGTTCGGTCAGGCGGCCCCAGGCGACTTCGGCACTCACTTGCAGGCCGCGCATGCCGCAGCGACCAGCGGCTGGGCCACCGTGGTCGAACCGCTGCCGCGGGAAGCTCAGCACGCGGTAATTTCGGTAAATGGCTGGAATTTGAACCAGGACACGCAGCGCACCGTTGCATATTTGATGGATGTCAGCAACGGCGCCCTCGATAAGCGGGTGGAGGCGCCGATGCTCGGGTTTTCCGAATTTCTGGCGGATGGGTCCGGGGTGGTCCGCTATGCGCTTGGCGTCGACCCGCACAGCGAGGTTCTGACGTATTTCAGGAAATCGGAAAAGGACAAGTGGACACCACTCAACACCGGCGAGATGAAGGACGCGACGATCATTCCGTTTCAGTTTTCGCAGGACGGCAACAAGGTCTATCTTGATTCGGACGAAGGCGGCGATCGGAGTTGCCTGGTCGAGCACGATCTGGTCAACAACGAAAGGCGCAAGCTCAGCTGCGACGATGCGGCGGATCTGGATCGGGCCTTCTTCTCTCCGAATCGCGTGCCGCTGGCGGCGATTTTCCAGGCCGGCTACCCAAAGGTAAGCCTTCTCGACAGCGACGACCCAATGCGCGACAAGCTGGATGCCGCGCTTGGCAATTTCCCGGGCATGATGGTGGAGCCAGTGTCGCAGACGATGGATGGCGGCAAAATGATCGTGCTGGTCTACAGCGACCGCGATCCCGGGACGTATTATTTGTACGATACGGTGAAGATGAAGATCGATCCCATCCTGCATCGTCGGCATAGCATCGACCCAACGCAGATGGGCGAACGCCGCCCGATCTCATTCAAAGCCAGGGATGGCCAGCAAATCCGCGGCTATCTCACCCTGCCTCCCGGAAAGGAGGCGAAGAATCTACCCCTGGTGGTGAATCCGCATGGCGGCCCCTTTGAAAAAGGCGACCGCTGGGCGTGGGAGGCGGAACCAGAAATGCTGGCGTCACGCGGCTATGCAGTACTCCAGGTCAATTTCCGCGGCTCCCTCGGCTACGGCAACAATTTTGAGCACGCCGGCAAACAGGGTTGGGATACGGTGATGATTGATGACATCACCGACGGTGCCAAGTGGGCGGCCAGTCAGGGGCTGGTGGACGCCACGCGGATGTGCATTTACGGCGGTAGTTATGGCGGCTATGCAGCCCTGATGAGTGCTGTGCGCGAACCGGATCTTTATCGCTGCGTGGTTGACCTGGCCGGCATATACGATCTGAGAATCCAGGCATCCCAATCCGACACCAGCACCTCGCAATACGGCAGAAACTTCATGGCCGAATTCATCGGAGCCACGCCGGACCGCCTTTACCAGGCTTCGCCGGCCAGCCAGATCGACAGGCTCAAGGCGGCAGTGCTGATCGCGCATGGCGAAGAGGACAAGCGCGTCCCGCTCAGCCAGGCCAAAGCCCTGCGCAAAGCCCTCGATGAGCGCCACCACCCGTACGAGTGGCTGACCAAGGCTGGCGAAGGCCACGGCTTCTATCTGGCCGAGGACCGGGAGGATTTTTACGTCAAGCTGCTGGCGTTCCTGGACAAGAACATCGGTGCGCATGCCCCCGCCGCTCCGGCGGCAGCGGAGGTTTCACCCGCCGCCGCACAGGCCAGCTCTTCGGCACCGCCCTGAAGGCTTGCTCTCAGTGGTGGTGCCCGCCGGCCCCATGCACGTGCCCGTGCAGCACTTCCTCGACACTGGCCTCGCGTACTTCGGTGATTTCGATGGCGAAGTGCAGCGTTGTTCCGGCCAGGGGGTGGTTGCCGTCGACCGTCACCTGCTCGCCTTCGATGCCGGTGATCACCACCGTCATCGGGCCGCGGTCGCTGTCGGCGCGGAATTGCATGCCGGTCTGCAGTTTGTCGACGCCGCGGAAGGCGTCGCGCGGCACCACCTGCACCAGGCCGGGGTTGTGCACGCCGTAGCCTTCCTCGGGGGTGACGTCGACCTTGAACTTGTCGCCGGCCTTCTTGCCGGTCATGGCCTTTTCCAGGCCGGCGACGATATTGCCGACCCCGTGCAGGTAAGTCAGCGGCTCGCGGCCGGCGGACGCATCGAGTACCTCGCCGGCGTCATTGGTCAGGGTGTAGTTGAAGCTTGCGACGGTGCGGTCGGCGATTTGCATGAAAATCTCTGTTGATGAGTGCGGCTGATGGTCCGGATGCTATTTTAGCCCAGTCCCCTGCCGCCCAGTTTTGGCCTTGAGAGCGGCACCGGATGCAGACAGCCGCCGTTCAGGTTCGCGCTGTCATGGTGTGGCGCACGGCGGGGCTTTTCGGCCAGGAGCAAGGTAATGAGCGATAGCGGCGGCAGCGTATTCTGGGGCGCGTTCTGGATGCTCCTGATCTCGATCCTGTTGTTCTGGCTGCCGGGCATCGGCGGCTTCATCGCCGGAATCGTCGGCGGCAAGGTCTCCGGCAGCGTCGGCAATGCCCTGGTGGCGGCCCTGCTGCCGGCCCTGGGACTGGGCCTGCTGCTGTTTTTCTTCGCCACCGCCCTGACCGGCATGATCGCCATCGGCCTGATCGCGGGCTTGGGTGGCCTGATGCTGGGCCTGGTGCATATCGGAGGCCTGCTGCTCGGGGCGATCATCGGGGGTTTAATTGCTTAGCAGCCACGGGCCGCCCTTGAGACTGAGCACCATTTCGGGGCATAAGCTCAGACCTTAGATGAAATTTGCTGCGTTGCGGTGTATTCTCAGCGCCCATCCGTAATGCAGTCGCAGCATGCCCGCCAGTGCAACGCGTAGCGCCGCTCTCAGCCGCGATACCCGTGAGACCCAGATAGCCGTCAAGCTGAACCTCGACGGCACGGGAATATCGCGTTTCGCCACCGGCATTCCATTTCTCGAACACATGCTGGAGCAGGTGTCGCGCCACGGGCTGATCGATCTGGAGGTCAGCGCCAGCGGCGATGTGCACATCGACCATCACCATACGGTGGAGGACATCGGCATCACGCTGGGTCAGGCGTTCGACCAGGCGATCGGCGACAAGCGCGGCATCGTGCGTTACGGCCACGCCTATGTGCCGCTCGACGAGGCGCTGTCGCGCGTGGTGCTGGATTGCTCCGGCCGGCCGGGGCTGGAATGGCATGTGGAGTTTCCGCGGGCCCGCGTGGCCGACTTCGACGTGGACCTGTTCCGCGAGTTTTTCCAGGGCTTCGTCAACCACGCCAAGGTGACGCTGCATGTGGACGTGCTGCGCGGCCGCAACGCGCACCACATCGCCGAAACCGTGTTCAAGGCCTTCGGCCGCGCCCTGCGCATGGCCGCCGCCGCCGATCCGCGCCTGGGCGACGCCATGCCGTCCACCAAGGGCGTCCTTTAAGGGTTGCCGCGCCCGCCGCCCGATCCCCAGCGCACCATGGAAACCATCGGGGTCATCGACTACGGCATGGGCAACCTGCACTCGCTGGCGAAATCGCTGGAGCGGGTGGCCGGCAACCAGCGCATTTTCGTCAGCTACGACACCAAGGCCCTGCTCGAATGCGACCGCCTGGTGCTGCCCGGCGTGGGCGGCGTGCGCGCGTGCATGGACGAGTTGCGCCGACTGGAACTGGACCAGATGGTGCTGGAAGCTGCGCGCAAGCGCCCGCTGCTGGGCATATGCCTGGGCATGCAGGTGCTGATGGAGCACAGCGACGAGAACGGCGGGGG
>CAJCJI010000027.1 GCA_903970595.1 Verrucomicrobiota bacterium
GGTCAAGACCGCGGAAGCACGCGGCGGCGACTGGCGCGCCGTGGTCGATGCCTTGCGGCCGTACTCGCAGAAATTATGGCAGCGCCTTGGCCCGGAGGAACAACAGCGCTTCCTGCGCCACCTGCGCCCGTATTGGGAAATCCACCGCCACCGTGCCGCGCCGCGTATCGTCGAGAGCGTCTACGAGCTGCTGCGCAGAGGTCAGCTGCAGGTGATGGCGGGCCGCCTGCGCGGCTTCGAGGAGGACGCGCACGGAGTCGACGTGAGCATTCAACAGCGGGTAGGCAAGCAGCTGCTGAAGCTGTCGGTGGATCGCGTCATCAACTGCACCGGCCCTGAAAGCAACTACCGGCGTCTGACCCATCCGCTGATCGTCAGCCTGCGCGAGCGCGGCATGATCCAGCCGGACAGCCTGGGCCTGGGTCTGCTCACCGACGCCCACGGCGCCCTGCTCGACAGCGAAGGACGCCCCTCGGAACGGCTGCACACGCTGGGACCCGCGCGCAAGGGCGAGCTTTGGGAGACCACGGCGGTACCGGAAATCCGCGTGCAGGCACAAGCCCTGGCGGGGCGGCTGCTGCTGATCGGCGGTTCCGACTCGAAGGCTTCAACCAAGTCGGTGCGGGAAAAGCCGCAGCCGAGCGTATGATTCAGGCGGAATCGGCGGGCATGGCCCGCCCTACGTTCTGCTAGGCCCAATCAGGGGCTGCGACCGAAAGCATCGCGGTAAACGGCGGGTCGCGACCCGCCCTACTGTCGCGGTTTGTAGATACGGCGCAGCGTTCAGACCCGCACTTCGGAGATGCTCTCCACCCGCCCGGACTCCTCGCAGGTTTCCAGGCGCACCGTGAATCCCCACAGGCGCGCGAGGTGCCGCAGCACTTCGTTGGCTTCCTCGTCCAGGGGGCGCTTGCGGTTGCGCTGGTGCCGCAGGGTCAGGGAACGGTCGCCGCCGCGCTCATATTGCGTCACCTGGATGTCCGGCATCAACTGATCGCGGTTGTATTGCGAAGCGAGCAGGCGCCGCAGACGGCGGAAGCCATTCTCGTTGTGGATCGCATCCACCACCAGGTCGTCCTCGCTCTCGTGATCGGCCACGGCGAACAGGTGGAACTCACGCATCAGGCGCGGCGACAGGAACTGCCCGATGAAGGACTCGTCCTTGTAATTGCGCATGGCGAAATCCAGCACTTTCATCCAGTCGCCGCCGGCGATCTCCGGAAACCAGTCGCGGTCTTCCTGCGTCGGCGACTCGCAGATGCGGCGGATGTCGCACATCATGGCGAAACCCAGGGCATAGGGATTGAGGCCGCCGTAGCCGCGCTGGTCGAAACCGCGCTGCATGGTGACATTGGTGTGCGAGGCCAGCGCCTCGATCATGAAGCCGGCGTCCACCTGCGCCTTGTCGAACATGCGGTGCAGCAGGGTGTAGTGCCAGAACGTGGCCCAGCCCTCGTTCATCACCTTGGTCTGGCTCTGCGGATAGAAATACTGCGCGGTCTTGCGCACGATGCGCACCAGCTCGCGCTGCCAGGGCTCCAGCTTGGGCGCGTATTTTTCGATGAAGTACAGCAGGTTTTCCTGCGGCTCCGCGGGAAAGCGCGCGGCGCCCGGCTTCTGCCCGGTGGACGCGCCGGCGCGCGCCGGCAAGGTACGCCAGATTTCGTCATAACTGCGCCAGGCATATTCCTCGCGCTCGCGCTGGCGGTCGCGCTCCTCGGCCACCGACAGCGGCGTCGGATGCCGATAGCGGTCCACGCCGTGGCTCATCAGGGCATGGCAGGAGTCCAGCACTTCCTCGACCCGCTCGGCGCCATAGGTCTCCTCGCAGTGCATCACGTAGTTCCGCGCGAACACCATGTAATCGATGATGGCGTCCGCGCTGGTCCATTGCCGGAACAGGTAATTGCCCTTGAAGAAGGAGTTGTGGCCGTAGCAGGCATGGGCGATCACCAGCGCCTGCATCGCCATGGTGTTCTCTTCCATCAGGTAGGAGATGCAGGGATCGGAATTGATCACGATCTCGTACGCCAGTCCGCGCGCGCCCTTGCGATAGGCCTGCTCGTTGCGGATGAATTCCTTGCCGTAGCTCCAGTGCGGATAGCCGATCGGCAGGCCGGCCGAGGCGTAAGCGTCCAGCATCTGCTCGGAGGCGATCACCTCGATCTGGTTGGGATAGGTGTCCAGCTTGAACTCGTTCGCGGCGATATCGTGAATCGCATGGTCGTAGCGCTCGAGCAACTCGAAGGTCCACTCGGCGCCGGTGGAGATCAAGCCGCGATCCAGGCTGGCTACTGCGCTCATACTGCTGTCTCCCTCTTGAACAACTCGCGCAACACCGGATACACCTCGTTGCGCGCCATCACGCTCTTCATGGCAAACCGGTCGCTGTCGATGCGCTGGTAGGCATGCTTCAACGGACTGGGGCGATCCGCCTGGTCCGGCACCTCGACGTAAGCGAAGTACCGCACCAGCGGCAGCAACTGATCCACCAGGCAGGCGCGGCTTTTCTCCGGATCGGCGCCGAACGCATCGCCGTCGGAAACCTGCGCACCGTAAATATTCCAGCTGTCGGAGGGGAAGCGCTCCGCGGCGACTTCCTGCATCAGCTTGAGCGCCGATAGCACCACGGTGCCGCCGGACTTGGTGTCGTGAAAAAACGTGTCCTCGTCCACTTCCTGCGCATCGTCCGTGTGCCGGATGAACACCAGTTCGACGCGCTCGTACTTGCGCGTCAGGAACAGGTACAGCAGGGTGAAGAAGCGCTTCGCCAGATCTTTCTTCTCCTCGGTCATCGAGGCGGAAACGTCCATCAGGCAGAACATCACCGCCCGCGAGATCGGCTGCGGGATTTTCACCCGATGCCGGTAGCGCAGATCGATCTCCTCGATGAACGGGATGCGCTCGATGCGGCTACGCATGGCCTCGATCTCGTCCTCAGCAGCCTGCGCGGCCTCCAGGGCCAGCAGCTGCCGGCGCAGCGGCGCGCCGATGGCGATTCGCCGCCCCATGGCATTGCGCAGCGAACGCGCCACCGAAAGGTTGGCCGGCACGCCGGTCGGCGTGTAGCCGGCGCGGCGCCATTTGAAGTCGCGCACCTCGCCCAGCGCATTGCGCACCAGGTGCGGTAGTTCCAGGTCGTCGAAGAACAGGTTCATGAACTCTTCGCGCGACAGGGCGAAGGCGAAGCTGTCGCTGTCCCCGCCCTCGCCGCCTTCGCCGCTGCCCTTGCCGGAGCCGCCGGTAGGACGCGGAATCTTGTCGCCGGTGTTGAACTCGCGGTTGCCGGCGTTGACGTACTCGCGGTCACCGCCATTGCCGCTGTGATGGAAGCTGGGCTCGGAAATGTCCTTGATCGGCACCTTGACTTCGCCGCTCTGCTCCATGTCTGTGATGGAGCGGCGCGACACCACGTCGGCCACCGACTTGCGGATCTGCTCCTTGTAACGGCGCAGGAAGCGCTGTCGGTTGACCGCGTTCTTGTTGCGGTCGTTGAGGCGGCGGTCAATGATGATCGACATGGCGTCTCCGGCTGTCTCAGGACGACTTGCGGACCCGCAGGTACCACTCGGACAGCAGCCGCACCTGCTTCTCGGTATAGCCTTTCTCGACCATGCGTCCGACGAAGTTCTCGTGCTTCTGCTTGTCCTCGACCGAGGCCTTGGCGTTGAAGGAGATCACCGGCAGCAGCTCCTCGGTGCTCGAGAACATCTTTTTCTCGATCACTTCGCGCAGCTTCTCGTAACTGGTCCACTTCGGGTTCTTGCCGCCGTGCTGGGCGCGGGCGCGCAGCACGAAATTGACGATTTCGTTGCGGAAGTCTTTGGGGTTGGCGATGCCGGCGGGCTTTTCGATCTTCTCCAGCTCGCTGTTGAGCGCGCCGCGGTCGAAGCTCTCGCCGGTTTCCGGGTCGCGGAAATCCTCGTCCTGGATCCAG
>CAJCJI010000028.1 GCA_903970595.1 Verrucomicrobiota bacterium
CCGCCCGCCGCGGCGGCGGCGGTCGGCGCCGCGCTGGCGTTCAGCCTGCTCAATCCGCATGTCTACCTGGATACGGTGGTGCTGCTCGGCTCCATCGGCAGCCAGCAGCCGCCGGGGCTGCGCCCCTGGTTCGGCGCCGGCGCGGTGACGTCCTCGTTCACCTGGTTCTTCTCCCTGGGCTTCGGCGCGCGCCACCTGGCGCCGCTGTTTGCCCGGCCGCTGGCCTGGCGGGTGCTCGACGGCGCCATCGCCGCCACCATGTTCGGCATCGCCGTCTCGCTGCTGGCGAACCGTTTCGCGTAAGGCCGACTTGTCTGCGCCGGCAATAAGGCGGCGGAATGGCACGACAAATGCGAGCACATGATCCAGGTTCCGCTGGAGCGATCGACGATGATTGATGCCGAATTGCTGCTGTTCCTGGTGCTCTTGTTCGCCCTGTTGCCGGCGGCGGGCTTCTTGAATCGCGCGCGCCAGCCCATCGCCGTGCAGCGCGGAAAGCCTGCTGATCGGCGCCTGCTGCCGGAACTACGCAATCGGAGCCGTTGAGTTTTTGCCGTGTTGTCTGCCGTCGGCTGTTGTACGCACTCCTCCTCCTGCGAGCCGACACGGTTGGCGGCATGCTGCGCCGGCGCAGCCGCGCGGTGCAGCTGTAAGTCCGCTTTTTTATTCCCGCCCGCCGCTCCGGCGTCGGGCATGCGGGCATGATTGACTGGTGACGAAAGGAGCTGCGGTAGGTCTTGTAGGCTGAAGCTGTCCTCACTTTCCCGCCCCCTGTGGGGGCGGGGTTCAGTTCCCGCTCCCCCCAAGACTCAAGAAGCCCGCTCTCCGCTTGCAGGCCAGGCACCGCCTTGGAGCATGCCGCCGCACACTTGCGGCCCCAGGTTCAGATAGCGGCGTCCGCGGGCGCCCCGAGTCTGAGCGTCACCTCGGCCGCGCCGGGATCGGCGACGATGCGCAGATGCGCGGCATTGGCGGCCGAGACCACGTGGCCGCCCTGGATCTGCACGCTGTAGCCGGCTGGATAGTGCAGCGCCGGAACGTAGACCTCCGTGACCCGGGCGCCGGCGGACGAGCCATCCGACAGCATCGTGCTGTAGCGCAGCGCAAAGGTATTGGCGGCGACATCGTAGGCGAAGCTCTGCGGCGTGCCAGCCACGG
This sequence comes from Verrucomicrobiota bacterium, assembly GCA_903970595.1. Taxonomy (GTDB): domain Bacteria; phylum Pseudomonadota; class Gammaproteobacteria; order Nevskiales; family Nevskiaceae; genus Nevskia. Next base: position 1,159 of record CAJCJI010000028.1, read on the forward strand.
CCTGCGGGTAGGGCCGTTCCAGGATCTCCAGCTTGGGCTTCTTGGCCGAGGCGAAGTCGGTGTCGCTGCCGAAGATGCTCTGCGCGCCGCTGCCCTGCGCCTGGGTGGTGGGGTCCGCCCAGTTCTTGTAGGACCAATAGGTCCAGCCGGTGAGGTTCTTGTCGGCGTAGCCGACGATGCGCCGGATGTCGAAGGTGTCGTCGCTGGCGCCGAACTCGCTCATCAGCGAGGCCGCGCCGAGCCGCTCGCTGGCGGCGCGGGCATTGGTGTAGACATGCTTTTCCAGCGCATCGCAGGTGGAGAGCTTCTTCAGGCCGCTGGCCTGCAGCAAGGTTTCCGGCAGACAGTAGTTGTGCCAGGACAGGCCGAGCTGGCCGTCGTCCACCGCACGCTCGCCCAGGTGCGAGCGCGAGCCGAAGTCGAACAGGATCTGCGGCTCTAGCCACACCAGGTTGTCCGGGTCCACGCTGCGGATGCCGGCCAGCACGCGCAGGTACAGGCCCTGCAGCTGCTCGCTCTCGAAGCGCGTGCAACCCTGCGGAGCGGCGCAGCGCGGCCAGCTGCTGCCGGGCCAGGGCTCGTTGATCAGGTCGTAGCCCATCAGGTGATCCTGCCGGCTCCAGCGCGCCGCCACCGCGGTCCAGGCCAGGCGGTAATCATCCTGCAGGCCGTCCGCGTTGCTCCACAGGCGGTCGAAGGCCTGGCTGGCGGACGGCGTGAAGTAGTTGAACGGAAAGCCGGCGCGCGACACGCGGTCGAAGCGGCTCGGCTGCGTGGCCCAGTCGGGGAAGCCCTCGCCCTGGTAGCGCGTGCCGAACAGGTCCTGGTGGAAATCCAGCAACACGTAGATATCGCGCGCGGCGAGCAGCTGCACCACGCGGTCGATCTTGTCGAGGTAGGCGGTATCCACCATGTGCGGCTGCGGCATCACGCCGGCGAACAACACGCCCAGCCGCACCGAGTTGAAGCCGTGCGCGGCCAGCCAGTCCGCGTCGGCGGCGGTGAAACCCTCCACCGAATCCGGCGCCACGTAGGGCGCCTGCTTCCACACGGCGTTGACGCCGTGCAGGATCACCACCCGGCCCTGTTCGTCCACCAGCCAGGCGCCGCTGCGGCGCAACTGCCGGTGCGCGGACACCTGCTTGAGCCTGGCATGGCCGGACTTCGTGCCCGGATCGGCCGCCAGCCCTTGCGCCGCCGCGCTCTGGATGCCGGGCGCGTGGCCAAGGCCCAGGGCGAGCAGGCTGGCGCAGACGGCGGTACACAGAAACAGACGGAGTCGTTTCAAGGGAGTTCCTGGGGGAGGGTGCGGCTAACACTTAATTGTTACAACTTAGTGACCATTTTCGGTCATTTTGATTGCGCACGCCACAAGAATTTCTTACCTGGATGCGCGGAGCGGATCGGCGGCTTTGTCACAATCGACTGTCACAAATGAGCGGAAGACCGCACCGCCTCGGCAGTACCCTGGTCGAAATCCTCGGCCGCGAGCAGCGCAGCCTGGTGGTGCGCGGGCTGGACGCGATCGACGGCACGCCGGTGCTGGACCTCAAGCCGGTGATGGCCGAGTTCCTGCCGCGCACGCCCGTGCAACAGCCGGCGTGATCGCACGAGTTGATGCGCGGATATTGGGCCGCCGGTATCGAACGAACACCGTAAATTCGTTTGCTCGGCGGGGTTGGTCAGGCCACCTTGACGACCACCTTGCCGAAGTTCCCGCCGTGCAGTAGATCGATCAGGCCTTGCGGCGCCGCTTCGAGCGAGCCCACCAGATCCTCGCGGACCTTGATCTCGTCGCTGTCGATCAGCGCGGTCATCTCGCTTACGAAGCCGCTGTAGTACGCCGGATAGTGATCGAAGATGATGAAGCCCTCGATCTTGAGGCGCTTGAACAGCGTTTCGCTGAGCATTGCCGGCAGGCGGTCGGCGCCGTCCATGCCGCCTCCGCTGTAATGTGCGATCAGGCCGCAGATGGATATACGCGCACCGTTGTTGAAGAGCGGACGCACCGCGTCGAGCACGGCGCCGCCTACATTCTCCATATAGATGTCGATACCCTTCGGACAGGCCGCCGCAAGTTGTTCGGGAAAGCCTGGCGCATGATGATCCACGCAGGCGTCAAAGCCGAGTTCACCCGTCGCATAGGCGCATTTCCTGGCGCCGCCGGCGATGCCGACGACACCGCACCCTTGCCGCTTCGCGAGCTGTCCGATGATCTGGCCGACCGCGCCGGTTGCCGCGGCAACGGCGAAGGTTTCTCCAGCCTTCGGTTTTCCCAGATGCGTGAGTGCGTACCAGGCCGTGAAGCCGGGCATGCCGAGCGCGCCGAGAAACCAGCTCGGATGCCGCGCATCCTGCGGCAGTTTGATCATCACGTCGGATCCATCCGAGAGCGCATAGTCCTGCCAGCCCGAATAGGCCTGCACCAGGTCGCCCTTGACATAGTCCGGATGACTGGAGATTTCGACGCGGGAGATGGTCCCGCCGACCATCACCTCTCCAAGCTTGACCGACGGCATATACGAATCGGTTTCATACATGCGCACCCGCATGTAAGGATCGAGCGAGAGCCACTCGGTGCGCAGCAGCATCTGGCCCTCGCCGGGCGTCGGCACCGCGCCCGTTTCCAGGCGCAGCACGTCGGGGCTCGGTTCGCCCTTGGGATAAGTCGTCAGAGTCACGCGGCGATTTCTATCGGCGGACTGCGGCATGTCCTGCTCCACGCGTACAACATCGTTTCCGGATAGACCAAACGCAGAACGTCTTGTGCGGGCTTGTGCACTGCTCTCCGGCGGTGGAACATCCCGCGCGCGCACGTTCCGGCTAGAGACTAGTCCGACGCAAAATAATGCGGTATTAGGACAGTCCCTAAGGGCCCTTCCGCGCCCCGTTCTGTCGAAAAGCGCTCCTCCGATGGTCTATCGCGCTCTCGACCTCGCCACGTTGAGTTCCTCTATGGCCGATTCCATGGCCTTTCGCATCGAAAAATAGAATCGAGCCATTTCCTTGAGCCGTGATGAGACGTCTCCGGTGGTGATGGTGGAGGCACTGTTCTGCAGCAATTTCCCAAGGGAGCCGAGCAGGACGCATTGTCTCAAAATCGGTGCGTCGAAATTGTCTGTGGGACCATAGAGCGCTCTCTTGCTGCCGGGGTCTCCATAGCGGCGGACATGCCCAAACTCTTCGAGCGACCGTGCGGCTTTCCATGCAGCCACCTTGCTCGTCCCGAGATCCGCGGCAATCTGATTCACGCTGACCGTTCCCCGGTTGAGCAACAGATAGCCGTAGACCCGCCCCGACATCAGCGTCCAGCCCCAAGGCTCGAACAATGCGGCGATCTCGTTGATAAAAAGGTGTTCGCCAGCTTTCAGACTGCTGCCAGTAATATTAAGCATATTGTAAAGATTGTAAATATTAATAATAATACAGTATACGTACGTCACAGACCCCTGGCGGTCCGCCGGACGCCCGGCGGGCAATGCCGTGACCTGGAACCACGTATAGCAGCAGAGCGATTCCTTCCGGGCCGGGCGCAACTCAGAAGAGGAGAGTGGTGATGAGCTTCGCAGAACGCTATGGCCCCTGGGCGGTCATTGCAGGCGCTTCGGAAGGCACGGGCCGCGCGTTCGCGCGGAAGATCGCAGCGAATGGCGTGCCTTCGGTGCTCCTGGCGCGCCGCCGGGAACCCCTGATGGCGCTGGCAGGCGAAATCCGGGCGGAGAGCGGAGTGGAATGCGTCACCGCCACAGTCGATCTGGCCGCCCCCGATGCACTGGACCGGATCGTCGCCGCGGTGGGGCCGCGCGAGGTCGGGCTGTTCGTCAACAACGCGGGAGCCGATACCAATGGCGCCCGCTTCCTGGACCGCGGCGTCGAGGCCTGGCTGCAACTGGCCCGGATCAACGTCATGACCATGCTGCGCTGCTGCCACCATTTTGCCGGCCCCATGCGGGCACGGGGCAGGGGCGGCCTGCTGCTGGTGAACTCCGGCGCCTGCTACGGCGGGGCCAGCCATATGGCAACCTACACGGCGAGCAAGGCATTCATGCTTTGCTTCGGCGAAGGGCTCTGGGCGGAACTTCGCCAGCATGGTGTCGACGTGTTGACCCTGGTTCTCGGTCAAACCGACACGCCGGCCTTCCGCAAGCTCCTCGCCGAAAAAGGCATGCCGTTTCCCGACAAGGCGGCGTCTCCCGACGACGTGGCGGCGCTGGGCCTGGAGCGGCTGCCGTACGGCCCGGTCCAGAACTGGGGCCTGGCCGACGATGTCATCGGCTACGCGCCCAACTCCGCCTCCATGCGCCGCGAACGCGTGCTGATGATCGAAAAGATGAGCAAGCAAATATTCGGCGATCGCTGAAACAAACTGGAGGAACTGCGCCGTGAACGACCTCGAAACCCTGCGCTCGGTCGCCGACCGCCAGCAGATCACCGATCTCATCTATCGTTACTGCCGCTCGGTGGACCGCCTCGACATCCCGCTCGGCCATTCGGTCTGGCATGAAGACGGGATCGCCGACTACGGCGCCGACGTCTATCGGGGCAATGGCCGCGGTGTGATCGATCATATCTGCGCGCAGCATCGCTACACACTGCACCATTCGCACCAGGTCTCGAACATCATCATCGAGCTGGATGGCGAACGTGCCGGAAGCGAATCTTACGTAGCCGCCTCGCTGCGCATCCGGCGCGGCGAACAACTCAAGCAGATCAGTGTGTGGGGGCGCTATATCGACCAATGGTCGAAGCGCAACGGCCGCTGGGGCCTGGACCGGCGCGTCGCCCTGCGTGATTTCGACGAGGTCCGGGACGTCACGGCCATGGTTGAACACGATATTGGACGGCGCGACCGGACTGATCCGTCCTACACCGTGCTCGGAGAGACGCCGTGAACTGTTGAACAAGGCGATGCCGCAACCGGCGTCCGTACGGCACGCCGTGAATCGAACAAGAACGGGAGTCTTCAGGAGACCCGATGCAAGCAGCCTATCTGTTGAACAGCCGCATCCATGTCGGCGAAGTGCCCGACCCGGTGCCGTCCAAGGGCCAGGCGCTGGTGCGCACGCACAGTTGCGGCTTGTGCGCATCGGACGCGCACTTCGTTCATTTGGGCAAAAAGGTGGTGGAGGTATCGCGCCAGTACAACGGCCCTTATTCAAACCTCGACCTCAACCGGATCATCGTGCCCGGCCATGAATACGTCGGCGAGATCGTCGACTATGGCCCCGGCAGCAGGCGGCCGTTGAAGGTCGGCAGCAAGGTGACTTCGCAGCCGGTGATGCGCCACGCCGGCGGGCACTCGGTGATCGGCCAAAGTCATGACTGCCCCGGCGGCTTCGGCGAGTACATGCTGCTCGACGAGAATGCGCTGATGCAGGTGCCCTCCGATCTCGACGACGACCTGGCGGCAATGACCGAGCCGTTGGCCGTGGGCCTTGAACATGCGCGCTCGGGCGAGCCGACGCGGGACGATGTGCCCCTGGTGATCGGCTGCGGCGCCATCGGCCTCGGAGTGATTGTGGGGCTCAAGCTGGCGGGTATGGGACCGGTTATCGGCGCGGATTTCGACGCCAGGCGCCGCGAGATCGCGATCAAGATGGGCGCGGACATCGTGATCGATCCGCGCGAGCTCTCGCCCTATGGCCCGATTCATGGACTGGGCAACAAGCGCGCAACGCTGATCTACGAATGCGTCGGCAAGCCGGGCCTGCTCAACCAGATCATGACCTCGGTCGGCTTCGGCGCGCGCATCGTGGTCGGCGGATTCTGCCTGGAACCCGAGCAGCTCTACGTGCCTTCAGGCCAGATGCGGCGGCTCAAGATTTTCTTCGCCGCCGGCGAGGAGCAGCAGGATCTCGATCTCGCCTTGCGCTCGATCGTCGACGGCAAGATCGACATCAGGAGTTGGCTGGGCGGGAGTATCGGTCTGTCCGGCGTGGCGGCGGCGCTGGACGCAATGAGCAGCTCCGCCGCGCCGGTGCGGACGGTGGTCGATCCGCGGCGGATGTAATTTGAGAATTTAAGGGGTTTAGCTGGAGCTTTGACGCGCGCTGCGTGCAACAGCCATCGCTCAAACTAGGCGCCGCCCGGCCTGCCCCAGCTCAACGGCACCAGCTTCGGCCCAATCACCGCCCCTGGCCAGTACTCGATCTTGGTGCCTGGCTTGAGCGTGAAGTCCGGGATGCGCCGCAGGAACTCCTGCAGGCACATCTTGACCTCCATGCGCGCCAGATGCGCGCCCATGCAGCTATGGGCGCCGCCGGCGAAGGCCAGGGTCGGTTCGCGCGGACGGCTGGTTCACTTCCGTCGGATTGGGGAGAATATCGCCATCGAATTGGCGGGACGGCAGCTCGCCGGATGGGCGTCGGGCCGCCACAGCAGTCAACGACGAGGCTGCGGTGTTGCCTTGGTCTATTCCACGGTTTCCCAGATCTGCCTCCAGCGCTCCGGCGCGATCCTCAGCCGGTCGACCATCGGCAGGCAGCCGATCACCACGCCGCCTGAACACAATGTAAATGCCAGAAAGTATTCTTCGCGCGTGCCGTGGATTTCCAACATGTCCACCAGCTCCCAGCGATGGCGCCTGAGCCTGGCGATCAGTTCGCTCAGCGCAAACCTCAGGCGCGTGGCGAAGTCCGACTCAAAGGTATCGAGATGCCGCCAGCGGCGCTCGTAGGCGTGCTGCAGGTCGGCGGCGCGCAATCCCTGCGCCCTGCGGGTCACGCGCACGCCCAATTGGCCCAGCATGTCGAGCGCCTCGCCGCATTCGGCGAGGACGCTGGACGCAAGCGATGTGGCAAGCAACGCGGCATCCGACTTGTCCGCGGCAGAATCAGTTGGCATCTTGACCTCCATGCGCGCCGCGCGTCCGGCCGGGCGCGCGCCATGCGCTCAGCGGGGTTCGATCTCCTGCGCCGGCCAGACGAAAGCGACGCGGTCGTGGGGCTTGCCGGACAGGTCGACGGTGCGCAGCTGCGGGTGGCCGTCGGCAACGGCGGTGATGCGGTATCTGCCGTCCGGCAGGTCCACCAGCATGAACGGTCCTTCGGCCCGCGCGGCGAACACCGTGTTGTCGTGGGCGCCCTGGATCGTCACCTGCTCGTCGGCGCTGTATTCGCCGACGGCGCCGGCCTGCTCTACGAACTCCAGCGCCAGCGGGTAGTGCCGCGCCTCGCGTTTCATGGCCTGCGCTTCGTCGATGCCCACGCCTCCGGTCTGATAGGCGACGGTACCGTAGTGTTCGACCGCCGGAACCGAAGCGCGGGCGCGTGTCGCGGCGGCGGACAGGGAGATTCCCAGCAACAGGCTCAGCGCCCGGCGGGTGGGATGCATTGTATTCATGATTTCACCTCATGCTGCTTGCAAGTATCCGGAGCCGCGCGTGCTCAGGCGAGCGGTACCGGGACGAAGATGCGCGCGTCGCCGCGCGCGATCAGCAGGGCAACCTGCTGGTCTTGTTTTGAAACGATGGAGCGGATCTGTTCTACGCTGCGCACGGCCGTGCCGTCGACGGACAGGATCACGTCGCCGGGCTGGATACCGGCGTCTTCGGCCGGACCGGATGCCTCCACCACCACCAGTCCGCCGGCGACATTCTGGTCCCTGCGTTCGTCCGGGGTCAGTGGGCGCAGGGACAGGCCCAGCCTGCCGTGCACGGTGTCAGGGCCGGCGTCCACGGCGCCGGCTACCTGCTGCGCCTCGCCGAGCTTCACGTCGGCGTAGATCAGCTTACGGCCGCGCCAGACCTGCAACTGGATCCGGTCGCCGGGCCTGGCCATGGCGACCTGGGCGGACAGGTCGCCGGAATCCTGCAGCACATGGTCGTTGTACTTGAGGATCACGTCGCCGGGCTGGATGCCGGCCCGCGCGGCGGCGCCGTCCGGCGTGACGCTGGAAACCAGCGCGCCGTCCGGATGGTCCAGGTGGAACGAGCGGGCCAGCGCCTGGGTCAGGGGTTGCACCATGACTCCCAGCCGCGCGTGCTGCACCTTGCCGGTGGTCACGATCTGGTCCTTGACCTGAAGCGCCACCTTGATCGGAATGGCGAAGGACAGGCCTTCGTAACCGCCGGTATTGCTGTAGATCTGCGAGTTGATGCCGATCACGTTGCCGGCGGTGTCGAACAGCGGGCCGCCGGAGTTGCCCGGGTTCACCGCGACGTCGGTCTGGATGAAGGGCACCGGGGAGCCGCCCGGCAGCGTGCGGCCTTTGGCGCTGACGATGCCGGAGGTCGCGCTTTCCTCGAAGCCGTAGGGCGCGCCGATGGCCAGCACGTAGTCGCCCACGCCAAGCTGGTCCGAGTCGCCGAGCCTTACTGTGGGCAGGTTGCCGGCGTTGATTTTCAGCACAGCGATGTCGGTGGCCGGATCGACGCCCAGTACCTTGGCCTTGAACTCGCGCCGGTCGGAAAGCTTGACGGTGACCAGGCTGGCGTCGCGCACCACGTGGGCGTTGGTGAGAATCAAGCCGTCGCGGCTGACGATGAAGCCGGAGCCGAGCCCGTGCATGGGCATACGCCCGCGCGGGGCCGGCAGGTTGCGGAAGAACTGGAAGAACGGGTCATTGCCGAACGGGTTGCCGTCCTGCTGCGCCGGGTCGTCTTCCGCATCGGAAACCGGGACCACGCCCTCGGTGTTGACGTTGACCACCGCCGGCCCGTATGCGGCGACGATGGCGCGGTAGTTGGGCGCGCTCACGCCGGGAATGGAGGATGCCGCGGTACCCGCCAGCGGTACCGCTGCCTTCGGTGGCAGATCCGCCGGCAGCGAAACCTGGTGCAGGTACGGTCCCGCCCAAGCACCCAAGGCGAATACCGCGGCAATTGGAACTGCAAAAGTGATGGTGCGGAATACGAGCCGAGAGTTCATGGCCTGCTCCTGGAATCGATCGCGCCGCAAACTTGGCGCTGAGGAGCAATCTATGCGCGGATCCTTAAATCCGCCTTAAACGCTTGCGCGCTGAGCGGACTGTGCAAGTCGGCCCGGTCGAAGCGTCCATCGGGTCCGGTGGCCGGGCTCAACCTCCGGCTATTGCGAATCTGCTATTTTTTGCGTCATCGCCGGCAAGGCTCGACGCGGGAAACTACCTGAATGCATGCGCTTCTGATCGAGGATGACCAGATGATCGCCGAGGGTGTCGTCACCGCGCTGCGCCAGGAGGGCTTTGCCGCGGACTGGGTGAGCGATGGCGTCGCCGCCACCGAGGCCCTGCGCGGCCGGCATTTCGATGTGGTGCTTCTCGACCTCGGCCTGCCCAAGCGCGACGGGCTGGACATCCTGCGCGAATTGCGCGGCAGGAAGGACGCCACGCCGGTCATCGTGGTCACCGCGCGGGACGAGGTCCGGGAGCGGGTGGCGGGGCTCAACGCGGGCGCGGACGACTACCTGGTCAAGCCGTTCGATCTGGACGAGTTGATCGCGCGCACCCGCTCCCTGTTGCGGCGCAGCGCCGGCCGCAGCGTGCCGGTGATGGAGCACGGCGGCGTCCGCCTCGACCCGGTGACCCGGGCGGTATGGAACCGGGACCTGCCGGTGGTGCTTTCGGCCAAGGAATTCGCCGTGCTCGAAGCCCTGCTGCAAAAGCCGGGTGCGGTGCTGTCGCGTCAGCGGCTGGAGGATCGCATCTACGGTTGGGACGACCAGATCGGCAGCAATGCCGTGGAGGTATACATTCATGCCCTGCGCCGCAAGTTGGGGAGCGGCTTTATCCGGACGCTGCGCGGGGTGGGCTATTGCATTCCGCTGGAGCCATGATCTCGGTACGCCGCCGCCTGCTGGTCGGCCTGCTTGCGCTGGTACTGGCCGTGGACGGCCTGGCCGGATTCCTCAGCTACCGCCGCGCGCTGTATTCCACCGGAACCCTGCTGGATTACCAGTTGCGGCAGATGGCGTTGTCGCTGCGCGACCAGGGCGCCGCCGCTCAGGACGTGCACATCCCGGCGGAGGACCGCGGCTTCGACTTCGTCATCGAGATCTGGAGCAGTAGCGGCGAGCCGATCTACAGTTCGCGCCCTGGTCTGCAGCTCACGCGGACCGCCCGGCTCGGCTATTCCGATCTGTTTGTGGAAGACGAAAGCTGGCGCGCCTTCGCCTTGCAGACGCCGCAACGCGTGATCCAGGTCGCACAGCCCTGGCGGGTGCGCAAGGAGCTCGCCGGAAGCGTGGCCTTGCGCACGCTGGCGCCGCTGCTGATCCTGACGCCGGCCCTGGCGTTGGCCATTTGGTGGACGGTGGTGCGCACCCTGGCGCCCATCGGCCGCGTGGTCAGCGAAGTCCAGCAGCGCGATGCGGACAGCCTCCTGCCGCTGGTGGCGCAGGATCTGCCGCGCGAGATCGAGCCGCTGGTAAGCGAGATGAACCGCCTGCTGGAGCGGCTGGCTGCCGCCTTTCAGGCGCAGCGTGCCTTTATTGCCGACGCGGCCCATGAACTGCGTTCGCCCTTGACCGCATGGCGCGTGCAGCTGCAATTGCTCGGCCGCGCCGCCGATGGAGCGGAACGCGAGCGGGCCTTGCGTCACCTCAAAGATGCGATGGAGCGTTGTGCGACGCTGGTGCAGCAACTGCTGACCCTCGCGCGCAACGAGCCTGGCGCGGCTCGGGCCGAGTTCGCGCCCCAGCGTCTCGACCAGCTGGCCCAGGAAGCCGCCGCGGACTGCGCCGGCCTGGCAATGGCCCGCTGCACGGACCTGGCCCTGGAATCCAGCCCCGGCCTCGAGGTGACGGGCGACGCGGAATCCTTGCGGATCCTGGTGCGCAACGTGATCGACAATGCGGTGCGCTACACCCCGGCCGGCGGGCGGGTGCTGGTGCAATTGGCCTCCGCGCAGGGCCAAATCCGTCTTGACGTCCAGGACTCCGGTCCCGGCATCGACCCCGCCGAACGCAGTCGCGTGTTCGACCGCTTTTATCGCAGCGGCGGCACCACCGAGAGCGGCAGCGGCCTCGGGCTGGCCATCGTCAAGGCCATTGCCGAGCGGCACCACGCATCGGTCGAGCTAGGCGATGCCGTCCTCGGCGGTTTGAAAGTGAGCGTATTTTTTCCGATCCGGCGGACGGCAAATTAAGCGCGGTTTAAGACTACCTGCGTATCGTTGCGATCCGCTTACATTCCATCGCCTGGACAGCCACCGACGCCGTGTCTCCCGAATCCCGCTTCGCCGTGCTCTTGTATCTCAGCCTGCCCATCGCCGGAGCGCTTGGCTGGTGTACGGAGCCGGCGCTGTGGGGCCATCGGCAGGACGGCTTGTTCCGTAGTGCGTCGGCCGCCGGATTGCCCGGTGACGCGGCACGGCAAACAGACCCCGTTTCGCAAAACCCGCAGCAGTCGCCCTTGCAAGACTGCGGGGCGCCGGCAAACGCCGGCGTGGCGCCCTCATTTCAGAAGGACTCCGGAGAGCCCTGACTGCGAAACGGCGGCGGCAGTTTCAAACGGGGGCTCAAATCTGTCGCAGACTTTTCGGCGTCGCTTGCGCGCTTGGCCCTGCGCGACTGAGCACCTTGCGGATTGCCGCCGCGATCAATCGGGGCCGGGTCCACGGTATCCAGTGGCCCTGTCCGGTAACACGGGTGACCTGGACCAGGCCGGTCGGAAACTCGGCCTGCGCAAAATCCGCGTTGCGCGGGTCCACCTGCACATCGTCATCGCCCTGGATCAGGGCGATCGGCAGGTGCAGCTCCGCCCAGCGGCTGCACATGCGTCGCAATTCATCCGGCAGCGGCGCCAATTCGATATACGCCAGCCTGAGCCGGTCCGGCAGCAAAAAGCGGATCGGGATGGAATCAGCCACTACGTCGTACCAGCGCGGGCCGGACAGCGCCGGCGACAGCGTCGGTGCGATCAACACCAGGCCATCGATCTTGCCCGGGAAATCCAGGGCCATTTGGGCGGCCACCGCGCCCCCGAAGGAATGCGCGACCAGGACCGTGCGGCCGGTCGCGCCGTCCAGCAAGGGCCGCAGCAGCTCGGCCTGCCTGCCCAGGTCAGGCACCACGCCGCCGGGTGCCGACTGGCCCCAGCCCGGCCGGTCCACGGCGATCAGCGTGGCGCGGGCCGCCAGCGTCCGGTCACGCAGATAGGCGGCCCAGCCCTGCCAATCTCCCGGCGCGCCGTGGATGAAGACGATGCGGTCCTGCCCGCCGACCTGCTCGACGTAGTGGATGCGCCGTCCCCCGGCCGCATAGCTCATGTCGCGGGCACGCGGTTCCTGGTCCAGAAGCTGGCCGACCGTTCCCTCGGCGTATGGCTCCGTCAGGCATCCACTCAATGCCGCCGCCGCGCAGCAGGCCATCGCCGATGCCGGGATGAGCCGCCGCAATGTATAACGCAACTGGATCATTGAGCCGCCGTGAGCACGTGGCGATGGATGGATCGGACCCAGCCTTCGACCCATTCCATTCAAAGAAGGTTGCGTGCCGGATTCGAACGGCTCGGCATGCGGGGAAATTTAAGTCGGATTTAAGGCGGATTTAAGAAAGTGCGCGTAGTGTCAGCGACGCGGAAGACGCCACTGCCAGTGCGCGACTCCTAGGGAGTGTCGCCGGCGTCCTGATTCGAGGTGCTGCGAACTGCCAGGCCGCCTTCCGTCAGGTCAGCCGGCCGGCGCGCGGACGCCGTGAACGGGAACCGAAAAAGCGCTGTCCGACAGCAGGCGTCTTCCGCTTCTTCAAAGGCGCAAAACGAAAACCCAACCCAGGAGTGGAGCCATGCTGAACAGGAAACTTGAACTTATCCTCGCCGCCGCCTTGTGCCTTGCCTTGGGCGGCTGCTCCAGCGGCGGCGAGACCAAGGCAGCGGTTTCACCGCCGGCTGTCAACGCCCTGCCTCCTCCGGCGCCGCCTCCC
>CAJCJI010000029.1 GCA_903970595.1 Verrucomicrobiota bacterium
TCCCGCGGCAGACGGCGCGGCGCCGGCGCAAGGCGGCGCCGCCTGAGCAATGCGCCACGCAATAGGTGGATAATCGGGGTAGCCGCGGGGCGGGCAAGGATGCGGGTGCTGCCATGAAGATACTGCTGGTCGAGGACAACGAGCGGGTGACGCGCTTCGTCACGCGCGGGCTGCGCGAGACCGGGCACGCCGTGGACCACGCCGACAACGGCCGCGACGGCCTGTTTCTGGCCGCCAGCGAGCCCTACGACGTGATCGTGATGGACCGCATGCTGCCCGGCCAGATCGACGGCCTGGCCATCATCGAGGCCCTGCGCAAGTCCGGCAACCGCGTGCCGATCCTGATCCTCAGCGCCCTGTCCGACGTCAACGAGCGCATCCGCGGCCTGCGCAGCGGCGGCGACGACTACCTGACCAAGCCCTTCGCCTTCGGCGAACTGCTGGCGCGGCTCGACGCCCTCAGCCGCCGCTCCTGGAGCGAGGGCCGCCAGACCAGCCTGGAAGTCGCCGACCTGCGCATGGACCTGCTGTCGCGCAAGGTCACCCGCGGCAGCCGCGCCGTGGCCCTGCAGCCGCGCGAGTTCAAGCTGCTCGAATACCTGATGCGCCACGCCGGCCAGGTGGTCACCCGCACCATGCTGCTGGAGAACGTCTGGGAGTTCAACTTCGACCCGCAGACCAACGTGGTCGACGTGCACATCAGCAAGCTGCGCCAGAAGATCGAATGCGAGTTGGAACGCCCCCTGCTCAAAACCGTGCGCAACGCCGGCTACATGCTGACGGCGGACGACTGATGATCCGCTCCTCCGCCGTCAACCTCGCCCTCGGTTACGTCCTGTTCGGTATCGTCGCACTGATCGCCTTCGCCGCGCCGCTCTGGTACGCCTGGCAGGTGTCGATCAACGAAGGGCGCGCCGACATCCTGCAGGAGGACGCCCAGCGCCAGGCCGAGGTGTTCCACCGCGAAGGCGTGCAGGGCCTGACCCATTTCATAGACGAGCGTGTCGGCCTGCAGATCGCCGGCGAGCGCATCCTGCTGCTGACCGATCCGCAGGGCCACCCCCTGGCCGGCAACCTTGGCGCATGGCCGGCCGGCATTCCGCCGGCCTCGGGCACCTCGACCATCTCCGTGGTGCTGGACGGGCAACCCGCCCGCGCCATGCTGGTGCACACCGAGCTGCCCGGCGGCTACAGGCTCCTGGTGGGCCGCAACCTGGCCCTCTATGCGCCGGTGGAGACGCGTTTCTGGTACGGCTTGGCGGCGGCGGTGGCGATCCTTTCGGTGGTCGGCGCCATCGGCGCCATCCTGATCCGGCGCGAGCTGCTGGCGCGCATCCAGGGCATCCGCCAGACCGTGTCCGCCATCATGCAGGGCGACCTGAGCCATCGCCTGCACAGCCACCGCCGCGGCGACGAACTCGACATCCTGTCGCAGACCATCAACCGCATGCTGGAGCAGATCGAGCAGCTGGTGCACGGCATCCAGAATGTTTCCAACTCCATCGCCCACGACCTGCGCACGCCGCTGGCCGAGCTGCGCTCGCGCCTGGAGGAGCTGCTGCTGACGCGCCCGCCCACGCAGGAAATCTACGCCGAAGTGGAGGCGGCGGTGGCTGATGTCGATCGCGTCATCCGCATCTTCAACGCTCTGCTGCGCCTGGCCGAAATCGATACCGGCATGCGCCGCTCGGGCTTCGTTCCGGTCGACGTCGCCGCGGTCGCGGCGGAGGCGGTGGAGTTCTACCTGCCGGCCGCCGAGCTGAAGGGCATTGCCCTGAGCTTTCATGGCGACGGCCCGGTGCCGGTGGCCGGCGATCCCCTGCTGCTGGCGCAAGCCCTGGGCAACCTGGTGGACAACGCGCTCAAGTACGCGCCCCCCAACGGCAGCGTCAAAGTGCAGGCGCTGCGGCGCGGCGAGGGCAGGGCGGAACTTACCGTCGCCGACGATGGCCCCGGCATCCCCGATGCCGACAAGCCCCGCGCGGCGCAGCGCTTCTTCCGCGGCGACGCCAGCCGCGGCACGCCGGGGGTTGGCCTGGGCCTGAGCATCGTCGAAGCCGTGGCGAGGCTGCACGGCGGCGTGCTCGAACTGGCCGACAACCACCCCGGCCTGTGCGCCCGCATGGTGATCGAGGCCGGGCCCTTCAGGCCCTCCGCCGCAAATGAGGCGGAGGGTACCCGGCAGTCTCCGGCATTCCTGCCTGCAGAATACATTGGAAACGCCGCCGGCCACACCGGATAGTAAATTTAGCCCTGCCGCTGCCTGAGGCGGAAACTTAACGGCCGTGCAATATTGGCTTCTTAAGGTAGAAGGCTTCAACACCAAAACGCTCAGCCTCAGGGTCGCACATGCCGAAACATCCGGGAATCTCGCGCCGCACATTTTTGAGCGGCTCCGCCGCCGCGGCGCTCATGGCCGGCCTGCCCGGTTGCGGTGGCAGCACAGTTCCCGCCAGCGGCGGCGGCGCGGCCTCCACTGGCGCCAGCTCGGCCGCCGCCCGTGGTCCGAATTCCCTGCCGGACCCCACGCGCGCCGCCGGCACCGCCGACGCCAGCCTGCCGTTCGACCATATCGTGGTCGTGATGATGGAAAACCACTCCTTCGACAACTACCTGGGCATGCTGCCGGTCAGCGGCCAACCCCAGGCCGACGGCTTCAGCCTGGACGCCTCGGGCGCTCCCACCAATTACAACCCCCTGGACGACGGCTACCAGAAAGCCTTCCACATGCAGGGCACCTGCGCGCCCAACGGCGTCACCCAGTCCTGGGATTCCTCCCACAAGCAGATCGACAACGGCAAGATGGACGGTTTCGCCGCCACCAGCACCACCGCCATGGGCTACTGGCAGGAGAGCGACCTGCCGTTCTACTACTCCCTGGCCAAGACCTTCTGCGTCGGCAACCGCTCCTTCTGCTCGGTCCCGGCCCAGACCTATCCCAACCGCCGCTTCCTCTATGCCGCCACGGCTTCCGGCAACATCGCCACCAACACCGCCAACTTCTCGCTGCCGGCGCCGGCCAATGGCACCCTGATGGACCTGCTCAGCAAGTACGGCGTGAGCTGGGCCAACTACTTCACCGACCTGCCGGCCACCGTCATCATCCCGCAGAACCTGGAGAAGCATCCGCTCAACTATCAGCCGATCACCCAGTTCTTCATCGACGCCCTGGCCGGCCAGCTGCCGGCCGTGTCCTTCGTCGACCCGGAGTTCGGCCTGATCGATGAAGTGGGCGAGAGCCTGTTCAACTATCTGGACCAGGTGGTCGATCCCCTCAAGCTGCCCGCGCCGATCACCGCCGCCCTGGCCGCCATCAAGGAGGGCGTCGACGCGCAAAGCGGCAGCGAGGAGAATCCCGCCGACATCGCCCTGGGCGAGGCCTTCGTCGCCCAGGTGGTGCAGGCCGTGATGGCCTCGCCGGCCTGGTCACGCACCCTGCTGATCTGGACCTACGACGAGCACGGCGGCTACTACGACCACGTGCCGCCGGTCAGCGTGCCCGAGCCCGACGCTGTCGCCCCGATGCTGGCCTCCACCGACAATCCCGGCGCCTACAACATCACCGGCATGCGCGTGCCCACCGTGGTGGTGTCGCCTTACAGCAAGCCCAACGCCGTGACCGACGTAATGCACGACCACACCTCGATCATCGCCACCATCGCCGCCAAGTGGAATCTGCCGGCCCTGACCTACCGCGACGCCCAGGCCAATACCCTGCTGGACTACCTGGACCTCGACGCGCCCCCCGCCTTCCTCACCCCGCCCAAGCTCGCCGCCCCCGCCGCGCCCACCCTGGGCGTGTTCAACTGCGCCAGCACCGGCCCGGCCCCCATCATCTCGCCGACGCCGTAAGCCGCGTTCAGCGCGCAGAGGCGGGCGAGGGTGCACCTTCGCTATGATGACCCCGACCAAGCCGATAGCCGCCGCCAACAGTAGGGCGGCCTGTGGCCGCCATGGTGCAAAGGCAAAATAACCGGCGGCCACAGGCCGTACATGGACGCCCCCGGTTTGCCAAGCAACCAGTTCGTGCTGGTATGAAGGTGTAGATTGCGGCCGTACATTCGGACTTTCTCTGCGGCATCGCCGCTGTCCCTGATGGAATGCGCTGGTTGGGTCCCAATCGCCCTATCGCACTTGAAAGTGCTTTGGCCTGTTCAGGGTTTGGCCAACCACGGTCTGACCTGTCTTGCCATCACGGCGTGTTTGCCTGAGCAATCTAAAGAATCGGTTACCTCCCGGTGCTGTGGATCGAATCGTGCCGGATTAAGCCGCGGCGGCGTAGTCGGCTTGATACTCCCGATCATGGGCCAGCAGCGCCCAGACGGTGCGGACATTCTTGTTGGCCAGGGCCACGGCGGCGACATTCGGATGACGCCGTTGCATCAACCTGGCCAACCAGCTGTCGGTTTCCGCGCGGCGCTGTGCTGCCAGGATGGCGGATCGTGAGCCGTGGATCACCAGGGTGCGTAGATAGGCCTCACCGTGCTTGCTGATGCCCAGCAGCACCTGCTTGCCGCCGGTGCCGTGGTGTCGTGGCACCAGACCCAGCCAGGCGGCCAGCTGCCGGCCGTTCTTGAAGGTTTTCGCATCGCCGATGGCGGCCGTCAGCGCACTGGCGCTCAAGGGCCCAATGCCGGGGATTTGCGCCAGCTTGCGGCTGACGGGGTTGTTGCGGTGCCAAGCCTGGATTTGCCCTTCCAGTTCATCGACTTGCCGATCCAATGCGTGAAAATGTGCCAATAGCCGGGTGATGAGTTCCCGGAACGCACCGGGCAGTTCGTAAACCGGGTCTTCCAGGATCAGCGGCACCTGCTTGGGCAGATTGGCGATGCCTTTGGGAATGGCCAGCCTGAACTCGCCCATCAGACCGCGGATCTGGTTGGCCTGGGCGGTGCGCGCCTGGACCAAGGCCTGGCGCGCCCGGTGCACGGACAGCACCGCCTGCTGCTCGATCGTCTTGACCGCGACAAAGCGCATATTCGGCCGCCCCACCGCCTCGCAGATGGCTTCGGCATCCGCGGCATCGTTCTTGTTGGTCTTGACGTAGGGCTTGACGTATTGCGGTGCAATCAGCTTCACCGTATGTCCGAAACCCTGCAGCTTGCGCGCCCAGTGGTGAGCCCCGCCACAGGCTTCCATCCCGATCAGGCAAGGTGGCAGATTGGAGAAAAACAGCAGGAACTGCGAGCGTTTGAGCTGCTTTCTGAGTGCCGCCTTGCCGCATCCGTCAACGCCGTGCACTTGGAAAACATTCTTGGCCAGATCGATCCCGACTGTCGTAATCTTCATGGTGGACGCCCTCATCTGTTGAGTGGTTGGATAACGCACTTCCACTCTGGCACATCGATGCCGTTAGGGTGGGGGCGTCCATCCCATTG
>CAJCJI010000030.1 GCA_903970595.1 Verrucomicrobiota bacterium
GTCCTGGCCGGTGCGGTGACGATGCTGCTGTTTGACCGACACTTTGACACGTCGTTTTTCAACGCGGCGGGGGGCGGCGATCCGGTGATGTTCGAGCACATTTTCTGGTTCTTCGGCCATCCCGAGGTGTACATCCTGATCCTGCCCTCGTTCGGCATCATCTCGACCATCATCCCGACCTTCGCGCGCAAGCCGCTGTTCGGCTATGCCTCGATGGTCTACGCCATGGCCTCGATCGCGTTTCTGTCGTTCATCGTCTGGGCGCACCACATGTTCACCGTCGGCATTCCGCTGGCGGGCGAGCTGTTCTTCATGTTCAGCACCATGCTGATCGCCGTGCCCACCGGGGTAAAGGTGTTCAACTGGGTCGCCACCATGTGGAAGGGTTCGATGACCTTCGAAACCCCCATGCTGTTCGCGGTGGCCTTCGTCTTCCTGTTCAGCATCGGCGGCTTCTCCGGCCTGATGCTGGCGCTGGCGCCGGTGGACTTCCAGTACCACAACACCTATTTCGTGGTGGCGCACTTCCACTACGTGCTGGTGCCGGGCGCGGTGTTCGGCATCATCGCCGGCGTCTACTACTGGATTCCGAAGTGGACCGGCGTGATGTACAACGAGACCCTCGGCAAGATCCACTTCTGGTGGTCGGCGGTGTGGATCAACGTGACCTTCTTCCCGCAGCATTTCGTCGGCCTGGCCGGCATGCCGCGGCGCATCCCGGACTACGCGGTGCAGTTCACCGATTTCAACCAGGTCTCCACCATCGGCGCCTTCCTGTTCTTCATCGGCCAGTTCGTGTTCTTCTACAACATCCTGCGCTGCGCGCTGTGGCGCAAGGGCATGAAGCCGGCGACGTCGCGCGTCTGGGACGGCGCCTACGGCCTGGAGTGGACCGTGCCGAGCCCGGCCCCGTACCACACCTTTGAAGATCCGCCGCAGGTGACCGACGCCGAAAGCCCCTGGGCTGCGCACTGACGCGCGCAAGAGACATGGCCGCAGTGAGCAAACCGGGCAAACGCGAACGCAGCCGCGAGGAGGCGGAGCTGGCGCGGCGCAATATCCGCACCGCGCTGTGGCTGGCGTTGCTCGCCTTCGGCTTCGTCGCCGCGTTTTTCTGGTCGATGAGCCACCGCGGAGGCTGAGCGCTTGAGCGAAACGGCTGGCAGGAAGAGCGCGCGGCGCGGCAGCTGGAAGCTGGCGGCGCTGGTGCTGTTCATGTTCGGTTTCGGCTTCGCCCTGGTGCCCCTGTACGGCGCCATCTGCCAGCTGACCGGGCTCAACGGCAAGAGCGCCGGCCTGCTGGCGGCCGGCAAGGTGCGGGAGCAGGTCGATCAGAACCGCACGGTCAAGGTGCAGTTCCTGACCACGGTCAACGGCGGCCGCATCTGGAGCTTCAGCGCCGACCAGGCGCAGATCGAAGTGCATCCGGGGCAGTTGTACACGGTGTATTTCGACGCGAAGAACCAGCAGGACCAGGACGTGGTGGGGCAGGCCGTGCCGAGCGTCGCGCCGTGGAATGCGGCGAACCATCTGCACAAGACCGAATGCTTCTGCTTCAGCCAGCAGCCGTTCAAGGCGGGCGAGGCCAAGCACATGCCGGTGCGCTTCACGCTCGACCCTGATCTGCCGGCGGATGTGGATACCGTGACCCTGTCGTACACGTTTTTCGACGTAACCGAGTTGGCCCAACAGACCGCAGTAAAACCGAAGAGTTGAATCGAGGATAGCTAGATGGCGACCCACACCCATGCCGCCCCCACCGAGGCCGGCTACAGCCGTTACTTTGTACCGCAGCCGAGCGCCTGGCCCTTCATCCTCACCGCGGCCCTGGCCCTGGTGGTTTACGGCGTCGGCGCCTATCTGGAAGAGCGCACCATCCCGTTCAAGCCGATGATCATCGCCGGCGCTGTGCTGGCTTTCTACATCATCTTCCGCTGGTGCCGCGACGTCGCCATGGAAAGCGAGCACGGCGACTACAACCTGCAGGTCGACCGCACCTTCCGCTGGGGCATGAGCTGGTTCATCTTCTCCGAGGTGATGTTCTTCGGCGCCTTCTTCGGCGCGCTGTTCTACACCCGCATGCTCTCCGTGCCCTGGCTCGGCGGCGACGGCTCGCGCCTGATGACCAACCTGATCCTGTGGCCGCACTTCGAAGCCGGCTGGCCGAGCAACGGCCCCGGCCACGTCGGCGGCGCCTTCGACGGCATGGAAGCCTGGGGCCTGCCCGCCGTCAACACCGCCCTGCTGATCACCAGCAGCTTCACCGTCACCTGGGCGCACCATGCGCTGAAGGAAAACAAGCGCGCCAGGTGCATCGCCTTCATGTGGCTGACCATCGCCCTGGGCGCTACCTTCCTGTTCTGCCAGGCCAAGGAATACATCCACGCCTACACCGTGCAGAACCTGAGCCTGCACTCCGGCGTCTACGGTTCCACCTTCTTCATGCTCACCGGCTTCCACGGCATGCACGTGACCCTGGGCACGCTGATGCTGATCATCATCACCCTGCGCCTGATGTCCGGCCACTTCAAGCCCGACCGCCACTTCGGCTTCGAGGGCGTGGCCTGGTACTGGCACTTCGTGGACGTGGTCTGGATCGGCCTGTTCACGTTCGTCTACGTGCTCTGAGCACGCAGCCGAGTTGAAACAGAAAAGGCCCGGCCGCAAGGCCGGGCCTTTTGTTTTTGGGCATAGTGGACATCCTGTCCAAGAACCGGTCATCCCTGACCGGACTGTTCAAACAAGCAAAAGCTACTGTCCGACTCCGTGCGGGTGTATCCACCCCATGAAGTAGCTCAGCACCAGGAACAGCGCGAAGGCGATCGACAGCCCCACGCGGATGCTGAGGGCGCGCACGGTGCGACGGTTGTTGCTGGTGCTCGGATCCTTGAGCAGGAAGTACAGGCCCGAGAACAGCGAGCCGACGATGCCGAGCAGGAACAGGACGATGATGATTTTGACGAGCATGAATGGCTTGATGCGGAACGCACAGGAAAAGCAGAAGCCCATCTTAGCCCCCGCCGCCGCACGGCGCAGGGCCTGAGGCGCTCTTGGCCTGGACCTTCCGCCCCGCTGCCTGGTCGGTGCTCGGTACCGTCGCCGGCTGCGCCCTGACCATCCACCTCGGCCTGTGGCAGCTGCATCGCGGCCATGACAAGCAAGCGCTGGACCGGCAGTACGCCGCCGCCGCGCAACAGCCGCCGCTGGACCTGGGCGGCGCCAACATCCCCGCCGCCGGCATCGCCGCGCTTGGCGCCAGCGCGCAGGGCGAGTACCTGGCCGATCGCCAGCTCCTGCTCGACGACCAGGCCCACGGCGAAGCCTCCGGCTACGACGTCTGGACCCCGCTGCGTCTCCAG
>CAJCJI010000031.1 GCA_903970595.1 Verrucomicrobiota bacterium
GTGGTAAAGCACCGCCCCCGAAGTGGGACAGGAGAGATGGCCGAGCGGCTTAAGGCGCACGCTTGGAAAGCGTGTGTGCGTGAAAGCGTACCGTGGGTTCGAATCCCACTCCTTCCGCCACTTCAGTCCTGTCCAACCCGGACACACAGGTAACACTTTGTTCCTAAGACATGGGTGACAACCTCGTGCCGAACGGGTTGTCGATGGGTTGCAAGGTTTTCTGCTCCAGATCGATGTAACCGAGATCGTAGTGCATGAAGCTGACAAGCCAAATGCTGTCCTCGACTTCCTTGAGGCCGACAAGCTGGCCTGCGAGGACGGTTGAGATGTTGATCTTCTTGCGGTGCATGCAGACGCGGCCGCAGGCGGTGACCATGTAATGTTTGTCGTGCATCGGATAGTTGAGTTCCGGCAGTCCGGCGTATAGGCGGGGTGAAGGCGCATAACGATCGGCAGGTCGCTGCATGTCCAATGCTTCGTGTGGCCGTTCGGCATTGAACTCGCGAACAAACGCATCGAAGCGGGCTTGCTGCTGCAAGGCATTGAAGCCCGGCGGTCGGGTGGTTTCCTTCTTCAGCGTGAGATGCATGCGCTCGTGCCGTCCGTTTTGCTGCGGATGGCCTGGCTTGATGCGCTCGATGCCGATGCCGAGGCGCAGCCACCAGACGGCGAGCTTGGAGAGGTTGAACAGGGCATTAGGGCTGGCAAAAGGCACGCCGTTATCGGAGCGGATGGCGGCTGGCAGACCGCGCTCGCGGAACAAGTGCTCAAAGGCCGCTATGGCGGGATCCTCGCGCACGGAGTCGAGGGCTTCACACAGAAGCAGGTAGCGCGAGGCGTGATCAGTGACAGTCAGCGGATAGCAGTAGTTGCCATTACCAAGCCTGAACTCGCCCTTGAAATCGACGCACCAGAGGTCGTTGGGGGCGGCGCCGGCGGAAAGCGGGGTGCCCTGGGCACGCCGGCGGGGGCGGCCCTGGTGGCAGACCAGGCCGTTGCGGTCGAGCACGGCATGGATGGTGCTGACGGCCGGGGGTTTGATGTCATTGGGCAACCGGCGTAGGAGCAGTTCGCGCAATTTTCTGGCGCCCCAATGCGGCTTGTTCTTCTTGAGGCTGACGATCATGGCCTCGAGCTGGGGCGGCAGTTGATTAGCGTAGCGATACGGGCGACGCGAGCGGTCCGAGATCGCGGTGAGGCCTTCCTCTTTATATCTGCTGAAGATTTTGTAACCGGTTTTGCGGGATATCCCGGCTTCCCGGCAGAGATCGCTCATGCTCTCGCCTTCGAGCAGGCGGGCGATGAAACGCAGACGCTCGTCCATGACCGAACACTCTTTCCACGGCATCGACGCCTCCTTGGCTGGCTAGCCAGCCAAGGAGGCGTCACCCATGTGTCCGGAACACACTGTCACCTATGTATCGGAACGCTCATTCAAGAAAGTCAAATACTTACGGATTGGTCAGTTTGGTTCCGTGGCGACCGCAGCAGGTGGCGGAACCACGGCGGAACCAATTGGCAGAAGCTGACTCCGAATCGCCTCCGGCGCGGCATTGGCGGAACTCACCATTGGTTTTAATGGCTTGGCTTGGCGTTTGGCGTCCAGACGTGAGGCGCCATAGCGCCGGGATGCTCACGAACAGGGACTAGAGCTCCATCATGGCTGCCATTCAGGCCGCTGCGCATGTTGGGTGGTGGGGGCGCTCTGCTTGCGCCTCTCGCGATGACAAAAAAGGACACCGGGCACCATGGTGTTCGCGCCGAGGCGGCGTTGGGCGACTCCGCCCATACCTCGGGTCACTCCGTTGCAATGCTTTGCGCGGACCGCCGGACACTGCCATTGTTTAATGGTGGCCGGGGTCGATCAAACCCCGAACGCCCCTCGCAGTTATCGCGCGCCTGGCGCTTGACGCTGGTGGCCCGCTGATGAGCACGATTTGGGCATCGCTTGGCGGCACGGAGGCCACATGCCCGAAAACGGCTACGATCAACACCATGATGGCCATCACCAGCATGGTTCGAAGCTATCGGACGTCGAGCTGCGCGTCCGGGCGCTGGAGAGGGTGCTGACCGAGAAAGGTTACGTCGATCCGGCGACATTGGACGGGATCGTGCAAGCCTACGAAACCCGCATAGGGCCCCATATCGGGGCGGCCGCCGTTGCTCGCGCCTGGGTCGATCCGGTGTTCCGTGCGGCGCTGCTGGCTGATGCCTCCGCGGCGATCGCGGACGCGGGCATCGCGGCTACTCCGGGCGATCATCTGATTGCGGTCGAGAACACGCCATCCTTGCACAACATCGTCGTCTGCACGTTGTGCTCCTGCTACCCCTGGGCGGTGCTCGGCTTGCCGCCCGTTTGGTATAAATCTTTTGCGTATCGCTCCCGCACGGTGAAGGAGCCGCGGCGCGTGCTCGCCGAATTCGGCTTGAGCCTGCCTGAGACGACGCAAATTCGCGTTTGGGATTCAACCGCCGAGACGCGCTACCTCATGCTGCCGATGCGCCCCGCCCATACGGAAGGCTGGGACGCGGAAAGGCTGGCCACGCTGGTGACGCGGGATAGCATGGTCGGCACGGGCCAAGTGCTGCCGCCGGCGGCCGCGCCGTGAACGGCGTGCACGACATGGGGGGCATGGACGGGTTCGGGGCGATCGAGTGCCTGCCGAACGAA
>CAJCJI010000032.1 GCA_903970595.1 Verrucomicrobiota bacterium
CTTGCCGGCGCGCGCCGCGACCACAAGGCATACAGGCCCATGCCGGCCAGCACGCTGAGCAGGAACAACACCGGCGCCCATATGCCGGAGATCAGGCCGTTGGCCGCGATCAGGATCGCCGGCCCCGGGCAGACGCCGCTGAGGCCCCAGCCGAGTCCGAACACTGCGCTGCCGACCAGCAGACGCGGTGTGATGGTCTTGCGGTCCGGCAGGATCACGGCCTGGCCGGCGAGGTTGCGGCCGCGCAGGCGCACATAGGTGAAGGTCGGCAAGGTCACCGCGATGGCGCCGCCCATCACCAGGGCCATGGCCGGGTTGAAATGGCCGAAAACGTCCAGGAACGCCAGGATGCGCGAGGGATCGGTCATGCCGGACAGGATCAGCCCGAGACCGAAAATCAAGCCGGCGACGAAGGGAATGAGTTTCTGCGTGATCTGATTCATCCCTCACCTCCCGGCAACAAATGACGCACCACGAACACCGTGACAAAGGCCACGGCCATGAAAACCAGAGTCGCCACGATCGAGCGCGTCGACAGGTTGCCCATTCCGCACAGGCCATGACCGCTGGTGCAGCCGGAGCCCAGCCGCGTGCCGAAGCCGACCAGCAACCCGGAACCGACGAGCAGGGGCCAGCCCATGGCCAGTTGCCCCGGCACTGCGCCGCCCGCCAGGCGCACCAGCGCCACCGCGACGAGCAGGCCCGCCAGAAAAGACCAGCGCCAGGCACCGGGATGCTGTTCCACCAGGCTGCCGAGAATCCCGCTGATGCCGGCGATCTGGCCGCTGCCGAGCAACAACAGCGATGCCGCGATGCCAATCAGTAAACCACCCTCAAGCGCGTGCAGATACATTGACGTCCTCCGTGAGCCCGGCTCTTGTAACGCACCATGCGGCGCCGCCGCAATGCCTCGGAAAATGCGGCATGCAATTATTCTTTTATAAGCTTATTCCAGAAACTAACCTGGACACGCATTGATGCCGCTTCAGGCCACGCGCCCGCAGCGCAGGTTGGCCGGCACCGCGATTTCCATCAGCTTCGGATTGGGCAGGCGCAAGCCGTTCATCAGCAGCACGTATTCGTCGGCCGACTGCACCTGCAGGCGCGGGTTGCAGCGCCGCTCCTCGCCGATGGTGGAAACGGTGTTGCCGCGATAGTCGTGGGCCGGGTAAACCAGGGTTTCATCCGGCAGGCGCAGCAGCTTGTTGAAGATCGAATCGTAGGACTGGCGCGGATCGCCGTTCTGGAAATCGGTGCGGCCGGTGCCGCGGATCAGCAGTACGTCGCCGGTAAAGACGCGGTCGTCGGCGACCAGGCTGAACGACTCATCGGTGTGCCCCGGCGTGTAGATGGCGCGCAGCTTCACCCCGTCGAAGCCCAGGCTTTCGCCGTCGCGGAACCGTGCCGAGACGCATTCCGCCCGGGTGCGTTCGCCCATCATGGTGGTGCAGGCGGTGGCATTGCGCAGGTCGCCGAGCGCGGTGATGTGGTCGGCATGCGTGTGGGTATCCACCGCAATCACCAGTTGCAGTTCCAGCTCGCGCAGCAGTTCCAGATACAGCGGGGTTTTTCCCAGCACCGGGTCGATCAGCAAGGCTTCACCGCCCTGCCGCGAAGCCAGCAGATAGCTGTAGGTGGAGGATTCCGCATCGAATAATTGCCGAAATAACATCTTATTCCCCTGATCGGGCCCCTCATCGGGCCGCCCATTTGCGGACAGCTACCCGCAGGATTCGGGCCAAACCAGATTCAACAATAGCGGGCAGTCCAAATCAATGATGCGACATAGTTCGCAATTCGCCGCGCGGCGGCCGGACGAATCTGGCGCTATGCTTGAGCTTTACAGTCTAACAGCATGAAATTGCTGCATCGCTCCTCGCGCCTGGACTGACGCGATTCTGGGGGCAACGCAGAGATCTAAGAAGCGCTAAAGGGCCTTGGGAAATGAAATCTTGACCGGACGCATCCGCAGGGTGCTGATGTTCGCGCTGGTGGCCCTGGCGGGGCTGCTGCCGCCCGCGGCTTTCGTGGCGATCTCCTGGTTCCAGACCGTGCAGCAGATGAACACCCTGATGGCGCGTTACGCCTCCGCCGTGGCCGACCGCGCGGACCAGATCTTCGGCACCGCCGAGTCGACGCTCGCCGGCATGTCGCAGACCCTGCCCACGCGCTGTTCCGACGAGACCTCCCAGGCGCTGCGGCGCACGGTGTTCGAATCGATCTATTTCCAGGAAGCCACACTGGTGGTCGACGGCGCGGTGGTCTGCAGCAGCAACTCCACCGGCAAATCGCAGCAGGCCATCACCTATCGGGAGAACCGCCTGGTTCCGGATCGCGGCATCCACATTTCCGCCCCGGTGAGGCTGGCCCGCGAACGCATGGTCTCCATCGTCATCCATTACCGCGCCGGCGACAACGCCATGTTCGGCCTGCACCTGAATCCGCTGCTGCTCGGCGATCCGGTGCGCAAATACGCGGCGGAGGACCAGATCACGCTGGCGATCGAGCGCGACGACGGCACCCTGCTCTCGCAGTTCGGCCTGATCGGCGACCTGCCCATCAGCCAGCTCCCGGGAAACCGGCTGGTGGTGCAGGGCAAACGCTATCCGATCCGGGTCACCGCGGTCGGCTCCCCCGCCTGGCTGCTGCATAACTGGCAGCAGAACGCCCTGATCTTCGCCAGCCTGGGACTGATCACCTCGGCGCTGCTGTTCCTGCTGCTGCTGTACCTGTGGCGGCATCAGCTCTCGGGCGGCGGCAACGTGCAGGATGCCCTGGCCGACGGCCAGTTCCACGTGTACTACCAGCCGATGATCGACGCGGCGACCGGCGCCTGCGTCGGCGCCGAATCGCTGCTGCGCTGGCACCACCCGCAGCTGGGCACCGTCATGCCCGGCACCTTCATCGCAAGCGCGGAACAAAGCGGCTTCATCGTCACCCTGACCAAGTGGCTGATGCGGCGGATCGTCAAGGATCTGGCCACGCTGCTGAAGGAGAATCCGGGTTTCCATGTCTCGCTCAATCTCAGCCCGCAGCATTTCGCCGATCCCAAGCTGCTGGCCGACATCAAGCAGATCTTCGGCCAGAAGGTTGCGCCGACGCAGATCGTGTTCGAAGTGACCGAGCACGAGCTGATCATGAACGAGGACAACCGCGCGCTGGAGGTGCTGAAGAACATGCGCGCGCTGGGCGCGCGGATCGCCATCGACGACTTCGGCAGCGGTTATTCCAGCCTCAAGTACCTGAGCCAGTTCCCGTTCGACTATTTGAAGATCGACAAGGCCTTCATCGATGCGATCGGCACCGAGTCGATCACCGCCGGGCTGGTGGACACCATCGTGCAGATCGCCAACCAGCTCAAGCTGAAGACCGTGGCCGAAGGCGTGGAAACGCCCGAGCAGCTGAGCTACCTGCGGCGGCTCAAGGTGGATTTCGTGCAGGGCTGGCTGCTGTCCAAGGCGCTGCCGGCCGATCAATTCCGCACCTTCGTCGCCGCCAACAAATCCTATCTGCTGGGCGCCGGCACTTCCGTGGATCCGCGGCATGCCTGAGGCACCGGCCACGCCGAGCCAGCACTGGCTGCTGGGCGCCTGGCGGCGGGTGGGCTGGCTCGACTGGTCGATGCTGCTGCTGGCGCTGTGTTCCGTGGGCCTGCTGGGCTACGAAACCTGGTGGCCGGTGAGCGCGGCAGGGCGGCGCTGGATCATCGGCGGCGACTACCTGATCTGCGCGATTTTCGCCGCCGAGTTTTTGTGGCGCTGGCGCAAGGCCGGGTGGGCCCTGCGCCACTTGCTGCACAACTGGTACGACCTGCTCGGCATGATCCCCATCGCGCATCCGGCGCTGCGCGGCTTTCGCCTGTTTCGCGTGCTGCGCATCGTCATCCTGCTGGCGCGCTTCGGCATGGCCGCGGATCGCGCCCTGGGCGAGGAGTTCACCTTCCGCCTGGTGGACCGCTTTTCCGGCAGCATCGTCGATGCCATCAGCGGGCCGATCACCATCGCGGTGCTGGACGAAGTGGCGCTGGTGCTGGAAAAAGGCACCTATACCCGCAACATCGCCCGCGCCCTCGACGAAAACCACCAGGACCTGCGCTCGATGATCGCCGACAAGCTGCGCAGCGATCCGCGCACCGGCCGGCTCAAGCGCCTGCCCTTCTACGAGGACATCGTCGGCACTGCCATCGACGCCGGCCTGGACGTGGTGCGGGAAGTCCTGAGCGATCCGCGCACCGACGAGCTGGTGGCCGACATGCTGCGGGAGAACATCACGCAGTTGCGCGAAGCGGTGAGGCGCAATCAAAAATGAGGCGGACGAGGTGCTGATCTCTTCCCTGCTGGGTGCACTGGTCGGGCTGGTGCTGGGCCTCACCGGCGCCGGCGGCGGCATACTGGCGGTGCCGGCGCTGGTCTTCGGCATGGGCTGGAGCATGCAGCAGGCGGCGCCGGTGGCGTTGCTCGCGGTAGCCAGCGGCGCGCTAATCGGCGCCGTGGAAGGATTGCGCAAGCATCTCGTGCGCTGGCGCGCGGCGCTGCTGATGGCGCTGGCAGCCCTGCCCTGTATCGGATTCGGCGTGAGCCAGGCTCAGCTGCTGCCGCAGCGCTGGCTGCTGGGACTATTCGCTGCGGTGATGCTGCTGGTTGCGGCCCGGCTGCTGCGCCGCGGCCGGCCCAGGGCAGCCCATGATGCCTTGGCGCCCGCCGCGCTCGCCCCGATCGATCAGACCACCGGCCGTATCCGCTGGTCCTGGGCCACGGCGGCCCTGATCGTCGGCATCGGCGCCGTCACCGGCTTCATGACCGGACTGCTGGGGGTCGGCGGCGGGTTCGTTATCGTGCCCCTGCTGCGCCGCTACAGCGGGGTGAGCATGCACGGAATTGTCGCCACTTCTCTCCTGGTCATTGCCGTGGTCAGCAGCGGCGGCGTGCTGATCGCCTTGCTGCACGGCGCCGTGATCCCCCTGGCGGCCAGCGCCTGGTTCGCCGGCGCCACGGCCGCCGGCATGCTGCTTGGACGCCTGCTGGCGCGGCGTCTCTCCGCGCACCAGGTGCAGTACGGGTTTGCCCTGGTACTGACGGTGGTCGCTTGCGGGCTGCTGGCGCGGAGCCTGGAGGCTATTTAGAAAATGCGCCGGCTGCGGGGGCAATTGACGGCCTCGGCCGACCGGCGTAGAACTCCTGGGCAGAGCCTCACGAGAGGCCGCATTGAGGAGATCTCAGGATGAACAGCAGCAGCGTCGCCGCGCCTGTCGCGGCATGGACCGACGGCAAGCGCTACCTGTGGATTCTAAGTCCGTTGTTGCCGCTGCTGGCCTTGCTCGGACTGGGCCTGTTTCATTCCACCGGACTGGGGCTGTTCGCCTGGTCCGGCCCGATCATCCTCTACGGGTTCATCCCCTTGCTCGACTGGCTGATCGGCGTGGACCGCAACAATCCGCCGGAATCGGCGGTGGCGGCGCTGGAGAGCGACCTCTACTACCGCGTCGTGGTGTATTGCTACATCCCCGCGCAATATGCCTTGACCATCTATGGCGCCTGGCTGGTGGCCTACGGCAACGTCAGCGTCTGGGCCCTGCCCGGCCTGGTTTTCACGGTCGGCACCATCAACGGCATCGCCATCAATACCGCCCACGAACTCGGCCACAAGAAGGGCGAGCTTGAGCGCTGGCTGGCGAAGATCACGCTGGCGCCGGTGGCCTACGGCCACTTCTATGTCGAGCACACCCGCGGCCACCACAAGAACGTGGCCACACCGGACGATCCCGCCAGCTCCAGGATGGGCGAGAGCTTCTACGCCTTCCTGCCGCGCACCATGATCGGCAGCCTGGCCTCCGCCTGGAACATCGAGAAGGAACGCCTGGCCCGCAGCGGCAAGGGCCAATGGAGCCCGGACAACGACAACCTCCAGGCCTGGGCCATGACCGTGCTGCTGTTCGGCGGCCTTACCGCCTGGCTGGGCTGGGCGGCGCTGCCGTTCCTGCTGCTGCAGGCGTTTTACGGCGCCTCGCTGCTGGAAGTGGTCAACTACCTTGAGCACTACGGCCTGCTGCGCCAGAAAGGAGCGGACGGGCGCTACGAGCGCTGCGCCCCGGAGCACTCCTGGAACAGCAATCACATCGTCACCAATCTGTTCCTGTATCAGCTGCAGCGCCATTCCGACCACCACGCCAACCCCACGCGCCGCTTCCAGGCCCTGCGACATTTCGACAGCAGCCCGCAGTTGCCTTCGGGCTATGCTTCGATGATCCTGCTCGCCTACGTCACGCCGCTGTGGTACCGCCAAATGGATCCGCTGGTGGCGAAACACTACAAAGGCGACCTGAGCAAGGCCAATCTCTATCCACCCCGGCGCGCCGAATTGCTGGCACGCTGGAACAACCGGCCGCTCGACGACGGCAAGCCGGTACTGTTTCCCGGCAGCCAGGCCGCCGCAGAGGCCTCGACCACCGCGCCGACTGCGCGCTACCAGTGCACCGATTGCGGCTACATCTACGACGAGAGCACAGGCTGCCCGCACGAAGGCTTCCCGCCCGGCACGCGCTGGTCGCAAATCCCCGCCGCCTGGCCCTGCCCGGACTGCGCCGTGCGCGAGAAGCCGGACTTCGTGCCGGTGGAGCAGGCGAAGGCGGAAGCCTAGATGAAATTCCGCAAATGGCAATGCGCCGGCTGCGGTTTCACCTAAGACGAAGAACTGGGCTGGCCCGGCGACGGCATACCGCCCGGCACGCGCTGGGAGGACATCCCCGACAGCTGGACATGCCCGGATTGCGGCGCTTCCAAGGCAGACTTTCAGATGCAGGAGATGTAGGGAACCTCTGCTCAATTCCATACCCTGCCACCGCCGTGCCGGAAACGTGTAAGCTGCCGGCGCCATGGCACTTAGCGCAACGGTCCACCTTTTCGCCGTCCAGCTCGCGGACATCGACCGCGCGGTCTACCAGGACCTGGAACTGCGCCTGGCCCGCCATCCTTCCGAGACCGCCGAGTTCATGCTGACCCGGCTGCTGGCGTACTGCCTGGAATACCAGGAAGGCATCGCCTTCACCGAGGGCGTGGCCGCGGTCGACGAGCCCGCGGTGCTGGTGCGCGACCTGACCGGCCGCATCACCGCCTGGATCGAAGTGGGCGCGCCGGACGCCGATCGCCTGCACCGGGGCAGCAAGCACGCCGGCCGTGCCGCGGTCTACACCCACCGCGACCCGGTCAATGTCCTGGCCCAGTTCGCCGGCAGGAAAATCCATCGCGCCGAAGCCATTCCGCTTTACACCTTCGAACGCGGCTTCGTCGACTCCGCCGCCAAGGCGATCGAGCGGCGCAACACGGTCACGCTTTCGGTCACCGAGCGGCAGCTTTATCTGGACCTCAACGGCAGCAGCTTCAGCACCGCGATCGAACGGCACGCGATCGCCTGAGCGACATCCTGCCGCCGCCCGACAGGCTGCTCAGAGCGCGGAAGCCACCTCGCCGGCAGCCTCCGCCGGGGCCATCTCCTTCAGCCTCGCATAGTAGTCGCGCACGCTATCTACGAAGGCCACGGCCTCGTCGCCGCGCGCGGCACCGTACTTGGTGGTGGCCTGCCAGTTGGGATCGCCGAGCAAAGGCAGGGCTGCGCGCACATCGGCCCAGCGATCAGGGTCGCCGCCGCGGTTGACCACCACATCCCGCGCATCGAGCAGGTGCCCAATTCCCTGGTTGTAGGCGGCGAGCGCCATGAAGGTGCGGTCCGGCTCGCGGATCTGCGCCGGCAGCTGTTCGTAAAGGCTTTGCAGCAGGCGGCCGGCGCCGAGAATGCTCTGCGGGCCATCGTCCCGATCGACACCCAGGTCGAGCGCGGTGTCGGTGGTCAGCATCATCAGCCCGCGCACGCCCGTGGGGCTTTCGGCGGCCGGGTTCCAGCGCGACTCCTGGTAGCCCACAGCGGCCAGCAGGCGCCAATCCAGCCGGTTGCGCCGGGCCGCTTCCTCGAAATGGGGGCGATAGCGGGGCAGTAGCTGGCGCACGTCCTCGCTGAAGCTGGTGCCGTGGACATAGGCCGATGTGCTGCGGCTCGCCACGGGAGACAGCGGCTGATGCACCGTGCCGATCGGTACGGCGGAGTCCGCCGGCTGCCGTCGCGCCGGCTCGCCCTGCAATTCCAGCGATGCCGGGCGGACGGCCGCGGGCGCCGGCGCGATCTGCCACTTCCAGTGCTCCATCCGCGCACTGAGGCTGCGGCAGCCCTCGCACACCAGCCGGTGGCCGTCCTTGAAATCGATGGCGAAGGGGTCGCGCCGGGTGCCTTTGCCATGCACCGAGCCCTGCGCCTGGTCGGGCATCGACGGCAGCGGCAAACCCGCGCACAAGGGCAGCAAGGCCAATAGCCACAAGGGCCAGGCGGAGAAGCGCCTGCCCGGCAAGGGCAGCATCTGCGCGGTGTAGAAAACGTCCTGTGTTCCCATCCCTGCGTCTCCCCTGGAACGTTTGCGCACTCCCCGACAATGGGCGGGTCCGATGCCGTAACGGAATCAGGTACCGAACCCGCGGACAAAAAAAATCCACGCGGCCGGCTGCGGCGCCGGCGGCGTGGACTTCTGTGTCCGCGTGAGGATCACCTCCGATCTTCACAAAACTTTAACAAGCAAAGAATATGCCACTTTAAGGTGCCGGCGCGGCGCCCTGCGGCTGCGGACCGGTGACAGCGTTCACGAAATCGGTGATGTGCTGCATCAGCTCCGCATGCCCGGGCAGGCGCGCGGACATCAGGGCGATGATCTTGAAGTGGTCCATCCGCGGATAGGTCACCTTCTCCACCCTGCCGCCCCGGCCGCGGATGGCTTCGTAAAGATTGTTGGTGTTCTTGACGTAGACGATGTTGTCGTCGTCCCCGGCGATCAGCAGCAGCGGCGGCGCTCTGCCGTCCACGTGATTGATCGGCTGGGTCTGCGGCCACTGCTGCGGGGGGCCGAACACGGCTTGCAAATCCGGATCGGTGATCGGCAGGAAGTCGTAAGGGCCGGCCAGCCCCACCGCGCCGCGCAGCCAGCCTGGATCGGCACCCACGGCATGCAGGTACTCGGGGTCCAGCGCCAGCATCACGGAGTTGTACGCGCCCGCGGAATGGCCCATCAGCACCAGCTTTGCCGGATCGCCGCCATAGGCCGCGGCGTGCGCATGGGCCCAGCTGACGGCTTGGGCGCAGTCGTAGAGAAAGGCCGGGTACTGCACCTGCGGATAGACACGGTAGTCGGCGATCATCGCGACATAGCCTTTTTCCGCCAGCGCCTGGCCCAGGAACTTGTAGGCGGACTTGTCGAACGACCGGCTCTTCTGCCAGCTGCCGCCCCAGAAGAACAGCACCACCGGGGCCTGCTGCGCGTGGTCGGGTGAATAGACATCCAGCTTGAGGCCGTGGTCGCCGTAGACGATATCCCGGGTGCGGGTGTACCCGCTGTTCGGCGTGATGGCGTTGACGATCTCCGGCCCCGAACAGCCGGCCACGGCGAGCAGGACCAGCAGGAGTACGGCGTGCAAGCGGTGCTTCGCATGAAGCGGCATGAGGAGAAGCGCCTGGTGGAGGGTGGGCGGAGAAATTGTCGGCAATTTCCCGGGCAGCCGCAGCCTGTTTTACGGCCGGCCGGCGACGATGGATGCGGCGGCGGCTTCGGCGGCGGCGCGCCTGTGTCAAAATACCGGCCTGGACCAAAGCAACATCAATCCCCACGCGGATGCATCCATTCCAATCGCTCCTGGCGGCCGCCGGCCTCGCCGCCGCCGCGGCCGCGGCCTTGTACGCCGTGATCGCCCTGACGGCGGTATTGCGCTGGCGCAACCGCGCCGCCGCGAAGATTCCCCCCAGCCTGCCGCCGGTGACCCTGCTCAAGCCCTTATGCGGGAACGAGCCCGGACTATACGAAAACCTGCGCTCGTATTGCGTGCAGGACTTTGCCGAGTACCAGATCGTGTTCGGCGTGCGCGACCCGGCCGACCCGGCGCTGGCGGTGGTAAAACGGCTGCAGGCTGAATTTCCCGGGATGTCGATCGACATCGTGGTCAGCCCGCAGCAGCACGGCGGCAATTACAAGGTCAGCAACCTGATCAACATGTTTGCGCAGGCGCGCCACGACGTGCTGGCGATGGCCGACAGCGACACCCGCGTCGGTCCGGACTATCTGGCCGCGGTGACGGCGCCGCTGCGGGACCACAAGGTGGGCCTGGTCACCTGCGTCTACCGCGGCGTGCCGACGCCCGGCATCTGGTCGCGCCTGGGCGCCCTGTACAACAACGACTGGTACATCCCCTCGGTGCTGCTGGGGCTGCTGGTGGGCTATGACGGCTACGCCGCCGGCCAGACCCTATGCATCCGCCGGGACACCCTGCAGGCGATCGGCGGCCTGCAGGCGATCGCCGACCACCTGGCCGACGACTTCCAACTCGGCGAACTGGTGCGCGGCCAGGGAATGCGCATCCAGGTATCGCCGTACATGATCGAGGCCCAGCACCATGAGCCGGACCTGCTGTCCCTGGTCCGCCACGAACTGCGCTGGATGCGCACCACGCGCGTGCTTCGGCCGCTCAGCGCCAGCTTCATGTTCGTCAGCCTGAGCCTGCCGCTGGCCCTGCTGGGCCTGGCGCTCGCATCCGCCGCGCCGGCGGCGTTGACCGCGGCATGGCTGCTGTTCTGGCTCACCGCGGCTGCGCGGCTGCTCATGCATTGCGCGCAGCGCCCGCCCGCGCAGCGGCTGCTGTCCGAGCTATGGCTGCTGCCGTTCCGCGACCTGCTGACGGCCCTGATCTGGTGCCTGAGCTTTTCCAGCTACCGCGTGCGCTGGCGCGGCAACGAATTCGACGTCGACCCCAGCGGCGTCATGCGCCGATTGTCCTGAGTCCATTCCCGATGCTGCACCTGGTTTATTCCGCCGGCCCCTGCGGCCGGGATCCCTCATGAAAATTGCCGCCTACTTCGGCGGTCTGCTCGGCCTGGCCCTGCTCACCGCGCTGTTCGTCCGCGAAGGGCTCTCCACCATGCTGCAGGCCCTCGGCCTGGCCGGCTGGTCCCTGCTCTGGCTGGTGCCGTACCGCCTGCTGTATTTCCTGATCTACGCCATCGGCTGGCGCGAGCTGCTGCGGCCCAGCGATCCGCAGGGCCGGGCCGGCCTGGGCTACCTGTTCTGGGTGTCCACGGTGCGCGAGGCCATCGACCGCCTCCTGCCGGTGGCCAGCGTCG
>CAJCJI010000033.1 GCA_903970595.1 Verrucomicrobiota bacterium
AGCAGCGCGAGGCATTGGGCGTCGGATTCGGCCATGTAGATCATCGCGAATGGAAGGTCGTGCGGATTGCTGCCGAAGGCTGCCGCCGCGCGCACCGCTTCGCGGCCGAGATTGATGCCGATCCAGAGTTTCGCGTCACCGCCGAGCTGCCACGAGGCGCTGACGGCCGCGCTGCCGATGTCCTCGGCGCCGAGACTGCGCGCCCCGGCCAGGCGTGGCGCGATATGGGCCCGGCGGAGGTGCAGCAACTCCCGGTAGAAACTCCGCTGTTGCAGTTGCCCGGCGTCGGCGGGTGTATTCAGCAGCGATTGCCGGTAGGTGGACTCGGCGTTCGGGTCGGGAATGGCGGCGCGGCGCTGCGGATCGGCGAATGCGGCAAAGGCGGCAAATTCGCGCCGCCGACCTTCGCGTACCGCGTCGGCCAGTTCGTCGTGAAACGCGGTGAAGAACAGGAACGGCTGCCGCGCGCCCCACTCCTCGCCCATGAACAGGAGGGGGATTTGCGGACCCAGCAAGAGCAGGGTTACCGCCGCCCGCAGGGCTTGCGGATCGCTCAGAACAGTCAGGCGCTCGCCCAGGGCGCGGTTGCCGACCTGGTCGTGATTCTGCAGGAACAGGACGAAGCTGGTGGACGGCAGATGGCCGCTGGGCACTCCGCGCGGCCGTTGGCCGTGGCTCGGCGAAGGCTCTCCCTGGTAGACGAAGCCTTCGGCGAGGCAGCGCGCCAGCTTGGCCGCCGGCGCTTCCTGGTAATTGGCGTAGTAGCTCTCGGTTTCGCCGGTGAGCAATACGTGCAGGACATTGTGGCCGTCGTCGTTCCACTGGGCGTCGTAGCCGCGCCGCAGGCGTTCGGCGTCGTTGCCCTCGTTTTCCAGCACCAGGTGAACCTGCCGCCCGGGTTCCGCCGCGGCGCGGACGCGCTCCGCAAGCTCGTCGAGGAAGGTGGGATCGCCGATGGCGTGCACCGCGTCCAGGCGCAGGCCGTCGAAGCGGTACTCCATCAGCCAGTAGAGTGCATTGGCGATGAAGAATTCGCGCACCTGCGGCCGCTTGAAGTCGATAGTGCTGCCCCAGGGGGACTGGCGATTCTCGTCAAAAAATTGCGGTGCGTACTGGTGCAGGTAGTTGCCGTCGGGGCCGAAGTGGTTGTAGACCACGTCCAGGTAAACGCAGAGGCCGAGTCCGTGTGCGGCGTCGATCAGCGCCTTGAGTTCGTCGGGACTGCCGTAAGCGGCGTCCGGGGCGTAGGGGAGTACGCCATCGTATCCCCAGTTGCGGCTGCCGGAGAAATCCGCGATGGGCATCAGTTCCACCGCCGTCACGCCCAACTCGGCGAGCTCCGGCAGCCGCGCAGCGGCGGCATTGAAGCTGCCGCCAAAGCAGCCGAGGTGCAGTTCGTAGATCACACTTTCGTGCCAGGGGCGGCCCGACCATTGAGCATGCTTCCACGCATAAGCCAGCGGGTCGATCACCACGCTGTAACCGTGCACATCGTCGGCCTGCGCGCGCGAAGCCGGGTCCGGCACGGCCTGCCGGCCGTCGATCAGAAAGCGATAGCGCGTGCCGGCAGGGCAAGCTGCGGTGAGCCTGAAAACCCCGTCCTCGTCCGGACGCATCGGCCGCACCTCGGCACCTTCGAGGTCCAGGCCCACGCTTTGCGCCGCCGGCGCCCAGATGGCAAAGCGGGTGTTTCCCGCGCCATCCGGATTCGCGCCGAATGGAAGCGTGCTGGAATGCCGGGCCTTCATGCGGCCTCTCCTAGGGTGCTCATTTCGGCGCGATCGACTTGCGGCTCCGGCATCTGCTCCCATTGCAGGCTCGCCAGCTGTTCCTCGCTGGGCTGGGCGACCAGGGCCGCCATGCTGTAGGCGGGAATGGTCCACAGCCCCTCGCTCACGGCTTGCTCCGCCGCCGCCGGGTCGTCGGTGTTGAGCAGCAAGCGGTATTCGAGCCGCGGCTCCGGCAGCCGGAACTGATGCGCCTCGCCATCGGCGTTGAACAGCAGGATCGCGATCTCGATCCGGCCGTGTCCAAGAGCGATCGCCCGGCGCAGGCCGAGCAGGCGCGCATTGCCGTTGTCCCAGTCGGCCTGGCACAGTTCGGTGCCGCGTTCGTCGAACCAGCTGATATCTTTCAGGCCCGGCGCGACCTCGATCCGGGCATGCTGGAAGTAATGGCCCTGAAACGAGGCGTGCGCCCGCCTCAGGGCGATCAGCTTCGCCACGAAATCGCGCAGTGCCGCGCCGCGGGGGCTGGACAGCAGGGACCAGTCCAGCCAGGCAATTTCATTGTCCTGGCAGTAGGTGTTGTTGTTGCCGTCCTGCGTCTGTCCCAGCTCGTCGCCGGATAGCAGCATCGGCGTGCCCTGCGACACCATCAGCGTGGCGAGCAGGCTGCGTTTGATCCGCTCCCGCTGCGCCAGGATGGCCGGGTCATCGCTCGGGCCTTCCACGCCCCAGTTGCGGCTGTCGTTGTGATCGGTGCCGTCGCGGTTGCCCTCGCCGTTGGCCTCGTTGTGCTTGGCGTCGTAGCTGACCAGGTCCTGCAGGGTGAAACCGTCATGCGCGGTGACGAAGTTGACGCTGGCCCAGGGGCGGCGGCGATGATGATCGAACATCTCGGCCGAGCCCTGCAGGCGTGCCGCCAGGGGGCCGCGCATGCCGGCATCGCCCTTCCAGTAGCGCCGCACGTCGTCGCGGAACTTGCCGTTCCATTCGGCGAAGCCGGGCGGATGGTTGCCGATCTGGTAGCCGCCGGGCCCGATGTCCCAGGGTTCGGAGATCAGCTTCAGTCCGCGCAACTGGGGATCCTGCATCAAGGCGTCGAAGAAGCCGCTGCCGGGGTCGAAGCCATGGGCCTCGCGTCCCAGGGTGACGCCCAGGTCGAAGCGGAAGCCGTCGATGTGAAACTCGCTCGCCCAGTAGCGCAGCGAGTCCATCACCAGCTGGATCACGCGCGGATGACTGAAGTTGACGGTGTTGCCGCAGCCGGTGTCGTTGATGTAGTGGCGCCGGTTGTCCTCCAGCAGCCGATAGTAGGTCGGATTGTCCAGGCCGCGGAGGGACAGGGTCGGGCCGAGCTCGCTGCCTTCGCAGGTATGGTTGTACACCACGTCCAGGATCACCTCGATGCCCGCGGCATGCAGCTGGCGCACCGCCCACTTGATCTGGCCCAGGGTGCCGTCCGAAAGGTAAGCAGGATCGGGGGCGAAGTAGGCGAGGGTGTTGTAACCCCAGTAATTGGACAGGTTCTGCTCCAGCAGGTGCCGGTCGCGGGCGAAGGCGTGCACCGGCAGCAGCTCCACCGCGGTGACGCCGAGGCGGCGCAGGTAGTCGATACTGCGCGCATGGCCGAGCGCGCCGAAGGTGCCGCGGTCGTGGCCCTCGAACTCCTGGCGCAAGCGGGAGTAGCCCTTGACGCTCATCTCGTAAATCACCGTCTCGGCCCATGGCACGCGCGGCGGATGATCGCCGCTCCAGTCGAAGCGGTCGTCGACCACCACGCCTTTGGGCATGAAGTCGGCGCTGTTGCGGCGGTCGAAACTCAGGTCCGCCCTGGGGCCGCCCACGCGATAGCCGTAGAGTGCGTCATGCCAGCGGATGGTGCCGGCAAGTTTGCGCGCATAAGGATCGAGCAGGAGCTTGTTGGCATTGAAGCGCTGCCCGTTGACCGGATCGTAGGGTCCGTAGGCGCGGTAGCCGTAAAGCGTGCCCGGGCCCGCACCGGGCAGATAGCCGTGCCAGGTGCCGTCGGTGCATTCGGGCATGGCCAGCCGCGCTGTCTCGTGCCGGCCGGTGCTGTCGAACAGGCACAATTCGATGCGTTCCGCGTTCTCGGAGAAGACGGCGAAGTGGGTGCCGCGCCCGTCCCAATGGGCGCCAAGCGGATGAGGCAGCGACGGCAGCAGGCGATCCGCCCCCGGTCTGGACATTACAAATTCTCCTTGTGTGGCGGCCGCGACTTGCGGCTGCCGCAACGGCGCCGGAATGGCGCCGATCAACCCTCGGATAGCAGATAAACGGTGGCCAGCGGCGGCAGCGTCAGCTGCAGCGAAAACGGCTGGCCGTGGCTGGGCCTGGAAGACGCCTGCACGGTCCCCAAGTTGCCGACATTGCTGCCGCCATAGATCGCCGCGTCGCTGTTGAAGATCTCGCGCCAGATGCCGGCGCGCGGCACGCCGATGCGGTAGCCGTGGCGTGGCACGGGCGTGAAATTGCTCACGGCGACCACCGGCGGGGT
>CAJCJI010000034.1 GCA_903970595.1 Verrucomicrobiota bacterium
CGGCACCGGCCAGCCGACGTAATGCCTCGGTGCGCAATGTAAATCCGGCCTTACAGGATTGAGCCCGCCGCACAAGTCCGCGACAATGCACCGCATATGCACGACGGTTCATTCCCCGAGTCGGCGGCTTGGCAGCGCGCGCCCATGGTCACGCGCCCGGCCGAACTGCTGGCCCAGCTCGGCCTCGATGCCGGCCTGGAAGGGCTGGATTTCGAGCGCCTGCGCGACTTCCCCTTGCGCGTGCCGCAGGGCTTTGTCGCGCGGATGCGCCCGGGCGACCCCGCCGATCCGCTGTTCCTGCAGGTCTGGCCGTCGGCCAGGGAAAGCGCCGACGCCGCGGGCTTTTCCAGCGACGCGGTCGGCGACCTGGCCAGCCTCAAGGCCGGCGGGCTGATCCACAAGTACCAGGGCCGCGCCCTGGTCATCGCCAGCGGCGCCTGCGCCGTCCACTGCCGCTACTGTTTCCGGCGCCACTTTCCCTATGGCGAGAGCCTGGCTTCGCGCGGCAACTGGCGCCAGGCCCTGGCGCAGATCGCGGCCGATCCAAGCATCGAAGAGGTGATCCTGTCCGGCGGCGATCCCCTTTCGGCGAGCGATGACAAGCTGTCCGCCTTCGTGGCGCAGCTGGAAGGCATTCCGCACGTGCTGCGGCTGCGGCTGCACACGCGCACCGCCGTGGTGCTGCCGGAGCGCGTGGACCCGGCGCTGCTGGACTGGCTGTCGCGCACCCGGCTGCAAAAAGTGGTGGTGCTGCACGTCAACCACGCCAACGAAATCGACGCCGCGGCGGCCGCCGCAATCGAGCGCCTGCGCGGCGCCGGCGCCGCCCTGCTCAACCAGTCGGTGCTGCTGCGCCGCGTCAACGACAGCGCGCAAATACTGGCCGCTTTGTCCGAGCGGCTGTTTGCCTGCGGCGTTTTGCCCTACTATCTGCACTTACTCGATCGCGTCCAGGGAGCGGGGCATTTCGAGGTGAGCCAAT
The DNA here is from genome assembly GCA_903970595.1 of Verrucomicrobiota bacterium. GTDB lineage: Bacteria > Pseudomonadota > Gammaproteobacteria > Nevskiales > Nevskiaceae > Nevskia. Next base: position 983 of record CAJCJI010000034.1, read on the forward strand.
TTGAAGCCTTACAGATCATGACCGAGCTGGCAGCGCGGCTGCCCGGCTACCTGGTGCCGCGCCTGGCGCGCGAAACGCCGGGAGCCCCGGCCAAGACCCTGCTGTCATGGTGACGAACAAGCCCATGACACAACTGCCCTCCGCCTTACTGAGCGAGGCCTCCGGCGTGCTGCTGGTAGTCACCAGCGCCGAAGAGGTGGCCAAGCGCATCGAGAGCCACCTGCGCAACGCCGGCCACCCGCTGCGGGTGGCCTGGATCACCGATCTGGAAGACCTGCAGGACGTGTTGCAGCGCAATCCGCCGGACCTGGTGCTGTGCGACGACAACGCGCGCCGGGCCGAGCCGGAAAAAGTCGTCGAGCTGGTCCACCGGCTGCGGCCCGACGTGCCGGTCATCGTCATCAGCAAGGCGCACTCGGTCGACCGCGCGGTCGGCGCGCTGGCCGCCGGCGCCCAGGATTTTGCCTGCTACGCCGACGTGCAGCATCTGCGCCACCTGGAACTGGTGGTGGTGCGGGAATTCGTCAAGCACCATCACCTGCGCGACCTGCGCCTGACGCAGCAGCGCCTGGCCGACTTCGAGTCGCGCCACCAGCAGCTCACCGAGGGCACGGCGGATGCCGTGGCGCACGTGCAGGAAGGCATCGTCCCCAATGCCAACCTGGCCTTCACCCACCTGCTCGGCTATGACGATCCGGCGGAGCTGTCCGGCCAGCCGCTGATCGACCTGGTGGCCTCGGATCAGCAAAGCAAGATCAAGGAACGCCTGCGCGCGGTGCAAAAGGGCAAGCACAACGGCGAACCGCTGGAGCTGGTGCTAGTGGGCCGCAAGGGCCAGGTGCACGTCAAGGCCCAGCTGATCCTGGGCACCCAGGACGGTGAGAGCGTGATCGAGCTGCTGATCCGCGCCGAAGGCGGCAAGGGCCGCCCAGGCTCGCTCCACGGCGCCATCCGCGGCCGTGGCGCGCTGGCCGATGCGCTGGCGGAGACGGTCACCGACGGCAAGTCGGTGCGCACCGTGATGCTGCTGCACATCGACGCGTTCGACGCGCTGGAGCAGCGCATCGGCCATACCGACGCGCAGGAAGTCACCTCGCTGCTGGCGGAAACGGTGCACAGCCGCCTGGGGCCGCAGGACCAGTCCCTGATCTTCTCCACCGACGAGTTGGCGCTGCTGGTGCAGCGCCCCAATTACAACGAAGCCGAGCAGTTCGCCGAATTCCTGCGCAAGGAGGTCTCCGGCCAGATTTTCGCGGCGCGGCACCATGAGGCGCACATCAGCCTGACCATCACGGTTTTCCCGCTGGGCGGGCAGGAAGCCCCGGACCAGGTGATCCGCCAGCTGGCCGACGAGGCGCGCCGCATCTCGGCCAAGGGCGGCAACCAGATCGTCGCCCTCGGCGCCACCGCCAAGGCCAACCAGGCCGAGCGCGAGGACGCGCGCCGCGCGGCCCAGGTGAAAAAGGCCCTGGAGGAAAACCGGCTCAAGCTGGCCTATCAGTCCATCGCCAGCCTGGAAGGCGAATCGCGCAGCCATTTCGACGTGCTGGTGCGCATGCTGGACGAAGCCGGCAAGGAACAGCATGCCGCCGAATTCCTGCCGGCGGCGCAGAAATTCAACCTGATGCGCTCCATCGACCGCTGGGTGGTGGCGCGCTCGCTCTCGGTCATCGCCAAGCGCGCCGCCTCCAAGGAGGCCTCGGTGCTGTTCGTCAAGCTGTCCGAGGACACCCTTAAGGACAACGACGGCTTCATCGCCTGGCTCAAGGAGCAGGTGCAGGAGCAGCCGCTGAAGAGCGACGAGATCGTGTTCGAAATCCAGGAAGTGGTGATCCAGAACCACGTCCGCAAGGCCAAGTCACTGACCCAGGCCCTGCGCGAAATGGGCGCCGGCATTGCCGTGGAACACTTCGGCATCGGCGCCAACTCGGCCCAGCTGCTGGATCACATCCCGGCCAACTTCATCAAGTTCCATCCCTCCTTCACGCAGAAATTCAACGAGAAGGACACGCAGAAACGCCTCAACGACCTGGTCGAGGCCGCCAAGCAGCGCAACCTCAAGACCATCGTCTGCCATGTCGAGGACGCCCACGTCATGGCGCGCCTGTGGCAGATGGGTGTGAACTTCATCCAGGGCTACCACGTGCAGGAGCCGGAAGTGGTGCTGCTGGCGAGCGATATCGTGGGGGGCCGCGGCTGAAGCACACCGCGCTCTGTGAGGAGTGAGGGGACAAGCTTTTCTCTCACAGCGCCCGAAGGGCGCGACCTCACCCCTCACAGGCGGCGCAGCCGCCGACCTCACCGATTCACGCTTCCTGTTGCAGCCGCGCAATCCGCTGCTCCAGCGGCGGATGCGTGGCAAACAGGTTCGCCACTCCGCCGGCGATGCCGAATGCCGCCATGTTCTGCGGCAGCGTGGACGGCTCGTGCAGCGACTGCAGCCGCTGCAGCGCGGCGATCATCTTGCGCTTGCCGGCCAGGTGCGCGCCGCCGGCGTCGGCATGGAACTCGCGCCAGCGCGAGAAGGCACAGACGATCAGCGTCGCCAGGAAGCCGAGCAGCACCTGCATCACCATCGAGGTGATGAAATAGCCGATGCCGGCGCCGCCGCGATCGTCGTCGCGGCGCAGCGCGCCGTCGACGAAATAGCCGATGACCCGCGACAGGAAAATCACGAAGGTATTGAGCACACCCTGGATCAGGGTCAGCGTCACCATATCGCCGTTGGCGATGTGGCTGACCTCGTGGCCCAGCACCGCCTCGATCTCTTCCTGGGTCATGCCGCGCAGCAGGCCGGTGCTGACCGCGACCATGGCGCTGTGCTTGCTCATGCCGGTGGCGAAGGCATTCGGTTCCGGCGCCTCGTAAACCGCGAATTCCGGGGTGCCGATGCCGGCGGCGCGCGCCTCGCGCTCCACCGTCGCCAGCAGCCAGGCCTCCTGGGCGCTGCGCGGCTCGGTGATCACCTGGGCGCCGGTGCTCATCTTCGCCATCCATTTGGACAGAGCCAGGGAGATGAACGAGCCGCCCATGCCGAGGATCGCCGAGAACGCCAGCAGCATCGGCAGGTTGAGGCTCTGGCGCGTCAGGAAGCGGTCCACGCCGAGCAGGCTGCAGACCACGCCCAGCACCAGGACCACCGCGATATTGGTAAGCAAAAACAACAGGATGCGTTTCATGTTCGAGACCGGCTTAAGACTTGTCGCTGATCCAATTCTGGCGCCTGCGCCATCAAACTCAAGACCCGCCCTCAGGCTTGGGCTCGGCCGGCTTGTCGCGCAGCACCTGCAGGGCTTCCACCCGGGTGAAGCCGCGCGGCAGATGGTTGCCGCGGCTGGCGCGGCTGCCGGCGTAGTGCTCCAGGTCGCCGCGCTTGAGGGTCAGGGTGCGCTTGCCGCTGAGGATTTCCAGCGGCGCGCCGGCCGGCAGCACCACCGCGGCGACGATGCGGTCTTCGCCCTTGAGCGCGATCAGCTTGTTGCCTTTGCCCTTGGCCATTTCCGGCAGCTCGCTTACCGGGAACACCAGCAGCCGGCCTTCGGCCGTGGCCAGGGCCAGGCGGTCAGTCGCCGGCTCGCGCGTAATCAAGGGCATGAACGGCGGCAGCTCCAGATTGATCGCCGCCTTGCCGGCGCGGTTTCGCCCCTGCAGATCGTCGAGCTTGGCGACGAAGCCGTAGCCATCGCCCCCGCCCAGCACGTATTTGTCAGCGGCCTCGCCCAGCATCAGGCCGGTCACCGCGGCGCCGTCCTGCAGGTCCAGCCTGGTGGTCACCGGCTCGCCCTGCGAGCGTGCCGACGGCAGCTCGCGCGGGTTCAGCGAGTAGGCGCGGCCGCGGTTGTCGAGCAGGATCAGCAACTGGTTGCTGCGCCCTTCCACCGCGCACAGGAATTCGTCGCCGGCCTTGTAGCTCAGGGCCGCGGCGTCGATGCCATGCCCCTTGGCCGAACGGATCCAGCCGGCCTTGGACAGCACCACGGTGATCTGTTCGGAAGGCAGGATTTCGGCCGCTTCCAGCGCCTGCGCCGCCGGCCGCGCCACGATCGGGCAGCGCCGCGCATCGCCATACTTCTTGGAGTCTTCGGCCAGCTCCTGGCTGACCAGCTTCTTCAGCTTGGTCTCGGAGGCCAGCAACTCCTCGAGCGAGGCGCGCTCGGCGGCCAGCTCCGCCTGCTCGCCGCGGATCTTGATCTCTTCCAGCTTCTGCAGGTGCCGCAGGCGCAGATCGAGAATCGCATCGGCCTGGATTTCGGACAGCTCGAAGCGCCGCATCAACTCGGCCTTGGGATGCTCCTCGTAGCGGATGATGCGGATCACCTCGTCGATGTTGAGGTAGGCGATCAGCAGGGCATCGAGGATGTGCAGGCGCTCGTTGACCTTGGCCAGGCGGTGCTCCAGCCGGCGGCGCACGGTGGCGACGCGGAACTGCAGCCATTCGCTCAGAATCTCGCGCAGATTCTTGACCCGCGGCCGGCCATCCAGGCCGATCATGTTGAGGTTGACGCGGTGGCTCTTCTCCAGGTCGGTGGTGGCGAACAGGTGCGCCATCAGCGCCTCGGCGTCGACCCGGTTGGAGCGCACGATCAGCACCACGCGGGTGGGATTCTCGTGGTCGGACTCGTCGCGGATGTCGGTCAGCAGCGGCAGCTTCTTCGAGGTGATCTGCTCGGCGATGGCCTTCTGCAGGTCGGTCGGCGAGACCTGGTGCGGCACGTGGGTGACGACGATGTTGCCGTCCTCGTCGCGCTCCCAGCGCGCGCGGGCGCGTACCTGGCCGTAGCCGGTCTCGTAGATCTTCCGCAGCTCGGCTGGATCGCTGACGATCTCACTGCCGGTGGGATAGTCCGGCCCCGGCACATACTCCATCAGCTCTTCGACACTGGCCTTGGGATGCTTGAGCAGGTGCAGGCAGGCCGACATCAGCTCGCGCAGGTTGTGCGGCGGAATGTCGGTGGCCATGCCCACCGCGATGCCGGTGGTGCCGTTGACCAGGATGTTGGGCGTGCGCGCCGGCAGCAGCCGCGGCTCCTCGCGGCTGCCGTCGAAGGTCGGCAGCCAGTCCACCGTGCCCTGGCCGATCTCCGACAGCAAGGCCTGGGCATAGGGCGTCAGGCGCGACTCGGTGTAGCGGTAGGCGGCGAACGACTTGGGATCGTCCGGCGAGCCCCAGTTGCCCTGCCCGTCCACCAGCGGGTAGCGATAGGCGAAGGGCTGCGCCATCGTCACCATCGC
>CAJCJI010000035.1 GCA_903970595.1 Verrucomicrobiota bacterium
GGACGCACGGGGTCGTCGGCCAGGTCGAGCTGCGCGCTGCGCGGCCGCCATGGACCGTCGTCGCCGTGCAGCGGCGGGTGCCATGCCAGCGGATTGCCGTAGTCCTGCAGCGTGATGTCGCCGTAGGCGTGCGACTCGTGCCGTGCCGTCAGCTGCGCAAACCGGGTCTGATAGGCCGCCGCGATGACCGCGCCCTGCGCGATCAGCTCGGATTCCGTCTGCCGGATCAGCGCGCTCTCATAAATGCGCAAGACGAAGATGCTGCCCAGCGGCAGCGCCAGCACCACCAGATTGATCAACAGCAGGATGGTGCGCAGGCGCAGGCGGAAAAAGCGGCCCCGGTCACCGCCCGGCGTTTCGCCAATTGGAGTGGTCGCGACGATGAACGGGAACCTGCCCTAGTTCGGCGTGGCGCTGGCCGCGTTCGACGGCGCGCTGGTGATGGAGTTGGCGTGGTTGTAGGCCTCGACCACGAACGAGTAGGCGGTGCCCTTGTTCAGGCCGGTGATGGTGCCGGTGGTGCCGGTGATGGCTGCGCTCTTGATGGTGCCGCTGCCGGCAGGCGTGGTGTAGACGTAATAGTCCGAGGCGCCCGGCGAGGCCGTCCAGCTCAGGGTGACCTGTGCGTTACCGGCGGTGGCGGTGAGATTGGCCGGCGCAGTCAGCGGGGCGACCACGGCGCTCACTTCGTTCGAAGCCGGGCCGGTGAATCCGCTGGTATGGTTATAGGCCTTCACCACGAAGTAATAGTTGGTCGAGGCCGGCAAGGCATAGAGCGTGGTGGAGGTGCCGACCACGGCGGGGCTCTTGATGTTTTCCCCGCCGGATGCCGTGCCGTAGAACACGTAATAGTCGCTGGCGGTGCTGCCGATACCGCTCCAGCTCAAGGATATCTGCCCGGGGCCGCTCGGCGTGGCGGCAAGACCGGTCGGCGCGGCCAGGGGCATGAAGGCGGTGTTGCTGACAATGGCGGCATCGTTGGCGGCGTCGGGATCGGCTTCTTGATGGGTGACGGCAAAGCTCAGCGGCCAGGTGCCAACAGCCGTGACCAAGGCCGACACTGTCACGGTTGCGCTCTTGCCGGCGGCAAGGACGCCGAGGCTGCAGCTATTGACGCTCACATCGCAGCCCCCCTGGCTGGGTACCAGGGACGCCGCGGGAAATCCGATCCCCGCCGCGGGCGTCAGCAATACGGTCACCCCGCTTGACGATGCGGAAGTCGAATGATTGGTGACGGTGATCGTATACGTCTGCGTCTGGCCAACCTGTACATTGACCCCGCTGCCCGCCGCCGCGATTCCCACGTCGACGGGTGAAGACTGGGGCCCGCTGCATTCGCAGGAACTGCCGACCAGGCCTGCCGGGCAATAGCGTACCGTGCCGATGCCGTTGTCGCTCACCGGAATATCGACGTTGCTGCAAGTGTTGTCGTACAGGCTGGTGCGCCAGCTGATGGGGTAGTGATAAGGGTAGGTCTGCGCCTCGTAGTCCGGGTCGTTCACACCGATCCCGATGTGCGCGACGCCCGGATAGCTGCCGGATTCGGCCTGCGAGATATTCTGCAGGCTGTTATGAAAAACCAGCGTGGTGTCGCCCAGGTTCCACTGGTCCAGGCCCGAACCGTCGGTCGGGCCGGTGCTCCAGTTCAAGCCCAGGCTGATGCCGCCGATGGGCAGGTAGCTGCTGCTGCCGACACCGGTGCTCTCCTCCGTGTCCGCCTGGATGATCGTATTCCAGGCGACGGCGACGCCATAACCCATCACCGGCGGCGGCGGGGCGGGCCTGAGATTGCCCGAGCCGAAGGAGGCGGTTGCTCCATAGCCAAGTTCGATCCCGCCGGAGGCGGCGTTCTGGCTGCCCCAGTTATACTTGCCGCTGATCAGGTTGTTGTAGACCTCGTTGGCGGACTCCACCTCGGCGACGGCCGGCGTCAGGGTCGCCGCGGCTGGTGTCGGAGCATAGTCCTGGTGCAGGTTCACGCCGTTGGTGTCGTACTGTAGATTCCCTTCTATGGCCGAATCGGCGGTCGAGTCGAACCAGGTGATCACACCACCGGACTGGAAGGTGTTGGCCTGGGTGCACATGGGCGTCTGCTGGTCGACCGTATTGTTCACTGTCGCGTTTTGCCAGTACGCGTGAGCGAGCATGATCAGGCTGGTGGCGTCGGGCGGGACGTCGAATGCCGGCGTCACGTTCAAGGTCACGGTCGGCCCGGTGGAATTGCTGCCGATAGCCACGCTTTCCAGCTTGCGCCATTGGCCGATGCCGGTACCCGCGACGATCTGCACCCAGAAGCCGCTGTAATAGGCGCTGGGATTGGCCGAAATATCGATGTTGCCTGCCGAGGTGGGCAGATCGGTGACCAGGCTGCCTTGCAGGGTCACGGTGGTGCCGGCGATTCCGTGTGGATCGGTCCAGGCCGCCGCGGCAAGGACCGGTTCTGCCGCGGGCACTCCCCCCAGGGTGGTGGAGCCGTCGTAGGCAAACGCTTCGCCGTCGCCGTTCTTGTCGCCCGGGCAGATCACCGAGTTGCTGGACATCAGCGTCATTTCCTGGTTGGCGCCGGTGCTCCAAAAATAGCCGGCGCGCCAGCCCTTGGCGTCGGAGGTGTTGTAGAGGTACTGCGTCGAGGTTCCGTCCGCAGTGTTGTCGCTGAAATCCACGCGCAGACCGGTGTTGATCTGGCTGGCGACGGTGCCGTTGCCATTGTTCTGTCCGCTGGTATTGTTGTAGCTGCTCGGATAGAAGGTGTTGTACGCAACGATCGAATCGTCGAAATGATAGGTTTGATAAGGAAAATACGGATTCGGTCCGAGATTGATCGCCTCGTTGGTGTTTTGTCCGATGAAGATCCCGGAGACGTAGGCGCCGCCGAAGGTGTTGTAGGTGATATAAGCGTGATCCGTGGGCAAGCCGCCGTCGCCGATGGCGTAATACGGCTGATCAAAAAGATTCTGCGTGATCGTCACATAGGACACTTCAGTCGGGTTACTCGCGTTGTACAGGGTGGCGTAATACCAGACGAGCCCCAGTTGCAGCATCGGGCCGCCGGCGGCCGAACTGGTGTAGTTGTTCTGATCGACGAATTCGAAGCCGCTTACCTGGTTGCCGCCCTGCAGGGTAAAAGCAGGCAAGCCAAGCGGCCAGCCGGAGGTGCGTTCGATGATCGTTGCGTTGCTGCCGCTCGACCCGGCCCCTTGCAGGCTCACGCCCACTGGTACCAGCACGCCGACGTAGGTCACCCCGCAGGTTCCCTGGGGACTCGGCGGGCAGGAGCCCGGTGTACCGAGGCGATTCGAGTAATTCAGCCCGCTGGTCCAGGTGCCGGCATCGGACATCGTCCACACGCCCGGATCGAATACCACCGTGCCGCCGCCCGCCGCCGTGGCGGCACGGATCGCCAGCAGGATGCATCCGGTGTCGTCCTTCATGTCGTTCGCCTGGCACGGACCGGTGACCGGATCCGGAAACTGGCTCACCTTGAATACGGTCTGCGCCACCGGATCGGCCGTGACGGTGAAGGTCTGGGCGGCGGTCTGGCCATTGCCGAGCAAGGGCACCCAGCTGGTTCCGTCGCGGCTCACGCTCACCGTGTACTGGTCCACGGTCATCAGCGACGGCAGTTTCACCGCCGCGACGTAGCGTTCCAATTCCGTCGTGGTATTGGCAGAGTCGTTGTTGGCATTGTTCGCCGTCAGCGTATAAGTCGTCTGCGTACGCTCACCGACCAGGCGAACCAGCGTCACGCTGTTCTTTCCCGACCCAGGCTGCAGATTGCGGCCGACGACCTTCAGGACCCGCGGCAGATTGGCCAGGCTGGCGCTCTGGTAGGCCTGGTCGGGCGTGATCCACAAGGGCCGGGCATCGTTGATCTTGATGCCGTTGCTCCACTGGCCGCTGGCGTTCAGATCCCACAAGGCATAGGCCTGGTTGGCGATCATCACCTGCGGCAAGTGCACGGTCAGGGAATTCGGCACCCCGGCGGTGCTGACGATGTCCACCACGCCGCTGTTGGCGATCGAATTTGTCGGCACCGATGTCGGCGGAGTGAGCGGCTGGGTGGTGTTGGTCAGCGCCTCGTAGACCACCTTATCCGTGGCGGCAAAACCGTAGCCCGGCAGCAACAGCAGATCGTCGGGGTTGCCGCGCAGGGGACTTTCGTAGGCAGGCTGGCTGTAGATGACCGCCGCCGCAGCCAGAGCCTGGCTGGCCTGGAGCGCCAGAATGGAACCCGCCAGCACCCTCAGCGCCAACCGATATGCTCTTGTTGTCATGATGCCCACACTCTCTCGCCGCCTAACCAGCCCCCGCGCGATTATCAGTGCTTTACGGTGTCGAAAGTGTGACCGGACTGTAATAATTGTGCATCTCGCAGCTGCCCGTCACTCGCAGGGCCCCAGCCGATAACCGACCCCGTGCAGCGTCTCCACCGGATCGGCGCCCAGGGCGCTGAACTTGGCGCGGACACGGCGTACGTGGCTGTCGATGGTGCGGTCGCTGACGATCTTGTGCAGCTCGTAGGCGGTATTCATGAGGTGATCGCGGCTGCACACCTTGCCGGGCCGTTCGATCAGGGTACGCAGGATGCCGAACTCGGTCAGCGTCAGCACCACCAGCTTGTCGTCCCAGTAGGCCTCGTAGCGCTCCAGGTCCAGCCGCAGCCGCCCATGGGCGAGCGCCTGCGGCGCCTGGGAAGGCGGCTGCGCGGCGCGGCGCAGGATGGCGCGCACCCGCGCCACCAGCTCGCGCGGCGAGAACGGCTTGGCCACGTAGTCGTCGCCGCCTAATTCCAGACCCACGATGCGGTCGACCTCGTCGTCCTTGCTGGACACGAACAGGATCGGCGTATGCGCCGTGGCCGGCGCCGCGCGCAGGCGCCGGCACACCTCGGTGCCGTCCATCTCCGGCATCAGGATATCCAGCACCACCAGCGCCGGCCGCTCGCGGCCGAAGCAGTCCAGCGCCTGGCGGCCGTTCTCGGCGCTGACCGTGGCGTAGCCGGCCTTCTGCAAGGCGAAGCACACCACCTCGCGGATATGCGGGTCATCGTCCACCACCAGTATCTTTTCCATGCGCTCGTCGTCCCGGCCGCCCAATGCAGCGCAGATTACCAGCAGCGCAGCGGCGAAAACCGCGCTGCACCGATTCTGCACACGGTTCCTCTGCTTTTGCATCGCCGATGCAATGCCGCTGCATGGCGGCGGCGGAAACTGCCCAGCCACCACACCGGCTAAAGGATTCCGCCATGCGTCAGCAAATGCTTTGGTTCGCCTTCTTCGTCGCCCTGATGTTCCTGCTGCCGCCGCTGGTGGCGATGGATCTCGCGGTCCCCTGAGGCCGGCGTCTACGCCGCCTGCGCCGCCAGCCGTTGCAGGTGCCCATGCGCGCCGATGCTGGCGAAGCTCTCCAGCGCCCGCGCCCGGTGGCCGGCGGCTTC
>CAJCJI010000036.1 GCA_903970595.1 Verrucomicrobiota bacterium
GGATTCCGGCTTTCGCCGGAATGACGATCACGGAATTGATCAGAGTGTCCCTAGGAAAATTCAGCAAACACCGAGCCTGACCCGAACATGACCACGGAGCCGCCCGCCTCTCGATCCCCCTTGAGCCTGCAAGGCAAGCCCGAAGCCCTCAAGTGGAGCGTGCTGCTGGCAGCCTCGCTGGCCTTCATCGTGCCGCTCGAGCTGATCCATCTGCCCGCCGCTCTGCTGCTGGGCGCCATGGGCGCGGCGATCGTGGTCGCCGCCGCGCTCGAGGGCAAGCTGGCGGTGCCGCGCTGGCCCTACGTGCTGGCACAGGGCCTGATCGGCTGCCTGGTGGCGCGCAGCATTGGGCCGTCGATCCTGTCCACCATGCTCCAGCAGTGGCCCTTGTTCCTCGCCGGGGTCTGCACCGTGCTGGTGTTCAGTTCCACCCTCGGCGTCCTGCTGGCGCGCTGGAAGGTGCTGCCCGGCACCACCGCCATCTGGGGCTCCACTCCCGGCGCGGCCACGGTGATGATGCTGATGTCCGAAAGCTTCGGCGGCGACCCGCGGCTGGTGGCCTTCATGCAATTCCTGCGGGTCATGCTGGTGGCGCTGGCCGCCTCCTGCGTGGCGCGGCTGTGGTCGGTCTCCGGCGGCGCGGCGCGGGCCGCGGTGGACTGGTTACCGGCCATTGACGCTGCGCCCCTGCTGCAAACCCTGGCCCTGGCGGTGGGCGGCGCCGTCATCGGCGAGCGCTCGAAGATACCGGCCGGGGCGCTGCTCCTGCCGCTGTTCGCCGGCGTGGCACTGTCCAGTACGCAGATGATGATCATCACCCTGCCGCCCTGGCTGATGGCCGGCTGCTACGCCCTGGTCGGCTGGGCCATCGGCCTGAGGTTCACCCGCGAGATCGTGCGCTACGCCGCGCACGCTTTCCCGCGCATCGCCGCCTCCACCCTGGTCCTGATCGCCCTGTGCGGGCTCCTGGCCTGGGTGCTGCACGCGGCGGCTGGCATCGAGCCGCTCACGGCCTACCTGGCCACCAGCCCCGGCGGCGCCGATTCGGTGGCGATCATCGCCGCCTCCTCGAAGGTCGATCTGCCCTTCGTGATGGCGATGCAGACGGCGCGGTTCCTGCTGGTCATGCTGATCGGGCCGCCGCTGGCGAAGGCCGTGGCGCGCTGGAGCGGCAGCTGAAGGGCGGGGGGCCCGCGCGGGGGCCTCAGTGCCCCGCGCGCGCCGCGGCGTCCGGCGAGAATTGCTCCGGGCTCAGCGGCTGGTTGATGCGCCACCAGTGCTCGCCCGCCTCGTTGACCATGTAGCCGGCCTCGTAGGAGCTGGCGCTGAGGTCGTGGTACACCGACACGCCGCGGTGGTAGCAGCTGCATTCCTGCGAGTAGTGGTAGTTGACGAAATTGACGCGATACAGCTGGCCGCGCGCATCGTAGTTGTCGGCCCAGTTGGTCAGCCAGGTGTCTTCGTCGGCGTACAGCAGGCGGCGGTGATAGATGTGGCGCACGCCGGGCTTGAGATCGCCTTCAAGCACCCAGACGCGGTGCAATTCGTAGCGCACGTAATCCGGGTTGATGGTGTTGGGCTGCACCAGATCCTTGTACTTGATGGCCGGATCGTTGACCCGGAAATTGTTGTAAGGGACGTAGATTTCCTTGCGGCCGACCAGCTTCCAGGTATAGCGCTCGGGCGAGCCGTTGAAGCCGTAGTCGTCGTCAACGGTGCGCATGCCCGCCGGCGGCACCGGATAGTCGAAGCCCACTTCCGGCGCCTCGCGCACGCGGCGGATGCCCGGCAGGTATTGCCAGGACTGCGTCGCATCGTGGGCGAAGTCGTTGGGCTGGTAACCCACGGCGGTGAAGCCCTTCTCGCGCTCCGGCAGCAGGTAGCTGGTGTAGAAATAGGAGTTGAGCTTGTCCTGGTAGGAGCCGCGCTGCTTCGGGTCGTTGGTCAGGGACAGCACCATGAACTTGTTGCGGCCCCAGGTGATGCTGCCGTTGGCGTAGACGTCGGCGATGTCGGTGAGCGCCTGCTCGGTCCAGGCGCGCGGCGGATTGATCATGTTCCAGATCGCCTCCAGCCCGCTCTGCGGGAAGGGGAAGGGCAGCCCGCCGGCGGCGCCGCTGATGCCCATGCCGTCGTGCAGCACCTCCGAGGTAACGGCGTCCTGCCGGGTGGCGTCGCACACCCATTGCGGCGTGCCGAAGTCGCGGTGGCTCGCATACACCAGCATGCGGTAGCCCTGGGGGTATTTCTGCAGCAGGGCCTTCTGGCCGTCGGTCAGCTTGTCCGCGTACTGCGCCGCGTTCTGCGCGTTGATGGTGAACAGGGGCTTTTCGCCGGCATACGGCCCGGGATCGTAGCCATACGGGCCCTTCATGCCCGGCCAGCTGCCGACGAATTTGCCGGAGTAGGCGGGCACGCCGCCGGGGCTGCCGGCTTTTTCCGCCCCCAGGCAGGTCAGCTTGGGGCCGCCCAGTTCGGCCGCCTTGTCGGTGGAGACCTTGGCCTGCGCCGGCAGCGCCGCCCCCCAGCATGCGCAGAACGCCAGCAACGCCGTTGCATAGTGCTTCACGGTTTTCTCCTCGCTGATTGCGGCAACCGCACCGACGCCGCTTGTTTTTTGTGCCGCTGTGCGCCGCCCTGTGACCGCTTTATCGTTCCGGCGCCTTGATCTTGTACCATCGCCCGCGGCCGGATTATTCATGCAAAGTGATGAGAAACAGCGCCTTGGCCGCGCTGCGCCGGCGCCGGCCCGCAAGCGGCGCCGGGCTATTGCAATGCGTCCCGGTCTGGATCAGATTAAGACCTGATCGCTATCCATCGTCCATCGTTTGTCGCCGGCCTGGCCCAGCCGGATTCCAGCCGGTGCGGCGGCGCGGCCTGCGTACCCTTCAAAGCGCGTGCCGACCGGGACCATGCCCGGCCGGGACACGAGCGGAGCACATTCATGATCCGGTTCAGCATCGATGGCAAAAGGCGTTCCCGCGACGGCGATCCGGCCATGCCGCCGCCGTGTGAATACCTTTGGGTACTGTGCCCGGCTGCGCCGGCCGGTCCCGGATCGATATCCTGATGCCGGCCCAGCCTCTGGCCGCGGTGCTGCTTGCGGCGGGCAG
>CAJCJI010000037.1 GCA_903970595.1 Verrucomicrobiota bacterium
TAGATGACAACCGCCGCGCTCCGCCTCTTCGCGCCCGTCGCCGCGGTCTGCGCGCTCGCGCTCTCGGCCTGCAACTACGCGCCGCCCGGCGGATGCGCCAGCCGCAACCTGAGCGGTCCGCGGCTGCCGGGCAGGGGCACCGGATGTGGCTGCCGCATCCCGTCGATTCGGCAGGCAAGCCCTGAGCCGGCGCCGGGACTCCATTCCCGGACTGCCCGCGCAGCCCGCTGCCCGGCGAGGGAAATCCCTATATCGCAGAAGGTAGCCTACTAATTGAGGCAAGCAGCCGTGGCGTCTATCGTTTCGAGGTCGATCTCGCTGTGCGAACCGGGGATCGGTTACCTGTCCGTCACCAAACTGCTCAAGAGGCGAGTTCATGGGAATGCTTATCAGCATCGACAATGGCGGCACGCTCACGGATGCCTGCGTGATTTCCGGGGACCAGGTGTTTCATGCGAAAACCCTGACCACCCCCCACGACCTCACGCAGTGCTTTGTCGAGGTGCTGCGCCAAGTATCGAAACGCATCTACGGCGAGTCCAGGCTGGCCTCGTTGCTGGAAGAAGTCGATTACATCCGCTATTCAACCACGCAGGGCACCAATGCGGTGGTGCAGCGCAAGGGACCGCGCATGGGGCTGCTGCTGCGCAAGGGCGAGCAGGTCTCCACGCTGGTCCGCAACGAAAACGAGCGCGAGCTGATGCAGGCCATGGTCGGCGACCGGGTTGGCCACCTCGATCTGCAGCAGGATGACGAGGCGCTGGAGGCGCAGGTGATCGCGGTGGTCAACGAACTGATGTCGCGCGGAGCCAGCCGCCTGGTCGTCAGCATCGGCGGTGCGAACATCGCCGAAGACGAGATGCGGATCAAGCGCATGGCCTTGCTGCGCTACCCGCGGCATCTGCTCGGCGCGGTGCCGATCCTGTACTCGCACCAGCTGTCCGACGATCGCGACGACGCGCGCCGCACCTGGAGCGGCCTGCTCAACGCCTTTCTTCATCCGGCGATGGAGCGCTTTCTGTACAACGCCGAAGGCGTGCTGCGCGAACACCGCGCGCGCAATCCCATGCTGATCTTTTGCAACGACGGCACTTCTTCGCGGGTGGCCAAGACGGTGGCCCTCAAGACCTGGGGTTCGGGTCCGCGCGGCGGCATGGAGGGTAGCCGGGCGCTGGCCGACCATTACCGCTGCAAGGCCCTGGTGACCATGGACATCGGCGGCACCACCACCGACATCGGGCTGGTGGACGGCGGCATGGTGCGGGAGCAGCGGCGCGGCAAGCTGGAGGACGTGCAGATCTCGTTCCCGTTATGCGAGGTGGAAAGCCTGGGCGCGGGCGGCAGCTCGGTGTTCCGGGTGGTGAACGGATCGATCCGGGTGGGGCCCGAAAGCGTGGGCGGCGCCCCGGGTCCGGCCTGTTTCGGCTATGGCGGCAAGGAGGCCACCATCACCGATGCCTACCTGCTGTTGGGAATTCTCGACGGCGAGTCGTATTTCGGCGGCGCCCTGAAGCTGGACCGCGCACGCGCCGAGGCGGCAATCCTCGAGAAGATCGCCAAGCCCCTCGGCGTGGGGCTCGAACGGGCCCTGGAGGCGATGGAAAAGGCCTATGTCGACAAGATTGCCAAGGCCATGTCGAATATCGTCGAACACCCCGCGGAAACCTCGCTGCTGGCCTTCGGCGGCGCCGGCCCCATGACGGCCTGCAGGGTGGCGGAACGGCTGGGCATCAACCAGATCATCGTGCCGCGGATGGCGGCGGTGTTCAGCGCGTTCGGCATCGGTTTCAGCGATATTGCCCACAGCTATGAATCATTGCTGCATGGGGGCGGCGAAAGCGACCTGGCCGGGTTGAACGAGCAGCTGATGCAGCGTGCGCGCCGCGACATGTTTGCCGAGGGCTTTCGTCTCGAGGAGTGCGCGCTGGATAAGTCCGTGGCCTACACCAGGGGCGGCAAGTCCGGCTCGCACAAGATCAACGGCAAGCTCGAGCTTTCCGCCGAGGCCAAGGGTGGAGAGGACTTGCGTTTGCAGTTGCGCGCGACCAAGCAGATTCCGCATTTCACCCTCAAGTCCATCGATACGCCGGCGGGCGATCAGGCCAAGACCAGCCTCAGCCGCTCGGTGCGCCGCTCCGGCGAGCCGCTGGAGGCCTTGCCCATGTATCGTCACGAGGAGCTGATCCCGGGGCAATGGGGAATCGGACCGTCCATCGTCGAGGAGGAGTACTTCACCTGCTTCGTGCCCGATGGGTGGCGCTTCCTGGTCAACGACAACCGCGACCTCGTCCTCACCAAACAAGCCAGAAAGGGATAACCATGAAAGTACCAATGACGGAATACCTCGAGATCGACCTGGATCGCGAGCTTTGGATGTGCCGCGTCTGCAACCACGAGGTCGGGCCGGCGCGTCAGCCCTACAAGGAAGGCTTGCTGGTCTATGTGCGCGATCCGCGCGAGATCCACGCACCCATCCTGGACCCGAAGCGCTATGAGTTCACCTTCGCACCGGACGCAAAATGGGTGCAGATCCTCGAATTCTATTGTCCGAGCTGCGCCACCATGATCGAGGTCGAATATCTGCCGCCTGGGCACCCCCCGGTGGTCGACATGGAGTTCGACATCGATGCGCTCAAGGAGCAGTGGAAGGACCGCAAGCCCTTGAACGCCGCCGAACTGGCCGGACCGGATATGGCGGGCCGCGCGCACCACCACCACTCGAACAAGCAGAAAGCGCAACAGCAGGGGAGGGGATAGATCATGAAGCGCATTGCCGTCGACATCGGTGGCACGTTCACCGATTGTTTTTTTGTATGGGACGATCGCTACATCCAGTCCAAGGCCCTGACCACGCACCACAATCTGTCCCTTGGCTTTCGCGAAGCCCTGAACAGCGCCTGCAAGACCCTGGAGCTGGACGTGCAGGATGTGCTGTCGCAGATCGACTCGGTCCGCTATGCCACGACGCTGGGCACCAACGCGCTGATCGAGAGAAAAGGGCCCAATGTCGCATTGCTGGTCTCCGCCGGCTTCGAAAGCTCCGTACCCCTGTCGCGCGGACGAGGTTACGGCGAAGGCCTCACCGGCGAGGACCAGTCCAACCTGCCGGCGGCGGATCGTCCGGACGCACTGGTGCCGATACCGATGATCGCGGCGGTGCGCGAGCGCATCGATGCCGTCGGCGAAATCGTCATGCCGCTCGACGAGGATGACCTGCGGGAGAAGATCCGCCGGCTGGTGGACCGCGGCGCGCAGGCCTTCGTCGTGGGCCTGGTCAACTCGGTGACCAATCCGGTACACGAACGGCGCGTAGAGGAAATCCTGTTCGAGGAATATCCGGAGCACCTGCTCGGCGCCATGCCGGTGGTGCTGTCGCACAAGGTCGCCGGGCGCAAGGGCGAATACGTGCGCTGGTCGTCGTCGATCATCGATGCATTCCTGCATGACGTGATGTACCACGGACTCAGCTCCCTGGAGCTCAACCTGCGCGAGTCCAGCTACCAGCGGCCGATGCTGGTGATCCACAACTCCGGCGGCATGGCCCAGCTCAACTCCACCGACTCGCTGCAGACCATCCATTCCGGCCCGGTGGCCGGAGTCAGCGCGTCGGAGCACCTGGCGCAGCAAGCCAAGCTAGGCAACGTCATCTGCACCGACATGGGCGGTACCAGCTTCGACATCGGCCTGGTGGTGGAGGGCGGCGTCAAGCACTACGACTTCAACCCGGTGATCGAGCGCTGGCTGGTCACGGTGCCGATGATCCACCTTGTTACCCTGGGCGCGGGCGGTGGTTCGATCTGCCATTACGACCGCATGCACCACACGGTGCAGGTCGGCCCGGGCAGCGCCGGGTCGGATCCGGGACCTGCGTCCTATGACCGCGGCGGACTGAGTCCCACAGTGACGGATGCCGACCTGATCCTGGGATACCTGACTTCAGACCGGTATGCCGACGGCAGCATCAAGCTCAATCAGGCCAGGGCCAAAGCGGCGCTCGAAGACAAGATCTGCGACGAGCTCAACTGCTCGGTGGTCGAAGCCGCGATGATGGTCAAACGGCGTGTCGATGCCAATATGGCCAACGGCATTTTCCAGGAGCTGCGCGCCCGCGGTTACGATCCGCGCACCTTCACCATGCTGGCCTACGGCGGCAATGGGCCGCTGCACGGCTGCGGCATCGCCAACATCCTGGGAATCAACAAGATCCTGGTTCCACCGTTCTGCTCGGTGTTCTCCGCCGTCGGCGCGGGCAACATGCACCAGCTGCATATCCACGAGCGTTCGCTGTTCATGTACATCTACGACAGCACCGCGCGCCGGCTGCTGTCGGACTACAAGCGCTTCAACGAAATCGTTCAGGAACTGGAGACCGCCGGACTGCAGGACCTGCTGCGCCAGGGAATGCGCAAGGAGGATGTGAAGCACCGGCTGGAGCTGGACATGCGTTTCGGCAACCAGCTGGTGCAGACCACGGTGGTCTCGCCGACATCGCGGCTGCGCAACATGGACGACGTGATGGCCTTGATCCGGCAATTTTCCGTGGACTACGGCAATCGTTTCGGAAAGGGCAGCGAGGCCCCCGAGGCCGGCATCCGCATCAATACCGTGCGGGTGTCGAGCTATGTCGAGCTGGAGACGGTTCGCTTCAGCGATATCGCGCCGCAGGGCAAGAAAAAGAAACTGCCGCCCCCGGTGGCCAAGCGCAAATGCCATTTCGTCGACGTCAAGGAGCCGCTGGAAACCGAGTTCTACGAAATCGGACAGCTCGAGATCGGACACGTCGTCGGGGCGCCGGCGGTGGTGATCTCGCCGGTGACCACCTACCTGGTCGAACCCGGCTGGCAGATGGAAATCGGGGAACACGGAGCGGCCTGGCTGACGCGCGTCGGCGTCAAGATCGATCCCGTCCGCAGCGAAGCCGGAAGCAGGCAAGCGGTCAGCGCCTGACGTCGTACCAATTCATCAATGATTAGGAGTTGAAAATGGGTAAGCTCGAAAACATTCCGGAGGAGAATCGCGAGCGGGAACTGATCAGCCAGTTCCTCGCGGACAATGTGTTGTTTCTCGGGCCGGACCCCGAGATCATGGAAAACCATGACATCTCGCCGCGCACGGAGGCTGAGCACAAGGCCATGGAGCGCTCGAAGGATCCGGCGGTTCTGGCGCTGGTGCGGGATCGCCTGCAGGCCGGGTGCAACGAAACCTTCGAAATGCTGGAGCAGATGGGTGCCGCCCCCGGTGCCAAGTGGGGCGATCTGATCACCGGCATCTTCACGCCGAGCGGCGACCTGGCCCTGGGCAGCACCGGCGGCGTGCTGCTGTTCGCCTGCCTGGTGCATCACCCGATCAAGTTCATCAAGAAGTATTGGGAAAAGGAGCCCACGGTCGGGATCCGCGAAGGCGACGGCTTCATCCACAACGACGCGCGCTACGGCAATATCCACAACACCGACCAGAGCCTGATCCTGCCCATTTTCCACGAAGGCAAGCTGATCGCCTGGGCCGGCGCCACCGTGCACGAGGGAGAGAACGGCGCCATCGAGCCGGGTGGCATGCCCTCGGCCGCCGAGCAGGTCTATGACGAAGGCCTGAAGATGTCGCCCTTCAAGGTGGTGGAAAACTACGAACTGAAGAAGGACCTGGTCACCTACCTGCAGAACTCGGTGCGCGAGCCCAAGCTGCAGTACGAAGACATGAAGGTCAAACTGTTCGTCTGTCGCCGCCTGGAGCAGCGCGTCAAGGCCGCCATCGCCGAATTCGGTCCGGACACGGTGATCTCGGCGCTGCGTCGCGGCCTGGAGGATTCCAAGGCCGAAGTGCAGCGGCGCCTGGAGGCATGGCCGAAAGGTAAGGTGCGCACCGTGATCATGGCGGACGGCACCCTGCGCGAAAACTGCCTGATCAAGATCCAGCTGGAAATGGAGAAGAAGGGTAACGAACTGATCCTCGACTTCCGCGGATCGAGTCCGGAGTTTGCCAACCGTTGCAACAACACGGTGCTTTCCTCGTTGAAGGGCATGCTGTGCCAGTTGTTCCTGATGTTCGTCTGGCCCGACCTGCCGCGCAACCAGGCGGTGTTTGCGCCGATCCGCGTCATCTGCGACCAGAAGTCGGCGCTGCGCTCGTCCTACACCACGCCGAACGCGGAAAGCATGATGACGTTCTTCCCGGCATTCACCGCCGCCCAGTTGTGCGTCGCCAAGTTCCTGTACGGATGTCCTTCCAAGTTCACCAAGGTCATTGCGCCCTGGCACAACATGATCCGCACCTTTATCTGGGGCGGGCTGACCCAGCACGGCGACATGGTGGGCAATCTCTGCGCGGACCTCAATGGCATGGGCGGCGGCGCCAGGGTCGACCGCGACGGCGAACACGGCGTGGCGCCGATCTTTGCATCCATGGCCGATACGGGCGAGCAGGAGCTGAACGAGGAGGAGGTTCCCTTCATCCAGATCGTTTCCAAGAAGATTATGAAAGACAACCAGGCCTTCGGCAAATACCGCGGGGGCCAGGGTTACGAGATGATTGCTTCAAACCTCAAGAGCAATATGTGGGGCTTCATGGTCTGCTGCATCGGCTCCAAGGTGTCGTGCACGCCGGGCTTGTTCGGCGGCTACTCCTCTCCGACTTATCCGCTGTGCAAGGTTAAGGGCGTCGATACGCTGGAGATCATGAAGTCCGATCCGCAGAAATGGGAGTTCTCCATTGTCGACATCATGAACAAGCAGCCGTTCGAGGGTGCAAAGTACAGCACCCACCATATGGGCCTGCAATTCGAGCTGTGCAATCGCGGCGAGCTCTACATGATCATGCAGGGCAGCGGCGGCGGATACGGCGACGTGCTCGAGCGCGATCCGGACCTGGTGATCAAGGACCTGGAGGAAAGCCTGATTTCCCACGAGGCTGCGCGGCGCATCTACCACGTGGTCTACAACACGGACACCCTGGTTCTGGACCGGGAGGCAACGCGCAAGGCACGCGAGGCGGAACGCGCCTCGCGCAAGAAGCGCGGTGTTCCCTACAAGGAATTTCACAAGCAGTGGGTCAGGGCGGAGCCGCCGGCGGATGTGCCGTTCTACGGCTGCTGGGGCGACGACCGTTCCAACATTTACGCCGGACCTTTTGCGGGTGTGCCGCGGAGGAAAATGGACGCCAGCGCAATCGAGGGCATCTTCATGCCCAATCCGCGGGATGTGCGCATCGCCGAGCTCGAAGCCCGCCTCAAGGAGTGCGAAGGAGCCAAGCGCAGCTGATCGACGCACGGCAAAATCGGGACGAGCGGACGGTTGGTATTGTGCGACGCACAATCTGGCTGTCCGTCGTTCCCGATGCGCTGTTGACGGATGTATTGCTTGAGGAACACTATTCATGCATAGACGCCACTGGCTCTACTCAGAGCACCAGAGACAAGGCGCGAAGCGGGGGAGAACGAATCGTGCTCACGAAGAATCC
Source organism: Verrucomicrobiota bacterium (assembly GCA_903970595.1). Lineage (GTDB taxonomy): Bacteria > Pseudomonadota > Gammaproteobacteria > Nevskiales > Nevskiaceae > Nevskia. The sequence continues at coordinate 7,453 of CAJCJI010000037.1, forward strand.
ATACGTTGGTTTTCAGAAGGACCGCCGCCGTATACATTCCTTGTGGGAGAGCTTTAATTCAGGGCTGATCGATCCCAACGAAGTCCGCGATTCCTATTCGCGGCTGCTGCTCAAGGAATGGAGCCGGTGCGCCAAGGTCGGGGTTGACCCCACCCTGAAGATCGGCGCCAAGTGCACCGAAGATGTGTTTCAGAGCCACCTGCTGAAAAACGAACGCCTGGTAGGGATCGCCAGGCCCGTGATCGACAAGATCACGGCGCAGCTCGCCGACGTGCCGGGCATTGTGCTCCTGGCCGATCATGAGGGCGTGATTCTTTACATCGCCGGCGATGCAAAGGTTCGCGAAGCCGCGATGAGCCGTTCGGGAGTGGTCGAGGGTTCCTGCTGGCTGGAATCGGTCGCCGGGACCAATGGCATGGGATCCGCCCTGAGCAAACGCGAGTCCGTGCACGTATTTTCGTCCGAGCATTACTGCGAGGGCTGGCATCGGTGGACCTGCGCGGCCACGCCCCTGCTGGATGAGGACAGCGGCGAGGTGATCGGCGTCGTGGATTTCACCACCATCGACAAGTATTACCGCGATCAGGCGCTGGCGCTCACCAGTTCCATGGCGCAAGCCATATCCTCCGGGTTTGAAGCGGACGGTCGTGCCGCGCGCCATTACCTGTTCACCCGATACGAGGACTTGTGCGCCCGTTATCGGGCGGAACAGTTGGTCTTGCTCGACGAGCGCGGCCGCGTCGTCAGGACCGGCAGAAACAACGAAGAGAAGCTGATCCTGCCCAAGGAGTCCCTGGAGCAGTGCGCCGATGCCATTCCCATACGCCTGCTCGGAACAGGACGGCGCCTGGGAACCGCCTATGTGCTCGGCAAGGACGCTTGCGTGAAAGTGGCTTCCGTCAGCGCGGAGGCTGGACGCCGCGCTGGAATCGGCGCGGGGACCATCGGCCGGCTGAACGCGCGGCGGACGTACGCAAAGCCGGCTCCAGCCGCTGCCATGGAGGCGCGCGCCGCCGATACCGGCTTGCAGCTGAAGCAGCCGCAGGCGGACGGGCACGCCAGCAGTCACGAAAAGATGCTGCAGGACGCGGCGGACTATCAGGTCATTTTCGACAATGCCATCGTCGGCATCTGCTACAGCGTCGACCGCACCATCCTGCGATGCAACCGGCGCTTCGAGGAAATGTTCGGTTATGAGCCTGGGGAACTGGACAACAAGGAGTTCCTGGAGATCTATCCCAGTCCGCTCGAGTTCCGCAGGATCGGCAGCGTCGTGAACCGGCATTTCCGCACGCATCGGGTTTACGCCGACGAGCGTCTGATGAAGCGCAAGGACGGGGAATTGTTCTGGTGCGCCGTGTCGGGAAAGCGCCTGGACCCCGGGCATACGCCGCGCACGGCGATATGGATACTGCAGGATATTTCCCGCCGCAGGCACGCGGAGGAAACCCTGCAGCGCACGCAGCAGCGGCTGGAATTGCTGGTCCAGGAGCAGACCCACGAGTTGCGGCACAAGAACGAAGCGCTGCGCACCGAGATTGCGAGACGCAAGGGCACCGAGGAAAAGCTCCGGGAGAGCCGCAAGAAATACCGCGTCTTGTTCGAAACCTCGCCGGTAGGGATGCTCGTCACCGATGTGAAGGGCGATGTCCTCGAAGTCAACAAAGCGATGGCGCGGATGATCCCGAAGGCGGATCTGGTCTCGATCATCAAGGGTTCCAAGTCGGCCCAGAATTGCATCATCCACCCGGACGGCACGCCGATGCGGCGCAACGATCTGCCGGATGCGCGCGCCCTGAGGGAAGGGCGCACCATTCCCGAGTTCGAACTCGGCGTGCGCGACCGTGAGGGAGGCGTGCGCTGGTTCAGCGCCAGTAGCGCGCCGATTCCGGTCAAGGCCTTGGGGGCCGTAGTGGCCCACCGCGAGGTTACGGAGACCAAGCGGCTGGAGATGCAGGATCGGCTGAAAAGGGCAGAGCTGGCGCGTGCCTCGCGTGTCAATACCATGGGCGAGATGGCGGCGGCGATGGCTCACGAACTGGGCCAGCCGCTCAGCTCGGCGGTCAATTTCCTGTCGGGCTGCAAGCTGCGCCTGGCGGCCGGGGAATATGACAAAGAAGCAGTCTATGAGACGATTTCACAGGCGCTGCATTACACCGAGCAGGCCGGCGACATCATCAAGCACATCCGGCAGTTCGTCCGCCGGCATCAACCCAACACCATACTGTGCGATCTGAATTCCATGATTCGCGAGATGGTGAAGTTCATGGATGTGGAAAGGCGTCAGGTGGGCGCGGTGATCGAATCGCATCTGTCGACGACCTTGCCGCCATTGATGCTGGATCCTATGGAATTCAAGCAGCTCATGGTCAATCTGGTGAAGAATGCGCTGGAGGCGATGTCTTCGGTGCCGGAGCCGCAGCGCATCCTCACCATCTCGGCCAAGAGAAAAGGCCGCAAATGGGTGGAGGTGACGGTGGCGGATCGCGGGCACGGTGTGGCGGCGAAGGATATCGGCAGCATCTTCAACGCATTTTTCTCCACCAAGGATAACGGCCTCGGCCTGGGATTGGCCATCTGCCGGTCGATCGTCGAGTCTCACCGGGGCAAGCTGTCGGTCGCCGCCAATCAGTATGGAGGCGCCACGTTCACTTTTTTGCTGCCGCATCTGGAACATTGAACGGCCATGTCGAACGTCGAAGAAACGGTGTTCATCGTCGATGACGAGGAGTCGGTGCGCCGTTCGCTCAAGTATCTTCTGGAGTCGGTCAAGCTGCACGTCGAAGCATTCGATTCGGCGGAGGCCTTGCTCAAGCAGCTGACGCCGGCTTCACACGGCTGCATCGTGCTGGATGTGCGCATGCCGGGGATCAGCGGCCCTGAGCTGATGGACCATCTGAACGAAAACGGGCTCACCATTCCGATCATCTTTCTTTCGGCGCACGGCGATGTTCCGCTAGCGGTGCGCGCCATGCGCGGCGGGGCGATCGACTTCCTGCAGAAGCCTCCCAACAGCCAGGCATTCCTGGAATGCGTGCGCCGCGCCCTGGCACACGACCGCCGGGCCCGCCAGGAGCGCACCGAGGCCGCTATGGTCAACGAAAGGGTCGCCGGACTGACCGAGCGGGAACGCGAGGTATTGGACCGCCTGCTCGCCGGACGCAACAACAAGGCGATCGCCAGAGAGCTCGACGTCAGTTACAAGACCGTCGAAGCCCATCGCGCCAGGGTCATGCGCAAGATGCAGGTGGCCAGCTACACCGAGCTGGTTCACCTGATGCTGATGGTGCGCCGGGAGGGTGGAGGCAGCCGCAGCGCCTGAGCTGAAGCAGGCGTTTCCCGGATTTCAATACCGCTGTGATTTGGTCTCGCGCTAGCCGGGGCGCGGACACCGCCGGCTTGTGTTCTCTCGCGTCGATTCCCCGGCCCCGATTTGAAATGCCGCCGGCCCGTGCCCCTATGGGCATCCCGCTGCGCGTCTGCGTTGCGGACCATCCCCTCGCTCCTGCGCAGGGACGCTGAAACAGGCGCGCACCGCCGCGCCGGCGATTGGCCGAACACCGGTTCCAAGTGTAGGGAAACACCTAGGTCGTAAGCGTGTAATCACTACAACGAAGGGCCATATCCCCTGCCGTATTAGGGCACGCCTGCCTGTGCAAGGGGCATCTTCCTAATTGACCCACTTGGAGATCGGCAGATACTCCATGGTGAGCGGTGCGGACCGACCGGGACATCGGCCAACCGGGAGAAGAAGCGCGGCGGGAGCGCTTGCGAGGTTGGCGGCAACGAAGACAAATCCATTCAAAGATTGTGCTAGGAGGAGAACGTATGCATATCAGGAAATACGATTTCAATTACGGTCGGCGCGCTCTGATGGAGAAGGTCGCCAAGGGCGCTTTCGCCGCCGGCGTACTGTCTCCCCTGTGGCCAATCGTCGCCAAGGGCGACAACCTGGCCAAGGCCTACCCCGACGAACTCGTATCGATCGAAGCTTACACCAAGGGCAAGATCAAGCCGGGGGACATCGTCAACGCCGATAACGTCGAAGCCGTCAAGGACTTGCTTGACCCGATCGCCTATCAGCAGGTCAAGACCATGGGCCGGCACATCAACATCGTCGCGCCGACCACCGACATCACCAAGATGTTCAACTACGATTTCCTGCAGGCGACCCTGCGCAACAAGGGCAAGGCGCATTTCGACGACACCGGCAACGTGGTGTACGAGGACGGCGGCCCCTGGCGCGGCGGCACGCCGTTCCCCGATCCGAAGGACGCGAAGGAGGCCTTGACCAACATCACGTTGAGTTGGGGCCGTCACGACTATTCCCTTTATGCGATCCGCGACTGGGACATCCAACCCTCCGGCGAGGAAGCCTATCAGTACGACTTCGTCTGGGCCGAACTGAACACCACCGCCCGCACCGACGGCCAGGTCTTCCAGGGCATGAAAGATCTGCTGCGCCTGCAGTCCGTCTGGTTCACCAAGCCACAGGACACGGCCGGTACGGCCTTCCTGTCGCAGTGGTACTACGACCAGCGCAAGTTCCCGGAACTTTACGGCTACCTGCCCGCGTTCAAGCGGGTGCGCCAGTTCCCCACCAACCAGCGTTTCGAGCCGCTGGTGCCCGGCATCACCTTTTTCCTCTCCGATGCCTGGTCCTCGGGAGACCCGATGCTGACCTGGGGCAATTTCAAGACCATCGGCCGCCAGCCCATGCTCGGCGCCATTTCCGGCAACTGGCAGGGCAGCCGCCCGAACTGGGAAAAGGCCCGGCACGGCGGCGGCAAGGGCAAGACCTTCATCGACACCTACATGGAACTGATTCCCGAGGTGATCGTGCTCGAAGCCGAGCCTACCGGCTATCCCAGGGCGCCGGTGAGCAAGAAACGCGTCTGGATCGACGTGCGCAACAACATGTACGTGGCCAGCGTGACCTACGATCGCCGCGGCGAAGTGTGGAAATCATTCGAGACCGGCTCGGGGCAGTTCGTGGACGGCGCCGCCGTGTTCAAGGACAACTCCGGGCATCCGGCCTGGTCCTGGACCTATGTGATGGTGCACGACATCCAGTCCAATCGCATGAGCATCCTAAGTCACGTGCATCAGGTCACCGGCGGCTATACCACCACCTTCAACATGGACGGAGATGTGGTGAACAAGTACATGACCAGCCAGGCGATGCAGCGCCTCGGATCGGTCTAGACCGCCGGGCTTCCCGCCGCTTTGCAAGTTTGCCGATGGACCGGGTTGGAGGATGTGCGACAGGGCACCGCACATTCTCCTCCTGGGCAGACCGGCGCGGTCATCCGTCGTTAAAAGAACAGATGGATCCGTACTGAGGACCTCATGCTTTCGCTCCGGTATCGAATAGCCAGATGGACGATGAGCCATCGCAATGTGGCCGTTGTCGTCTTCATCCTGATTACGCTTGGCTTCGCCGCGGGGCTGCGCAACGTGCAGCTGCAGACGATATTTTCGGACCTGCTGCCCAAGGATGATCCATTTGTACAGGTGTTCAAGGCGCATCCGAACTTCGGCAATCCGCTGACCGTGACCTTGATGGTCAAGCGCAAGGACGGGGATATCTACAACGGGGAGACCCTGGCCAAAGTGTGGCAGATGACGCGGGATATCGACCTGGCGCCCGGCGTCGATCATGACCAGATCCTGTCCATTGCCACGGAGAAAGCACGCTACGCCGAGGCGACGCCGATGGGCATCGACGTGCGTCCCCTGATGGGCGACCACCCGCCCTCGACGCCGGAGGAGATCGACGATTTCCGCAACCGCGTGGACAAGTCCCCCAACTCGAAGACCTTCCTGATCTCCACCGACGGAACGGCCACGCTGATCAATGCCACCTTCATCGAGAACCGGCTGGACTACGGCACGGCATTCAAATATCTCCAGGGAATGGTGGTCAAGAACCGGGACAGTCATCACGACATCTATATGGCCGGCCAGCCGGCCCTGACCGGTTGGGTCTACGAGTACGAGTCGCAGATGTTCCGCATTTTCGCCGTGACCCTGGGCGCCCTGGTGATCGCACTGGCGTTGTACATGCGGAATATCGTCGGCGTGATCACGCCGATCGTCACCAGCGCGGTGGCCGCGGTATGGGGCTTCGGCTTTGTGGGCTGGTTGAAGTCGCCGATCGAACCCCTGCTGATGATCGTTCCGCTGCTCCTGGTGGCCCGGTCGTTTTCGCACTGCGTGCAGTTCACCGAGCGGTATTACGAGATCTACGCGCACGTCAAGGATCGCGCCAAGGCGGCCGAAATCACCATGGGCGTGATGATGGCGCCTTCGATACTGGGCATTTTCACCGACATCGTCGGCATCTTTCTCATCGCCGTCGCGCCGATACCGGCGATGGAGCGCTTCGCGCTGTTCTGCGGATTCTGGGCCATCTGGTTGATTCCTACCGGCGTGTTCCTGATTTCCCTGCTGCTGGCGGCGCTGCCGGCGCCGAAAAACGTCGATCGGCTGGTGGGGCGGGGCGGGGATCACGGCATCCACAAGATCATCAAGATGGTGTTGCGGGCGATCGCCGGGGTCACGCACGGCAAGCCGGCCCGATTTACCGGCGTGGTGATCGTGGTGGTCGCGATTTTTGCGGTCTATACCGCGTTGCAGATCAAGATCGGAAACCCCACCGAAGGCAGCAATCTGCTGTGGGACGACTCGGAATTCAACACCGCGGTGCGGCAGATCAATCGGCATTTTCCGGGCGTCAATACTCTGGAGATCATTTTCGAGGGCAAGAATATCGACGACTCCAGCCGGGTCATGCACGAAGCCGACACGGTCCTGACCATGCAGAAGCTGCAGAGCCTGATGGAGGATGGGCCCAACGCGCCCAGGGCAACCTTGTCTTTCGCCGATTACCTGATGGAGGGTAACCGGCTGTTCTCGGGCGGCAATCCGAAATGGCTGTCGCTGGATCCGACCGATTCCGGCGTCAACGCCGGCGCCCAGGCAATCATGCTGGGCAGCAGCGCGAAGGCATTCTCCAATGTCATCGACTTCGAGCAGCAGAACGGCACGGTGTCGCTGTGGTTCAAGGACAACAAGCAGGGGACGGTGGACGAGGCCCTGAAGAAGGCCGGCGATGCCGTCACTCAGGTCCGGGCCGACCATCCCCAGTTCCGCATCCGCCTGGGAACCGGAACTATCGCGCTGCAGCAGGCCATGAACAACGTGGTCGAGCGTTATCACTGGGTCATCATCAGCCTGCTCAACATCGTCATCCTGCTCGGCTGCAGCCTGGCCTACCGCTCGATCGTGGCCGGATTGATCCTGCTGGCGCCGGTCAACCTGGCGAACTTCATCCTCAACGCCTCGATGCACCTGATCGGCATCGGCCTGGACATCAACTCGCTGATGGTGGCCGCGATCGGCGTCGGCGTGGGCATCGACTACGGCATTTACCTGCTGTCGCGCATCTGCGAGGAGTATCACCGGCACAACCATGACTGGGGCAAGACCATCACGGCGTCCCTTACGACGACGGGCAAGGCGATCCTGTTCACGGCGACGATCATGTTCATCGGCATCCTGCCCTGGTACTTCCTGTCGGCCCTGAAGTTCATGGCGGACATGGGCCTGCTGCTGGTGCTCACCATGCTGATCAACATGGTTCTCGCACTGGTGGTGCTGCCCTACCTGGTGTGGGTGGTCAAGCCGCGGTTCGTGGGACGCAGGGATCTGCTCGTCGGAGAAGGCGTGGACCTGTCGGCCTTCACCGCCTCGGACCTGGAGCTCGGCGATGCTACGTGATGCCGAAAAGCAGAGGTCTGGAACGTCCTGCAGTGGCACGGTGCCAGGCGCCGCTGAAGCCATGAGGCGCTTCGTCCGCCTGACCGCTTTTATGCTTGCCGCGGCCGCCGCCGCCGCCATGCCGCAGGTGCGATCCAGTCCCGCGATTGCGCCGGTGGTCTCCGGCACTGCGCATCAAGCCCTGTTCGCGATCGCGGTTGACGGCAGCAGGGCGATGGCGGTCGGTGCGTCCGGCGCCATTCTCAGCAGCGACGACAGCGGCAAAAACTGGCGCGTCAACGACAATCCGCCGACTTCGTTGAGCCTGCTGGGCCTGGCGATGAGCCGGCAGTGCACGCTCGCGGTTGGTCAGGAGGGGCTGATTCTCAAGCAGACCGGCGAGAAGTGGAAAACAGTCAAGTCCGGCACCGACCAGCGTCTCTTTTCGGTGGCGGTCAATGCGAAGGGACAGGCGGCTGCTGTCGGCGGCTTCGGCACGGTGCTCACCTCAAGCGATTGCGGAGAAAACTGGAGCGCGGTGTCGCCGCGCTGGGCCGGCTATGCCGAGGACGGGGTCGAGCCGCACATCTACGCCGTCGCCGTGGACGCCGGAGGTGGAATCACCATCGCCGGGGAATTCGGCCTGATCCTGCATTCAGCCGACAGCGGCAAGAACTGGTCGCTGCTTCACAAAGGTGACGCCTCGATCTTCTCCCTGCAGCTCAGGGATGACGGGATCGGATATGCCGTCGGCCAGAGCGGCTGCATTCTGCGTACCGCGGATCACGGCGCAAGCTGGAGCGCGCTCGACTCCGGTAGCGGCGCGATCCTGCTTGGCGTGAGTTCGGCGCCCGGCGGCCATGTCGTGGTGACCGGCATGCGCGAAATGCTGGAGAGCGGAGACGACGGAAAAAGCTGGACGCACCTGGCCGATGGCGACGTCAGGACGGCCTGGTATGAAGGAATCGGTCAGTCCGGACCTGCGGCCCCGGTCCTGGCGGTAGGTCACTCCGGTCGGATCATTCGAGTTGGAGGTTGAGGGCTCAAAGTAGCGGCAGACAAACATACGTGTGTGCTATGAGGGGACACCAATGAAAAAGGTTCAGGGTAAAGTTCAGGAATCGATACGGCTGTTTGGCATCATGGGGATAAGCACCGCTGCAAGCTTTTGTATCCCTTTGAGTCATGCGCAGGATGCCGCCGGTGGCGATACCGGCGGACCCGACACCACGTCGCAGAGTGCGCAGGATAATGCCGGAAGCGGAGGGATGTTTTCTCACTTCGATTTCGGCTTGAGCGGATTTGTACGGCTTGAGACCGCGTTCAAGACCGGCGACGAGAATCCCAACGATCAACGCGGCGATCCGTTCAACGGTGTTGCCACCTCTCGTGTACCCGGGGTCCCCACTCCGGGCATCCCGGCCACGGCATTCGTGGTGCAGAATCCGGCGCTGGCCAGCACGGTGGTCCGGCCCATAGCCCCGTCGCACAACGTATTCGACTATCACACTGTTCGAGGCGAGCTTGAAGCCGACATCAAGTTCAACTCCGACCTCAACATGATATTCCGGATGCGCGCCCTGGCCGATCCGGGTTACTACAGCCAATTCAACGCCGCCTCGCTGGTCAACAGCAACGAGGGTTCGATTACCGGCGGCGACCAGGCCCTGTATGGCGGCGGCGTGAATTTGTTCCAATACCGCGTGGATGGCGCCAAGCATCCGAATCCGCTTGAAATTGCCGGGCCCAACTACCTGTTGTATTTTCCGGTCGCCATCCTCAACTACACCAATGGCCCGCTCAACGTGCGCCTCGGCAACCAGCAGATCGCCTGGGGGCAATTGATCTTCTTCAGGGTTCTTGACGTACCCGGTGGTCTCGATCTGCGCCGGCACCTGGTGCTCGGCAAGGCAACCGAGGAATATTCTGACTCCCGCGTGTCGTCTCCCTCGCTGAGAATCGGCTATCAGCTCACCGACGACGTCCTGATGGATGCATTTGCCGAGAAATTCCAGCCCACGATTTATCCGAACGTCAATTCGCCGTACAACGTCATCCCTTCGCAATTCACGGTTCATGACCGGTACGTTGAAGGCAATTACGAGAACAAGGTCAACTTTGGCGTCCGCTTCAAAGCCAATTTTGGACAATTCGGCGCGCAGGCAATCGCGGTGCGCCGCTACAACCCGGACGGAATCTTCCGCTGGACCCAGTCCAACGTGAACAAGGACTTCGCCACCGTCAACTCAACCGGTGGAGTCAACGAACTGGGCATCGTGGAGAATACGCTGGCCGTGGCACACGGAACCACGTCCGGTGCCGAGCTGGCGCAGACTCCGGTGGAAATCGCTCCGGGCGGCGTCTATTCGGCGAACGAGTGGTTCCACTATGCGTCGATGGTCCGTCTCAACGGCATCACCGCCCTGAACTCCCTGGTCAACGACTTCGAGCCGGCCACGGGAAATCTCCTGGCCGATCCGGTCACGACCTTCGCCGCGGCGCACAATGAGCTGGACACCTTCTTTACCGCGGCCGGCGACAGCCTCCGCGGGCACATCAAGCGGGACTATTTCCAGGAGGATGTGCTCGGCGGCGGCGCCAGCTACGTCACGGAGGCGGAGCCGGGTTCGATTCTCGACCAGATCATCATCAACGTGGAGGCGACCTATGTCCCGGACCGTACGTTTACGCCGATCGACCTGGGGGTGAATCCGCTGCATCAGCATGAGTGGACGGTGGGTGTGGTGGCGGAAAAGTACCAGCGGTTCTCGCAGGAATTCCCGGCTACCTACATGGTGGCGCAGGCCATGCACAAGACCAAGAGCGATCTGTTCGGCCGATCCCTGCAGGGGTATGGGGGAACCGATACCAGTGTCGCCACCGGTGTCGGCGGAGGATCGACTTACGTCGTGCTGGCGGCCATCCAGCCGTTTCCGGCATCTATCTATGAAGCCTATGGCGCCGTCCTGATCGATCCGCGCGGCGGTGTGCTGGCGCAACCGGGTCTGCGCTGGAAGCCGCGCGGCTCGATGACGGTGGAGGGTTTTTATACCTACATCAACGGGCACATGGGCAACCCCAACCGCAACGCACTATCAACGCTGGATTCGGATAATGAAGCCAGCATCCGCCTGACGTATCAGTTCTAAAGCGCGTGGCGGGCGATTGACCATGCGGCAAAGAGGTATTGGCAATGCGCGTCATCCGATACGACCGCGGCTACAGCCGGCGGCACTTCCTGGGCGGTCTGGCGGGAGGAGCGGCGGCGGGCGTGCTGGCGCCGCTGTGGGACGTCATTGCCGATACCGGGGATATTACCAAGGCCTACCCGGAAGAACTGCTGTCGAT